>CANRPN010000130.1 GCA_947632505.1 uncultured Clostridia bacterium | reverse complement strand
ATGACCGTAAATACCGACGTGAGCACCCAATTTGCGAGCGGGCTGTTGCTTGCCGCGGCAGTCGGAAAGCGGCCGCTCAGACTGACTTTGACGGGCGGCCGCACGCAGGGGAGCTACATCCAAACGACTCTCGACGTCATTCGCGCCTTCGGCGGGAAGGTCTCCCGCGCCGACCGCTGTGTCGCCGTCTCCCCCATTTCAACCGCCGCCGAAACCTTTTCTGTGCCGCCCGACGTGTCGGGAGCGTGTTACTTTTACGCGCTCTCTCTGCTCTGCGGGGCGAAAGTCCTCGTGCGCGGCGTTCGCTTCGATTGCGGGCAAAGTGATTTGAAACTGCTCAAAATTTTACAGGAAAAAGGCGTGATTCCGACCGAGACCCCCGACGGAATTGTGGCGGACGGCACGGAAGCGGGACAATTTACGGGATTCGAAGTGGACATGCAGGACTTTTCCGATCAGACCCTCACCCTTGCCGCGCTCGCACCCTTTGCGTCCTCGCCGAGCGTTTTGAAGAACATCGGGCACATTCGGCGGCAGGAATGCGACCGCGTGGAGGCGATTCTGCACAATTTGACCGCGCTCGGGGTACCCTGCGAATGCCGCGGCGACGATATTTTGATACAACCCGCACCCGTGCGTCCTGCGACGATCGAGACTTACGGCGACCACCGCGTGGCGATGGCCTTTGCGCTCGTCGGCCTGAAAGCGGGCGGGGTGAAGATCAAGGACCCAAACTGCTGCAAAAAGACTTTTGAAAATTACTTCGAAATTTTAGACCGCCTAACAAAAGAATGAACGAAGCGGCAACCGCACCGAACAAAAAGAGCGAAACTTGTTTTCGCTTTTTTCTTTTGCGAAAAAGCGCGTGACGCTTGACTTCTTCGCGGCCTTGTGCTATACTGAAAATGCCAAACAAACTTTATATCAACCTATGGAGGTGACGGATTTTTTTATGCTTTTCATTTGAAAGGTAAGGTCTATCCTGCCCTTGTGTTGTACATATTAGAATTTTGCAAAACTGCAAATCCCAATATATTGGCGTTACGAATCCGTCCCATATATAAAGTTTGTTTGGCGACAACCGGAGTTTGCGTTTTGTATGCGTCAGCTTCGGCTGGCGCATTTTTTATTTACAAGGAGAAAGTTTATGAAAAAACGGTTTACGGTAATTTTGTCGATTGTTTTTGCAATCTGTCTGTGCTTTGCGTTTACGGCTTGCGGCGGGCTTTTCGGCTTCGGAACGAATAGCAACGGCGGGAGCGGCAATACGGGTTCTTCGGGTGGAAATAGCGGCAACAACAGCGGTTCAAGTTCGAGCGGCGGAAGCAACCAGCCGAAAGAGGACAACGACGGCACCTTTGTCTATTCGGGCGCGTCTATCAAGGCGGCAAATACGTCCATTTCGGGCGAGATCACCATCCCCGCGGAGCACGGCGGCGTTCCCATCGACACCATTCCCGCGAACGCATTCAAAGGGTGTAATGCAATCACGTCCATTGTCGTGCCCGAGAGCGTGACGACGATCGGGGCGGGCGCATTCAGCGGCTGTTCTTCGCTTCGGAGCATCACTTTGCCCTTTGTCGGCGGGCAAAAAGGGAATAGCGACACTTCCGCAGCGTGTTTTGGGTATATTTTTGGCACGAGTTCTTATCAGGGAGGAACAAAAATACGCCAAGCCTATGGTACAGGTATTGGGAGGTACGAAGATTTTTATATCCCTTCTACTCTGCGAAACGTTACTATCACAAAGGAATCCGTTCTTAATTACGGAGCTTTCCAAAATTGTTCCATGCTCGCAAAAATCGAATTAAACGACAGTATCATCCAAGTAGGCGCAAACTGTTTTATAAATTGCTCGAAGATCGAAACAATCAGTTTGCCGAGTATCTCGATCATTCCCGATTCTTTATTCAGTGGATGCATTTCTTTGAACAAGTTTACAATAAACCCTTCCGTAGATACCATTGGGGAAGCGGCGTTCAAAGGGTGTAGCACCCTATCGATGATCAATTCCGAATTGGCGGGAGACTTTATTATTCCGAATGCCGTCACTTCCATCGGATATGCTGCATTCAGCGGCTGCTCCATGATCAAAAGCATCACTCTTCCCTTTGTTGGCTGTCAAAAAGGAAATAGTGGAACATCTAAGGCGTGTTTTGGATATATTTTCGGTGAAGATTCTTATCAAGGTGGAACAAAAATACGCCAAATCTACGATACAGGAATTGGACAGTTCGAAGATTTTTACATCCCCTCTATCCTGCGCAGTGTAACAATTACAAGCGAAACAGTTTTGTGTTACGGCGCGTTCCAAAACTGCTCTATGCTGACGACCATTAAAATCAATAAAGGGGCGCAGAACAATGTTGGCGAAAAGGCCTTCGAGAATACCGCAACCCCGACTTGGGTATGATCTACGCAAAATACGGCAAAAGCCGCGGGGCGCTTCCTTGGAAGCGCCCCGCGGCGTTCTTTTCTTAAATTACTTTATTCTTTTTCGATATATTTTTTCAAAATTTCAAACATGTCGTCCGAGATGACGTGTTCAATACGGCAGGCATT
>CANRPN010000129.1 GCA_947632505.1 uncultured Clostridia bacterium | reverse complement strand
GTGGGCCTTCACGGACTCGAACCGCGGACCAATCGGTTATGAGCCGACCGCTCTAACCAACTGAGCTAAAGGCCCGAAGTGCTGCCGCATTTGCAACGCTTGATTATCATATTATAATCTGAAAGAAATGTCAAGTGTTTTTTCGCAAATTTTCCGAAATTCCGAAAAACTTTTTTTCGACGTGATTTCCCTTGCTTCCCCCATTTGCTCTATTTTTGGTGCTTTTTTTTCTGCTACAATACGGGTACTTCACTTCGGAGGGACGCTATGAAGCTGCAAAGCTGTTCCCGCGGGCAAGATCTTTATATTTATCTTTCCGGGGAACTCGACGAGTGCTCCGTAAAAGAAATGCGCGTCTGCGCAGACCGTCTGATCGACGAACATGCGGGCCTCAGCCGCGCCGTGTTCAACTTAGCGGGCGTAAAGTTTATGGATTCGACGGGGATCGGGTTCCTCATCGGCCGTTATAAAAAGCTGAAACGCTACGGCATGACGATGTTGCTCGAAGCCCCGGATCAAAATGCCGACAAAGTGCTTATGGTGAGCGGCGTATACAGCCTCATCCCCAAAATTTAGGTGACTATGAACAAGATGCAACTTAAAATTTTATCCCGTTCGGAAAACGAGACCTTTGCGCGCAACGCGGTCGCGGCCTTTGCGCTGCCGCTCAACCCCACCCTTTCGGAGCTTTCGGATATCAAAACTGCCGTTTCGGAGGCCGTAACCAACTGCATCGTGCACGCCTACCCCGAACGGGAGGATTGGATCACCCTCGACTGCGAAACGGAAGGGAGCACCCTACATATCACCGTATCGGACAGCGGCAAGGGGATCGAAGATCTTGCGCAGGCGCTCACCCCCTTCTACACATCGCTGCCCGGTGAGGAGCGTTCGGGTATGGGCTTCACGATCATGCAGACCTTTATGACCGGCTTTTCCGTAACATCGGCGCCGGGCGTGGGAACAACGGTAAAAATGAGTAAGAAGCTCGGCGCAAAGGCGGCTTCCGATGCTCGATGAAAAGGACACGCTCTACTACCTGCGGCTTGCCAAGAAGGGCGACGGCGCGGCAAAAGAGAAACTGCTTACCGAAAATGTTTCCCTCTTAAAGAGTATCATCAAACGCTACCTCGGCAAGGGCGTGGAATACGACGATCTCTACGAGCTTGCCTGCATGGGCTTTCTGAAAGCGATCGCGGGCTTTGATGAAAGTTTCGGCGTTCGTTTTTCCACCTATGCGGTGCCCATGATCGCGGGCGAGATCAAGCGATTTCTGCGAGACGACGGGAGCATTAAAGTCTCCCGCGCAATGAAGCGCACTGCCCGTGAGATGAATCAATACATTGAAAGCTATACCGCCCAATACGGAGAAGCGCCCTCGGTGAAGGAACTTGCGGAGGTCTTCTCCCTCGATGAAGGCGAGGTGGTGATGACGTTGGGTTCCTCCCGCATGCCCCTTTCGATCTATGAGCGTTCCGACTACAAGGACGAGAAGTCTGTCACGCTTGTGGACCGACTCCCCGCTAAGGATACGCAGGAGGACATGATCGACAGGATGCTCTTGAAGAGCGCGATCGACCGTCTGCCCGAGCGGGAAAAGAAGATCGTTATGCTGCGCTATTTTCGCGATATGACGCAGAGCGAAGTCGCACGCGAGATCGGCGTTTCGCAAGTGCAGGTATCGCGCATCGAAAGCAGACTCATCGAACAATTCAAAAAAGCATTAGAGGGCTGACATCGCCTATTGGATTTTTCAGATAGATAAACAACGGCTTGCAGGAGGCGCGGGAATAATTCCCGCGCCTCCTGCGCTTTCATCCTTTCGGACAATAATATAAAATAGGAATAGGAACTTACCGCGCGGACGCAACATAGGATATTGAGATGAACAAGCTGACGATCTTTTATTTTTCAGGAACAGGCAACACCCGTTTTATCGCGGAATATCTTGCAAAAAAGCTCGCGGAAACATACGACTGCGAACTCTTTGACATCTGCAGTGTGCAGAACGCCGGAGAAAAGATCGAAGCGGCCGATCTCATTCTGCTCGCTTTCCCGATCTACGGCTCCGCGCCGCCCATTCCCATGCGAAATTTCGTGCACAGGTACAGCGGGCTGTTTCGCGGTAAGAAATTTTTGATCGCCGAAACGCAGTACTTCTACTCGGGCGACGGAGCAGCCAGCCTCGGGCGTACGGTGAAAAAGTACGGCGGTGTGATCTTAGGCGCGGAAATGTTCAATATGCCGAATAACCTTGCGGATTGTAAGATGTTTCCGATCAAAAACGGGGAGGAGATCGCGCCCATTCTCGAAAAAGCGAAACTCCGCGCCGACAAATTTGCGCGACAAATTTGTCGGCGCGGAAGGGCGCACAAACGCGGCTTTTCTCCCCTCTCGCACGGCGTGGGGTATTTTACGCAGCGCAAGTTTTTCCGCAAGGGAGAAAAAGAGAAGCGGCGCGCGCTCAAAGTTGATGAAACCCGCTGCGTGGGGTGCGGTCTGTGCGCCAAGAACTGTCCTGCCGAAAATCTGCTTCTGCAAAATAGGAAGGCAAAGCCTCTCGGCAAGTGCGTGCTCTGCTACCGCTGCGTGAATCTCTGCCCGAGAAAAGCGATCACGCTTGTCGGCTCCGCCCC
>CANRPN010000128.1 GCA_947632505.1 uncultured Clostridia bacterium | reverse complement strand
ATCTCATTAGAGGAAATCGAGCGTTCGGATTTGTTATCAAATGGTGTGTCCGACAGGAGTCGAACCTGCGGCCTCAAGCTCCGGAGGCTTGCGCTCTATCCAACTGAGCTACGGGCACATTTCTCACTTGTTTCCCCATTATAGCACATTCCTCGAAAAAATGCTTTATATTTTTGCGCGAATATGGTAAAATAAAGAAAAATTTTTCGGGAGATCATCATCGTGTCGCAAAAGACGGTCGTCGTCGGTATGAGCGGGGGAGTGGACAGCTCCGTTGCCGCACTTCTCTTAAAGGAACAGGGCTACAACGTCGTGGGCCTCTTCATGAAGAATTGGGAAGAGGACGATGTCGGCGGCGCGTGTACCGCGGAAGAGGACTTCGAGGACGTCAAGCGGGTGTGCGGGCTTCTCGATATTCCCTATTATTCCGTCAACTTCGCCAAAGAGTACATGGAGCGCGTCTTTTCCTATTTTCTTGCCGAATACCGCGCGGGAAGGACCCCCAATCCCGATGTCCTCTGCAACCGCGAGATCAAATTCGGTCCCTTTAAGGAGTATGCCAAGGCGCTCGGCGCGGAGATGATCGCCACGGGGCACTATTGCGGCATTTCCCACGAAAACAACGTTCATCGCCTCTTAAAAGCGAAAGATCGGGGAAAGGACCAGACCTATTTCCTCAACCAGCTCACCCAGCCCCAGCTCGACGGCGTGCTGTTTCCGCTTGCCGACCTCACCAAGGACGAAGTGCGCGCGATCGCACTGCGCGAACATCTTTCCACGGCTGAAAAGAAGGACAGTACGGGCATTTGCTTTATCGGCGAGCGCAACTTCCGTAAATTTTTACAGGAATATCTCCCCGCGCAGCCCGGGAAGATCCTCACCCTCGGCGGCGAGGAAGTGGGGCGGCACATCGGGCTCATGTACTATACTCTCGGCCAGCGGCGTGGCTTGGACCTCGGCGGCAGAAAGGGGGAGGAGGGCAGATGGTTCGTCGTCAAAAAGGACCTTGCACGAAACATTCTCTACGTTTCCCACGGCGACGAAACGCCTCTGTTTTCCACCCGATGCACCGTGGAGGGCATGAATTACATTCCCTCCGTACCCCAAGCGGAGGAGTTCGATTGCTTTGCGAAGTTCCGCTACCGTCAGAGCGAACAGGCGGTCCATGTGGTGCGGAAAGGGGAGACGGGGTTGGAAATTTTCTTCTGCGAGCCCCAGCGCGCGGTCACGGAGGGGCAGTACGCCGTGCTCTATGACGAAACGCAGTGCCTCGGCGGCGGCGTGATCACGGGGACGGACCTCAAATGAAAGACGAGATCTTTAAGTTCAAAACGCCGAATTTTGAAAAAATGCGGCTCTTCGGATTTCAAGAAGAACAGGGGAAATTTGTGCTCCGTATGCCGATCTTTGAGGAACAATTTGTGCTGACGGTGCGCATTTCGGCAGACGGGTCGGTCAATGCGGAGCTGTTGGACGCGCTCACGGAGGAGCCATACACGCTGCACCTCGTGGAGGAAGCTGCGGGGGAATTTGTCGGACGGGTGCGCGAAGAGTACAGAGCCGCTTTGCAGACGGTCGCCGAAAAATGCTTCGAGACTGAGATCTTCAAGAGCGCGGTCACGAAGGAACTCATCGCCCGCGTGCGGGAAAAATACGGCGATGAGCCCGAGTATCTTTGGGAGAAGTTCCCCGACAATGCGATCTGGCGCAGGAAGGACAACCAAAAGTGGTACGGCGCGGTGCTCACGGTGGCGCGCGCAAAGATCGGTCTTTCGGGTGAGGGGAACGCGGAAATTCTCGACGTGCGCGCCGACCCCGCGGAGATAGAGCTCTTGGTCGACAACGTCAAGGTGTTCCGCGGCTGGCACATGAACAAAAAACATTGGATCTCCCTCCCCCTCGACGGCAGTGTGGATTTGGAGGAGATCGAAAACTTTCTCGAAGAGAGTTGGCACATCGCCGGCGAGCGGTAAATGAGATAAAAAAGTTAAGGTATAAAATCCTTTCAGAGGGTCAATAACCTCCGCGAAGAAAATGCGGAGGTTGTTTTTATGAAAAAATTTGCCGTGATCTTTTTGCTCGTCGTGTCGATCGCCGTCACCGTACTTGCGTTCGGGGGATTCAAAGAAAACAGTGAAAACGCGTCCTATCTGCGGGTACATATCCGCGCCGATTCCAATGAGGAGGCTGCGCAGGCCGTCAAATACAAGGTGCGCGACAGAGTGGTGGAGTTCCTCACGCCCGTCGTGGCGGAGTGCGGGAGCAAGGAGGAGGCGATGGAGAAGATCGGGCATTCGCTTCCCGCCATTGAAGGGGTCGCAGAGGAAGTTTTGCGCGCGAACGGGTTCTCTTACGGTGCAAAAGCGAGCCTAAGAAAAGAGGAGTTTCCCACCCGTGTGTATGAAAACGTCACGCTCGAAGCGGGCATATACGATGCGCTCATTTTGGAGCTCGGCTCGGGCAAGGGGGATAATTGGTGGTGCGTGGTTTATCCGCCGCTCTGCTTTGCAAGCGGAAACGGGAACATTGTGTATAAGAGCAAGATCGCCGAGATCATCAAGAATTTTTTCGGAGAATAAATGAAGAAACAGTTGATTTCTCGGCAAGATCGTGATATACTCAAAGATAGACAAAGGAGAAAAAAATGGACAACGAACAGAAAG
>CANRPN010000127.1 GCA_947632505.1 uncultured Clostridia bacterium | reverse complement strand
GGCAGTGGGATCGCTGAAAACCGTATAGACTTTACCGCCGCATTCCTTTGTGACGTTCAGAGCTTTTGCGACTTTCAAATCGGTACTTTCGCCGCCGAAATGTGCAGTGTACGCATTCACGCCAAGAGCGGTCACGTCGTAACGGACTTCCCAAGTGCTTTCCGCGACAGTCACGGTGCCCGTAAGAACCTGTCTATCCCAAGCAGAACCGAATGCAACGTTATCATTCTGTTGCAGATCGAAATACTTTGACAGCTCGGTCGTCAAAGCCGCTTTTTCATATCCGCTGTAAGTTCCGCTGACGACGAGATAAACTTTGTCGCTCTCTACCGTAAGGTCCGCGCCGGTTGCGGCGTATTCGGGAGCGCCGACTTCGCTGAGCGTAATGCAGGGAATGTCCCAAGTTCCGTTCGCGCCCGTGCACTCGACGGTGTAAATGGTGTCCCCGACCGTGATGCTGACGCCGTGGGAAGTATGCGCAGTGTCCTTGATCTCGATCTTTTGAGTGCCCAAGAAGAGATTGGACCAAAGTTTGCCGTTATCGACCTTGATTTCGGAAATGTCGAACCAAAGGGTGTATTTGCCGTCCTCGGTAGTGTCGACCTTGACGCAAGGCGTTTTCCACTCGAAGTCGTCCTCTTCGCCCTCGTCGTGGGCGTCGAAGTTCCCGTACTGCACACTGCTCTTGATCTCATCCGCATTTGCAAAGCCGCTTGCGCTGACGGTGACCTTGACATAGGGCTTGCCGCCTTCTGCAACGAGCGTGAAGGTCGCTCCGTCGATGACGAGTTCCTTCTTGACTGCGCTCGGATCGGTTTCGGGAGGGTTGGTCTCGCCGCTTGCGGGGGTACCCGTAACGAGGCAGGGACGGGAATATGTTTCGCTGCCGCAAAGAATGGAATACTTCACGCCACCCACGATCGCATAGAGACCGTTCGTGCTGTAATCGCCGTCACCGCCGAACTCACCCATCTTGGTGTAGGTGCCGTCCGCTTCTTCGAAATAGAGGTTGGGCCAAAGCTGGCTTCCGCTGTACGCCGTTACGTCGAACCAAAGGGTGTAGACGTTGCCGGTGACGGTATTGCGCGCCGCATCGCTTGCAAAGACGTTGACGTCGCCGTCGGTATTGCCGAGAAGGAGCTTATCGACCTCTTCTTCGGTAAGGTTTTCAATGGTGATCTTAATGACGTAGTAAACCTTTGTGGGAGCCGCAAAATTGTCGACTTTGAGTTCTACGTCGCCGCTCGAAGTGAAGCGGGGGGCCTTCGGGTTCATACCGTAGATGACGATCGCGTCCCAATTCGGAATACCGACGTAGTACACGAGGGTGCCGGCCGCATTGGAGATTTCAAGGCTGTTGCCGCCGAAATCATTGTGCGGGATCTCGTGTTTGGTGAGCTCATTGCGGTTGGTGAGGGTCCTCTCGTTGGCGAGAAGGTTGCCGTCCGAACCGTCCTTATAGACGGTCGTACCGTTCTCATCGACAATGCTGAAATGCGCATAGCCGAGCGTATCAAGAACGAAGCCATTTTCGGGCGAAAGCTCAAATTCGAACTTGAAGGAGCCGTCCGCTGCGATCTTGGAATCAGGCGCGGCGACCGTGCTCGCGATCCACCAGTCCATCTTCGCGGTCTTGCCCACAAAAGTAGAAAGGAGTTTCTCGCGGATCTTGCCGTTGATCGTGAGCGTGAGCACATCGTTCGTATTGGCGACCTTCATTTCATAGGTGTAGGGCGTGAGCATGGTGATGACCACTTTCAGCATTTCGTGATCTTTTTCCCCATACTTCGCAAAGCCGAATCTGTAAGTTTCATCGGCGTCAACCATGCTGACAGTTTCGAGAGACGGGTCATAGGGAAGTTCCATTGTCTCCGTTCTGCCGTCCACATCATAGCCGAATCTGAGGTCGAGCCACGGGCCGACGAAGCTGCCGCCGTCCTGTGCCTTCGCCTCGGTAAGTTTCATGAGGTTGACTGCGAGCGTGAACTCCTGCCCGCGCGTACCCGTAACGGTCTCCTCTGCCTTGTAGGAGATGTTGCGGTTGCCTTCGGTGAAGAGCATATAGAGGCTCGTCGCGGCCTGATACGTTCCCTTTACGACGAGATGAGGCACATTGTTTTGCAGTTCAAACTCGATGCTCTCAAACACGAAGAGGTGCGCATTCCAACTTGCCTGATAGACAACGCTGACAGCATTGTCTTTGGAGAGCTTGCTGACGCCGTCGCCCGTGCCGTTGAGTTTCCACGAAACGAAGGTATAGTCCCCCTCTTCGCCCTTGGTGAGATCGGTAGCCCCGGGGAGCGTGACGTCTGCGGTGAGCGCCTTTGCATAGGTGAACGAGAGAACGCCGTTTTCCAGCTTCACGTTCGAAAGCTCGGTGTTGGCTTTGAGTCCCTCTTGATATGCTTGGGCAAGAGTGCCGCCGTTGAGATCGAGCGTTACCATGACAGATACCGCAGCATCGAGCGGGACGTTTTCCGATTCCTTGCCGCCGTAAGAAACTTTGAAATAGGTGTCGCCGAGGGCAAACGCGCTGGAAGCCGCGCCGCCCTGGTAAACAATGCGGTAATCGCTCTCTTGCAAGGTCTGTTTGGAGCCGCCGACATATTCCACTTCCACCACCATGCCCGCTTTATCGAGCGTTTCACCCGCATAGTAGGTATTCTTGGTGGGTTTTGTCGTAACGTTGATGGATTTGATCTCCTGCTTCACGGTGACGGAGATCGTGACGTCTGCCGT
>CANRPN010000126.1 GCA_947632505.1 uncultured Clostridia bacterium | reverse complement strand
CTTTGTCCTTGGGCTTTATGAGTTGCAGCGCGGGGATGATGAGCGCACCCAAGGAGTTGCCGATCAAAATCATCCAAATGTAGCCGAAGCTCTGCCACGAAGCCGCGCCGTACACCGCAAAGTAGAACATGTCGGCAATGGAGTGCTCATAGCCGCTCAGAATGAATACGGGTATGCCGATCAGAACGCCGAGCACCGACTTGTTGTTGTTCTTATAAATGTCTACGGCGAGATAGACGAGGATGCCGCAGAGGAAGGCGCGCAGCAGTCCGAACAGATACCCCTGCCCGAGCTTTGCCGTACACAGTGCGGCGGCCGTCTCCTGCATGTTGGGGAATACCCACCCGCACAGATACCCGAACGCCGCCGTCCCGAGCACGTTGCCGAGGAGCCCCAAAAGCAGGACGGAAATATCCTCTTTCTTGTGCGCGGAGAGCACATAGCCGATCTTGCCCGTGTAGAGGGAATAGCCCTTCATGCAGATACAGAGCAGGGCGACGGGGAAGAGGAAGGCTCCCACATAGTAGGAAAAGGCGAGGCTGCCGTCCGCATTCTTTGCATAGCAGGCGAGGAACACCGCCCCGCCGATCGAAATGAGCATGCCGGCAAGAAATCCGTTCGCGATTTTTTGCAAGAGACCGAGCAGTTTGTTTTTCATTGGTTTACCTCCTCGGAAATTGTATCACACGCGCGGGAGGATTGTCAAATGAAATGTCCGCTTTGCCGAAAGAGCCCGTCCGCGCCGCCCGCCGCAAACGCGGCGGGCGGCGCAAGCGCGGAGGACGCAAAAATCTTCGCATTTTCAAAAATTCCCTCTTGAAATGTGAATGCCGATGTGATATAATAAACGCAAATCACAATTTATGTCGCTACAATGTCAATTTGTGCCGTAAGTGTTTTCATTTTCGGACGAGGGGATATAATAGAAGCACGATCGGCGGAAAATTCCGCGGTCGGTTCCCCCCCCATAAGAGCGCTTGCGGGCAGCCGCGGGCGCTCTTTGCGCATCTTTCGGCAAATTGTGTCACAAATTATACAAATTATGTCCTTTTTTACACATTTTCGTGAAAATGTGATACAATGTCGGTAATCTATTCTGATAAGGAGTGCTATATGAACAAGCAAGAGATCGTCTCCAAAATGACGCTGCGGGAAAAAGCCGATTTTTTGACGGGCGGCGCATTCTTCAAGTCGCGTGCATTGCCGCGGCTGGGCGTGCGCGACATGTATCTCTCCGACGGCCCCCACGGGCTCAGGAAGCAGGCGGAGGAGGCCGATCACCTTGGTTTGAACGCGAGTCTTCCGTCCACGTGTTTCCCCACGGCCTCCATCATGGCGTGCAGCTGGGATGAAGACTTGGGAGAGAAGGTCGGCAAGGCGCTCGGCAAGGAGTCTGCGTCCATCGACGTGGATATGCTCCTCGGTCCGGGGCTCAACGTCAAGCGCAGCCCCCTGTGCGGCAGAGACTTCGAGTATTTCTCCGAGGACCCTCTTCTCGCGGGCAAAATGGCGGCTTCCTTTGTGCGGGGGATCCAATCGGAAAACGTCAACGCCTGCATCAAGCACTTTGCGGCCAACAACCGCGAATACCGCAGAATGACCTCCGATTCCATTGTGGACGAACGCACGCTGCGCGAAATCTATCTCACGGGCTTTGAGATCGCGGTGAAGGAGGGCAAGACGAACACCGTCATGACCTCTTATAACCGTCTCAACGGCACGTTCACCAACGAGAACCAACATCTCTTGCGCGACATTTTGCGCGGAGAGTGGGGTTATCAAGGGGTCGTCGTCACCGACTGGGCGGGCTGCAACAGCCGCGTAGAGGGATTGAAGGCGGGCAACGAGCTCGAAATGCCTCCCTGCAAGTACGGCGCGGACGACGTCTATAAGGCGGTGAAAGCGGGCGAGATCCCCGAATCTCTCCTCGACGAGAGCATCATCCGCATTCTGGAACTCATCGAATTTAGCGACAAAAAACCCGCGTTCCCCAAGGACGAAAAGGGCAGGAGCAAGCTCGACAGCAAGGAGCGGCTCGCCCTTCTCGATGAGAATCACGGGCTTGCGCGGGAGGCGGCGGAAAAGTGCATGGTCCTTCTGCAAAACGACGGCGTGCTTCCGCTCAATACGGAGACCAAGGTCGCGATCGTGGGCGACTTTGCCTTCCATCCCCGCTATCAGGGCGCGGGCTCTTCCATCGTCAATCCGAGCAAGGACATCAAGAAGGGAGAATTTCCCACGGCCGAGAAGTGCATTTCGGCGCTTCATGCAAAGGTCGTCGCCAAGTGCAAGGGCTTTGACCGCTTCGGCAAAAAGAAGACCAAACTCTACATGCAGGCCATCGAGGGCGCGCTCAAATCGGATGTCGTGCTTTTCTTTGCGGGGCTCGACGAGTTCTCCGAGGCGGAGGGCATCGACCGCGCGGGCGTGACCGTCTCCGAAAACCAGAAGGACCTCCTGCGCGCGCTGCTTGCGACGGGCAAGAAGGTCGTCGTCGTGCTCTCCTGCGGCTCCGTCGTCGAAACGGAGTGGCTGAAAGGGGCGTCCGCCGTGCTCTATGCGGGTCTCTCGGGACAGGGGGGCGCGGAGGCGGTCGCAAATATCCTGTACGGAAAAGTCAATCCCTCGGGCAAGCTCGCGGAGACGTGGGCAAAGGACTACGGCGACTTTGCGACTTCCCCCAAGGAACTCTTCCCCGGCGGCAGAGACAATGTGGAATACCGCGAAGGGCTGTTCGTCGGCTACCGCTATTTTGCAACGGCGGGCGTAAAGCAAAATAGCGGTAGCCGACGAACAGCCCTTCGCGGTATTCCACATTG
>CANRPN010000125.1 GCA_947632505.1 uncultured Clostridia bacterium | reverse complement strand
CATTGCTCTCGGCAAGCGCCTCATCCGCGCCCACCGCCATGAGCGCTTTGGTGATGACGCGATGCCGCTCGTACACCCCCGCCGCCTTCTTCTGCCCGCTCGCCGTGAGTGTGATGTCGCCCGAAGCGTCGATCTCGATATATCCCTTCTTGTGCAACAGCCCCACCGCGCGAGACACGCTCGACTTGGCATAGCCAAGTTCCTCGCACACGTCGATGGAGCGCACGTTCGCCCGCTTCCCCCGAAGCAGCAAAATTGTTTCCAGATACATCTCTTCCGATTCGTGCGATCTCATAGCATCCCTCTCGCTCGTTTTTTACATTATACAACATTTTATGTGAAATGTAAAGAGTATTTGGAAAATTTTTTACTCTTTCACCCGCACATAGATCGCATAGCGCTCCTTGTAGCGCTTGAAATGAGGCGAAAAGTTAAGCGGCGGCTCAGACTTCATCACGAAATTTTCCCCCTCCCGCGTGAAGAATTTCGTCGGTTCTTCGAACAGCGCATAGAGGTCGCCCACCTTGACGGTCACCTCCCGCGGCTCTCCGGACGGGATCGTCACCGCAACGCCCGTCTGCTCCGTTCGCATGTCCTCGCTGCCGAGGCCGACCGAGAGCAAAACGCCGCCATAGCGGAAGGCAAACGCGTTCCCGCCGTCGGGAAGTCCTTTCATCGCGATTTCGACGGGAATTGTCAATTCCAGCTCGTCCCCCTCCTTGACCGCCACCGTCACATGCCCGCTCCCTTCGAGCAGCTTGACGGGCGAACCGTTTTTCTTCGCCTCGGGATAGCCCGCCGCCCAATCGGGAAGGCGCAGACAGAGCAAAAACGGCTCATTTGCCTTTCGAATTTTGATTTTTGCCGTGTTGTCGTAGGGGAAACCGCAGATCAGCTCCACTTCGAGCTCCTCTCCGCGGTAGACGGACGAAAGATAGCGTTCTACGAACAAACTCTTGCCGTTTCGGTAGTAAATTCCGTCGCCGAGCTTGGTAAAATTTTCCATTCCCGTACCCGTGCAGCACCAAAAATTCTGCTCGGGCGTGGAAAAAACCTTGAAATAGCCGCTCGCCATTGCCTGAAAGTAGGTCGTCATGCCCGTTTCGGGGTTTTGCGAGGACAAAATTTGGTTGGTGAACGCGTTATCGTAATAGTCGCAGTACTTTTTGTCCCCCGTCGCAAGGAACAGACCGCGCGCAAGTTTCAACATGTTGTAGACATTGCACGTCTCGCAGTTGCAGTTTGTGCGCTCCGCGTCGAGAACGTCGTCCTTGCCGAAGCGCTCCCACTCCGAGTTGCCGCCTGTTGCATAGGTATGGTGGGTCGTCACTGTCTCGAAGAAGCAAGCCGCCGCGCGAAGATAGCGGGAGGCGTCCACCTTCTCGCCCGAAAGTTCGCTCCCGTGCAGGGTGAGATAGCGGTTGAGCGCACCGAGGAATTTGGGGATCGTCGTGTTCGCATGCAGATCGTCGAGCACGTTCGGCTGCATGGAGAGCACACGGTCGAAGAGCTCCTCTTCGTCAAAAACATGCGCGGCAAAGGCGTGCTGCGGTTTTTCGGTGAGTGAATAGAGTTCGTAGAGCGCGTCGTTCATGCCGCCGTATTCCGTTTCGAGAACCGTCTTTCGGGTCTCTTCGCTCCACGAAGAAGCACGGGCGGCAACCCAATCGCCGAGTTTTTCCGCAACGGAGAGCGCGGGCGCATACCCCGTGAACTTGTATGCCTCCACGAGCCCCGCCAAAATTTTATGCAGTGTGTACCACGGGACCCAAGCCTGTGTCTCGATGTCCGTCTCCCCGCGCTCCACATGGTCGAACTGCGCCTCGATGTTGCTTTCGCATTTCGGCGCGCCCCAAACAAATCCCGTTCCGACCGCCTTTTGGCACTCTGCAAGGCCGTCAACAAGGTTTTTTACCTTTTGAAAGAGCTTTTTGCGGTCGTTTTCGGGCACGGCAGGGTTCACCGAGCCCTGCGCGACGGCCGTGAGATAGTGTCCGAGCGTATGCCCGCCCATGAGACCGCTCTCCCACCCGCCGTAGCGGACAAAGGGCGTTTTGATTCCGGCGTTCTCATAGAAGCCCGCGAGCAGCCGCCCCTCTTGCAGGGACAACAGATAGGCGACCTCTTTTTCGAGCGCGTTTTTGCAGTAACCGTCCGTCACCGTGACCTGCGACAACTCCGCCGCCTGTAAATTGGTTTTCAGTTTCATCATCTTCCCCTCCTGTCCGGAAATAAAGAATCGAGCAAGGCGGTGCAGCCCTCCACGACGTCGCGGTAAGTTTCATCAAAGTTTCCCGTGTACCATGGATCCGCGATCGCGCGGGGGCGGGCCGAAAAGTCCAACAAACACTTCACTTTGCAGGCCTTTTCCGCTCCGACAATGCGCAAAATATCCCGCCGATTATATTCGTCCATGCCGATGAGAAGATCGTATTTTTCGCCGTCCTCCCGCGTTAAAAGCCGCGCGCGATGAGGAATGAGCGGAATGCCGACCTCTTTGAGTTTCTCCCGTGTCCCGCGGTGCGGAGGATTCCCGATCTCGTCCGTATGCGCCGCAGCCGACGCCGCAGTCACTTCGTGTTCGAGCCCGCGCGCCTTAACAAGGTGCATGAATACGCTCTCCGCCATGGGCGATCGGCAGATGTTTCCGTGGCAAATGAACAAAATTTGTTTCAATTTATTCATAATTCAATATATTTTGACCCATTTTGAAAAAATTTTTCTTCTTTTTGCGATTTTTTTGTGGAAAACGATTGCAATTTTTTCATTTCTATGTTATAGTGTAGATATGAAAGTATTTGCCGAACGGCTTATGGAGATGCGTAAAGAGAGAGGCTTGTCGCAGGCGACTGTTGCAAGAGATTT
>CANRPN010000124.1 GCA_947632505.1 uncultured Clostridia bacterium | reverse complement strand
TTTGGAGCGGCTCAAACGAGGGATTGACAATGGAGATGCGGTCGTAATAGTTCTGTACGCGTCCGTAAAAGAGGTATTCGCCCGGTTTCAATTTTTGGGCAATGTAGGGCATATTGAACCAGACGGCGGTGAAATGATCGTTCCCCTGTTGCAAAAGGGCGCGCACCATCTTCGTCCTGCTCGTGTAGCGGACGGGCTCCACCGAGACGAGTGTGCAGGCAATGAGCGCCATATCGTTGTGAAAGACTTCCCGCACGGAGACGCGGTTGGTCATGTCGAGATAGGCGCGCGGAAAATAGCGGACGAGCTCTGCCGTATCGGTAATATTGAGTTTGGCGAAGTCCTTGGCGCGTTTGTCCGACACTCCGCGGATCGAAGTAATTTTCATATCGAGCAAATTCTCTGTCTGTCCAAAATATGCGATAAGCGGGCTTGCACCCGCTTATTTCTTATTCCAACGATACCAAATAGTAGTAGACGGGCTGGCCGCCGCTGTGATAATCGACATCGCAGTCGGGGAAGGCTTCCCCTACCTTCTCGGCGAGAGCCGCGGCATCCTCTTCTTTGATCTCATTGCCATAATAGAGGGTGATCACTTCGTGCTGGTCTTCCTTTAATTTATCGAGAAGTTTGAGCACCGTTTCGTCCACATTGTCGCTTTTGGCAAGGATCTTTTTATCGTCCAATCCGATAATATCCCCTTCCTTGATGTTGAATCCGTTTACGCTCGTGGTACGGACGGCGTGTGTAACGCTGCCCGCTTTCACATTATCGAGGGCGTGGATCATGTTGGTCTTATTTTCCTCCACGCTGGCCTCGGGGGAGAAGGAGAGCGCAGCCGCAAAGCCCTGAGGCACATTGCGGGTGGGAATGACGTGAATGATCCGGTTATCCACAAGCGCCTTTGCCTGCTCTGCCGCAAGAATGATGTTCTTATTGTTGGGGAACACGAACACATTGTCCGCATTGATCTTCTGTACCGCAGTTGCGATGTCGGAGGCGGAGGGATTCATCGTCTGTCCGCCCTCGATCACGCGGTCGACAAAAAGATCTTTGAAAATGTCCGAGATACCGTCTCCCGTGCAGATGGCGAGCATGCCCTGTTCCTTCTTCTCCGCGGCGATCTTGGCTTTGAGGGCGCGGTTCTGTTCGAGCATGTTCTCGATCTTGGGCCGATCGAGCTCGCCGAGTTCGAGCGCATAGGTGAGCGCTACGCCGGGGCAGTTGGTATGCACGTGTACCTTGATCATTTCGAGATCGCCGATACAGATGACGGAGTCGCCGATATTCATGAGATTTTCTCTCAGCTTGTCAATGTCGGCAAGGGTCGTGCTCTTTTTTAAGTTGATAACAAAGAACTCGGTGCAGTACGCAAATTGGATCTCGCCCAGGTCCATGTTGATGATGTCCGAATTATCGCCGAAGTCGGCGTCGAGGCTCTGCGCATTGTTGGCCGCTTCGGTCTGCACTTCCGAGACGATCTCGTCCCCCATAATGGCGGCCTGGAAGCCGCGCATGATGGTCATCAGTCCCACGCCGCCGGAGTCCACGACCCCTGCTTTTTTTAACACGGGAAGCAATTCCGGGGTTTTTGCGAGCGCCCTGTCCCCCTCTTCGATCACGGCAGGAATGAAATTTTCGAAATCGCGGTACTTGCCCGCATTCTTCGCGGCAAACTCGCTCATGAGGCGCATGACGGTCAGGATGGTGCCTTCCTTGGGGATCGCGACCGCATTGTAGGCTACTTTGGTGCCCGCTTCAAGCGCCTTGGCAAAGGCACGGGTATCTACCTCGGGCTTGCCCACGCGAAGCACGGAACAAATCCCTCGAAAGATCTGCGAAAGAATGACGCCCGAATTTCCGCGCGCGCCCTTCAAAGCGCCCTTGGAGACACAGTCGCACACCTCCATAAAGTTATTGGAGGTGATCCCCGTAAGTTCCTTTACCGCCGACTGCATGGTGAGAGACATGTTGGTGCCCGTGTCGCCGTCGGGGACGGGGAATACGTTGAGCGCATCCACCTTCGCGCGGTTATTATCAAGCATTTTTGCGCCGACCAAGACCATCTTTCGGAAGGTCGCGCAGTTGATAGTTTTCTGCATGAAATACTCCTTGACTTCTCAGCCGCAAGTCATGAAAAAAGGGCTTGCGATCGTTCGGCGGTAACCGCACAATACGGCCGTTAAAGTTTCAAGCCCATGACGTTGACATTCACGGTATCCACGATCATGCCTGTGAATTTTTCAACTTTATATTTGATTGCTTCTTTCAAAGATTCTGCGACCGCTTCGATCGAGACGCCATATTTTATCAGCACATACACGTCGATATAAATACGGTTGCCCTGCGTAGTGACCTTAACGCCCTTTCCGCCCGCGTCCTTTTTCAGAAGTTCTGCAAGGGTATCGGTAAAACGGCGTGCAACGGTATCCACGATGCCATAGCTTTCCATCGCGGCCTGAGATGCTACCTTTGCGATCGCAAGTTCGGAGATCGAAATTTTTCCGTAAGCGTTGCTTGTGCTGACAGACATATGCTCTCCCCGGCGACAAACGGAAAAGCAAATTTTTCCGCTGTCTGCCATTACCTATTCTATCCTATTATTCCGTTTTTTGCAAGCATTATTATAAATTTTTTCCCAAAAAAACGGATTTTTTTAAAAATGTGCCCCCTTTTTAATTGCTTTTTCCAAAAAGAAATGCTATGATATTAAAGATTTCCGTATGGGTCTTTCTTTGCGGAAAAAATTTAAGGAAATACCGATTCGGAGGTGAAGATATGTCGAGAGTATGCAGTATCTGCGGGAAAGGCCGCACGAGCGGCAACAACGTGAGCCACTCCAACCGCAAGACAAGGCGGGCGTTCAACGTCAATGTGCAGAAGGTGACCTATAAGGCAGAGGGCAAGGTGGAGACCGGCTATATCTGCGCGCGTTGCCTCAAAAGCGATAAAGTAGAGCGCGTATAA
>CANRPN010000123.1 GCA_947632505.1 uncultured Clostridia bacterium | reverse complement strand
GGCTATGCGAACTCATGTCCTTCAAAAAAGCGCTCTTCCGCGCTTTTTCGTCCATATTCTATCACGATTTTATGCGGGTGTCAACTGATTTTTGCCTATTTTTCAAAAAAAGTTCGCCATTGCTAACCGAATTTTTTTGTGTGTGTGGGGAGGCGAATAGCTGTCCCCCGTCGAAGCGGGGGAAAGTGGCGCGCTCGCGCCGAAAGGGGGGACGGTGTACCATGCAAGAAAATAAGGCGCCCCCTTCCCTACCCTCCCCCGCTGACGCGAGGGCGGGCAAGAGGAAAAGAACAGACCTTGCTCCACCCTTTCAGGGAACAGCAAGAATCTTGGCGCCCCTGCAGGGGAGCTGTCACGAAGTGACTGAGGGGTTTTCCGAGAACCCTTTCGGCTCACTGCGTTCGCCACTTTCCCTAAAAGGGACAGCAAGGGAAACAGAAAGCCATTCTCAAAATGTCATTTCGAGCGTAGTCGAGACATCTCTACCCTATTTTCGGATTCAGAAAACCGATCATACGCACGACCCCAACTGCAAGCAGCGCAGCCGCGATCACGCCGAACACAATCAAATTGATATAACTATAAGGTAAAACATCGAAGCGGATAAACAGCTGTCCAGACTCAATCCCTCCGAATTGCATAATGACGATAAACGGCGCAACCGCAATGATGGGGATCAGGAGGGTAAGTACACTCTGCAAACTCTTCTTCTTGATACACCCCACGATCATTCCCGCCCCGAAAATGCCTCCGCAGAGAATGAGCGCAAGCAGTTCCCCCTGCCAGCAGGGCATAGCGACCGCTTCACTTACGTCAAGCACAAAGAGCCACTCTCCCGACGCAACAAACCCAATGAGCGCAATGAGCAGGAAGGCGAGCGCAAGGGTCACTGCCACGGCGAGCGTTGCAAACACCGTCGTAAGTGCGATCGACAGAAAGAAAAATCCCGTTTTGCGCCTTCTTCCGATGGGGAGCAGGTTAAAAAGGGAGGGACGGACGCGCGCGGCGATGCAGAGCAGAATGACCGTCATATAGCCGAATACAGAAAAACATAGGGTGATGGGAATGGCGCTGCCGCCGACAAAAGTTACCCCCCAAATCAAAAGCAGCGTGGACATAATGGGCACCCACATTTTCCCTGCCGCCCCCATCGTATCGTTTGGCCCGAAATTGAGCGCCATATAGTACGTCCAAAAGCCTACCTTTTTCTCCATATTTGTCATTTTCTCTCCTCCCCAAGCAGATGCACGAAAATTTCCTCCACCGTCGGCGTTTTGACGAGCACATTCTCCCCGCTCACTTCCTTTTGTTTTGTGAGGAAGGTATAGCCGAACATCGACTTCTGCACGCCGATCGCCTCCCCTTTCATCTCCTCGGTAAGCTCGGGGACCTGCACGAGGCGGTAGGTCTCGCACAGCGTCTCCTTTTCGTCGGCGAGCAAAATTTTTCCGTTTTGCAGAAAGATGAGGTAGTCGGCGATCCGGTCTAAGTCCTCGGTGATGTGGGTGGAAAAGAGCACGGTGTGCCCCTCGTCGAGCATGAACTCCTGTATAAGGTCGATGACCACACCCCTGTCGTAGGGATCGATGCCCGAAGTGGGCTCGTCGAGGAGCAAAATGTCGGGCCTTTGGCAAAGGGCGAGAATGAGCCCGAATTTGCGCTTCATGCCCGTCGAGAAAGTCCTTACGGGCTTGTCGTCGGGGAGCTCGAACCTCTGCATGAGCCCGCGATACATCTCCTCGTCGAAGGCGGGATACATGCCTTTTACGATCTTCAAAAGCCGCTTGGGCTTGATGGCGCCGTTGAAATGGGGAGAATCGAACACGCACGCGATCTTGCGCAGGACTTCCGTCTCGTTGCCGAGAAAAGTTATACCATTATATAGAATACTGCCCGTCGCCTCTTCCTGGCGCATGATCGCCTTGATGAGGGTGGACTTGCCTGCGCCGTTCCTCCCCACGAGCCCCGTCACACAGCCGCGCGGAACCGAAAACGTTACATTCAATTTGAAATTGTCGAAGTCCACGACAAGATTTTCGATATCAAGACCGTTCATCCGTTTCCTCCATGATCTCCCGCAATACCATTTGAAACTGATCGGAAGAAACGCCGTTTTCCTCGGCGAATCGCTTTGCGGCGATGAGACGCTCCCGGAGCCGCTCCAACTTACCGCTCATGAGATCGTCCTCTCGTCGCTTTGCAACAAAGACCCCTTTCCCGGGCAGAGCATACAAAAAGCCCTCGGCGATGAGATCATCGTAGGCGCGCTTTGCCGTGATAATGCCGATTCTGAGCTCCTTCGCTAACATGCGGATGGAGGGAAGAGCCTCCCCGGCTTTGAGTTCGCCCGAAAAAATCTGCGCGCGGATCTGGTATTCGATCTGTTCATAGATCGGCCCCGATTGTAAGGAAAGATGAATGTGCAATGTTTTCTCCAAACAGTTTCTACTGTTATTATACAGTAGATACAGTTCATTGTCAAGCGCTTGCATGAAAATTTTTTCAAAAGGCCTCTTACTCTCTTTGAACAAAATCTCAAATCCTGCTGCTCTTAGCTCGACATTTCACTGTCTCCTAAGCAGGAGGGACCGCAGGTGACTGAGGTAGATTACATCCTAACTCCTTGGGATTAAAAATCGGATCATACGCACGATTCCACTGCAAGAAACACAGCTTAAATCATGCCGAACGCAAATTAGATATGTAGGATATCAACGTGCGGTTGTGGCCACCTCCCCCCGTAACTTGATTTCTTTTTGTTCCTTCGGACCGAAAAAGGCACCCAAAGGGTGCCTTTTTCGGTGGCGGAAGGTGAGGGATTCGAACCCCCGGAAGCTTTCACTTCAACGGTTTTCAAGACCGCCGCGTTAAACCACTCCGCCAACCTTCCGTATGTTTTGCGCCTTCCTTCTCAAACTTACGCGCACATGAGCGCTCTGTTTCCGCAACTGCTTTGAGAATGGAAAACCTCGTATATACGAATCGCGGCCCGACAAAACGCCGAGCCGCGATTTGTCTTTCGTCAATT
>CANRPN010000122.1 GCA_947632505.1 uncultured Clostridia bacterium | reverse complement strand
ACAAAACACTTTTGTTAGGCTTTTTGCAGGTCAAGACGGTTCAAGTACCAATCAATAGCAAAAAATAGACGGGCAAACGCGCAACACTTTGTCTATCTAGGGCTCCCGCAAAAAGACGAGGTATTTTTGCGGGAAGAGGAGCAACCGACGTTAAAAGCATAGCCCTTGCCGAAAGGCAAGGGCTTGCAAAATGCGTCGTGTTGCGACGATGGAGCTACTGGCCGGACTTGAACCGGCGACCTGCTGATTACGAATCAGCTGCTCTACCGACTGAGCCACAGTAGCAAATGTTACAGGGGAGAAATCAATTTTCTCAACTGCTTTTTTATTATAAGAGAAAGCGCAGCAAAAGGCAAGCATTTTTGCGTTGGTTTTTTGATTTTTTCCAAGAACTTTTCGGCGGGAAATCATTGGCAATGTCGGTTGACATTCCGGGCGAGAGCGTTTATAATGATCGTATGCTGAATGCTTTTTCGAGAACGGAACTTCTCATCGGAGCGGAGGGAGTGAAAAAACTCGCCGCAAGCCGCGTGGCGGTGTTCGGAGTAGGCGGCGTGGGAGGCTACTGCGTGGAGGCGCTCGCCCGCGCAGGGATCGGCGCCCTCGACCTTGTGGACAGCGACACGGTCTCTCTCACTAATATCAACCGCCAGCTCCATGCCACGACCAAGACCTTGGGAAGCTACAAGGTAGATGTCGCCGCCGAGCGCGTCAAAGAGATCAACCCGAGCTGCGTTGTGCGCACTTTCAAGACCTTCTTTTTGCCCGAAACGGCGGGGGAGTTCGACTTTCACCTGTATGACTATATCGTGGACGCGATCGACACGGTGACGGGCAAGATCGCGCTTGCCGTGGGCGCAAAAGCCTGCAACACGCCTCTCATCAGTTCTATGGGGGCGGGAAACAAACTCGACCCCACAAAGTTTGAAGTCGCAGACCTTTCCAAGACATCCGTCTGCCCGCTCGCGCGTACCATGCGCCATGAACTCAAAAAGCGGGGGATCGAACATCTGAAAGTCGTCTATTCCAAAGAGGAGCCGATCCGCCCCCTTCCCTCTGAGGAGGAGAGCGGCAAGCGGGAAACGCCCGGGAGCATCTCCTTTGTGCCCTCGGTCGCGGGGCTCATTTTAGCGGGCGAAGTCGTCAAAGATTTGATCGGCTTGGGGGAGAGAGCATGAGCGAATTTTACGAGACGGTTGAAGAGGGGATCCGAAAAAAGTTTGCAAGGCGGCTCTTTACGCCTTTTGCAAAGGCGATCGTTGAGTACAGCCTCGTAAAGCCGAATGATAAGATCGCGGTCTGTATTTCGGGCGGAAAGGATTCTATGCTCATGGCGAAACTCTTTCAGGAGCTGAAACGGCACAACAAGTTTCCGTTTGAACTCGTCTTTCTCGTTATGGACCCCGGGTACAGCCCCGCAAACCGCCAAAAAATCGAAGAGAACGCCCGTCTCCTCAACGTTCCCGTTACGATTTTCGGGACGGACATCTTCGAAAACGTGTTCGAGGTCGAAAAGTCGCCCTGTTATCTGTGCGCCCGCATGCGGCGGGGGCATCTCTACGCCAAGGCGAAGGAACTCGGCTGCAACAAGATCGCGCTCGGACACCATTATGATGACGTGATCGAGACGATCCTCATGGGCATGCTCTACGGCGGGCAGATCCAAACCATGCTGCCCAAACTCAAAAGCACGAATTTCGAGGGCATGGAACTCATCCGCCCGATGTATTTCGTGCGCGAAAAGGACATCATCGCGTGGCGGGAGGAATACGGGCTTGAATTTCTGCGGTGCGCGTGCAAGTTCACGGCGCAGCTTGCGGGCGGCGAAGTGGACGGCAAGCGGCAGAAAGTCAAAGAGCTCATCCGCTCTCTCAAAGCGGAGGACCCGCAGATCGAGCAGAACATTTTCAGGAGCGTGGAGAACGTCAGCCTCGCGACCGTCATCGAATACAAGGACAAAAACGGCATACGCCACCGTTTCGACGAGGAATAGAACCCGCGGAAAAAATTTCACACGCGAAAAGGGATAAAATGAAGGAGACAAACTGCGAAACGCGCAAACATCGGGAATGGCTGACGGCACTTATTTGGTTGCTCGTTGCGGCCGCGGTCTATGCCGTAACTGCGATCGTCCTGAAAGACGGGCTGCGCTATCTGTTTCTCCTGCCCATGGCGTTGCTTTTTTACCTTCTCCGCCTCGTAATTCTCCTGCCGCTTTCCAAAAAAGTGCGGGGACGGGGAAATACGATCGCAGGGTGGGTCGTCTATCTTCTCCTCTGCGCCGCGCTGCTTGTCGGCGCATTCGTATGGCGGGACAGCTATTCTCTCCCGCTCTATCCTTATTTGAATGTTTTCACCCGCCCCTTGGAAGCGCAGAACATCGCTTCGATCGAGCATGAAGAGGACGGACGGTTCATCATTCATACAAAGAACGATACGCTCAAAGTTCTGCAACTGACCGACCTCCACATCGGGGGAACGCTGTCTACCTATCAACAGGATCGGGCGGCCTTTGAAAGCATCTATTTTCAAGTCATCCAAGAGGCAAGACCCGACCTTGTCATCATTACGGGAGACCTTGTATATCCGATCGCGCTCCAATCTTTGACGATCGACAATCGCAGCCCGCTGGTGTACATCTGCGATTTTATGGAAAAGATCGGGCTCCCGTGGGCGTTCGTTTATGGCAACCACGATACCGAACCGACGGCGGAGTTCACCGCCGAAGAACTGAACAATGCCTTGACCGCTTACACGTTCGATCATGGGGGACATCTGCTCTTTTCGCAGACAAGGCCCGATGTTTACGGACGGTATAACGGGCTCATCGAAGTCCGCAATGCCAACGGCACTCTCAACCAGGCGCTCTTTTTGCTTGATTCCAACGGCTATGCGTCGTCACAGCTCAACGATTACGACGTGATCCATGCCGATCAAATTGCATGGTATCGAAATACCGTGGAGGAGCTGAGCGCAAGAGAGGGGAGACTTGTTTCCTCCATGCTCTACTTTCACATTCCCATTCCCGAGTTCGAGGAGGCGTATCAGGCGC
>CANRPN010000121.1 GCA_947632505.1 uncultured Clostridia bacterium | reverse complement strand
CGCTCCTGTCGCGACGCAGCTCACAGCCCACTGGGCTGTTGAGCAGAATTGCGCCGCTCCACCCTCAGTCTCGGCTAACGCCTACTTCGCACTTCGTGCTCGTGCCGCGCTTAGAGAATTAGAACTGCGCGCGGGCGTCAGCTCCCCTGCAAGGGGAGCCAAGTGCCTCAATATGACGCATTCTCACTCATATTCCTTATAAACAACCATGGCACGCAATCGTTTTTTCATCGACCATATTTCCGAGGAAGCCGCGCTCACGGGCGACGAGTTTCGCCATGCAAAAAATGTGCTGCGTCTGCGCGAGGGAAGCGAAATTTCCCTGCTCGACGGCAGCGGCGCGGAATATTCCGCGATCGTCACCAAAGTGGAGCGGGATAAAATGCTCGTGCACGTTCTCGAAAAGAGCGCAAGCGACCGCGAACCGCATACGGAAGTCTGTCTGCTCGTCGGCGCGCTCAAAGGGGACAAGACGGAGCTCGTCGTACAAAAGGCCGCGGAACTCGGCGCGTCGAAGGTGGCCGTATTCTCCTCCCGCTACTGTTCCGCCTATATGAACGAAAATAAATTGGAACGCTTGAACCGCGTCTCGCGTGAGGCGGCAAAACAGTGCATGCGCACGGTCGCGCCCGAGGTCGTCTACTTTGAAACATTCGAAGAAGCCTTAAAAAGTGCGGACGGGTATCAAAATAAGCTGTTCGCCTGTGAATTTCTCGGTGGGAGCGAGGGGAGTTTGCATGGGCTTTCTGGCAGCTGCGCGCTCGTCGTGGGCAGCGAGGGCGGCTTCTCGGAGGGGGAGTTCGCGCTTGCGAAGTCGCTCGGGTTTACGGGCGTTTCGCTCGGCAAGCGCATTTTGCGCGCAGAGACGGCGGCGATCGCATTTCTCTCCGTCGTCATGTACGAATTGGGGGAACTGAGATGAAGGCATGCGTGTTCACCCTCGGGTGTAAGATGAACGAGGTCGAGAGCGCCTCCCTCATGCGCGGGCTCGAAGAGCGCGGCTATGAGGTGACGGACGAACTCGGCTTTGCCGATCTGTATCTTCTCAACACTTGCGCGGTGACTGCCGAGGCGGAGCGCAAGTCCCGTCAGGCGGTCGCGCGGATGCGGAAATTCAACCCCGGCGCCCCCGTCATTGTGTGCGGCTGTGCGTCGGAGCAGAACGCGGAGGCCTTTCTCGAAAAGGAGGGGGTGTCGCTCGTGCTCGGCGCGCAGAACAAGGGAAAAGTGTTGGACGTATTGGAAAAACGGGGCATTTTCAACGAAACGGAACAGAACTTCTGCGAGCTTCCCGCCCCCAAACAGACCAAGACCCGCGCCTTTTTGCGCATTCAGGACGGCTGCAACCGTTTTTGTTCCTACTGTCTCATTCCCTACCTCCGCGGCAGGACGCGTTCGCGGAGTGCGGAGAGCGTACTTGCCGAGGCCGAAAGGTGCGGCGCAAAGGAGATCGTGCTCACGGGGATCGACGTCTCCTCCTACCGCGACGGAGATGTGGGTCTGGGCGAACTGCTGCTCTTATTGAAGAACGTTCCTGCGCGCGTCCGTCTCGGGTCTCTCGAAGAGGGGATCGTCGATGAAAAATTTCTTGCGCAGATGAAGGAAGCGGGCAACGTCGCGCCGCACTTTCATCTGTCTCTCCAAAGCGGTTCCTCGGCGGTGCTCAAAGCCATGAACCGCCGCTACACGCGGGAGGAATATCTCGACTGCTGCCGTAAAATTTACCAATTCTTTCCCGAGGCCGCGATTACCACGGACATCATCGTCGGCTTTCCCGACGAGACGGAAGAGGACTTTCAGGAGAGCCTTTCCATCATCGGAGAAGCGGGGTTCGCGCGCGTGCACTGTTTCCCGTTTTCCTCCCGTCCCGGTACGGCGGCGGCGAAGAAGAAGGACCTGCCCGCCGAAGTCAAACGGGAGCGGATGGCGCGCATCATGACCGCCGCAAAGCGCGCGGAAACCGCATACATCTCCCGTTTTCTGGGAACGGAGCGCACCGTTCTCTTCGAAGAGGACGGGGGATATAGCGAGAACTATCTCCGCGTGTACGCCGACGGCGCAAAGGAAGGAATGCTCGCCCGCGTGAAACTGACGGAACTTTTCCGCGACGGCGCAAAGGGACAAATTCAATTTCAACAAGGAGGCTGAAACCATGAACGACTGTATTTTTTGCAAGATCATTGCGGGGGAGATCGGGTCCACAAAAGTGTACGAAGATGAGGAAATTCTCATTTTCAAGGACATCGCGCCGATCGCGAAGATCCATCTTCTCTGCGTTCCCAAAGAACACTTCGCCTATTTGAGCGAAGTTGACGGGGCGCGCGCCGCGCTGCTCGGCAGGACCCTTCAAAAGATCGGCAAGATGAAGGAGGAGCTGGGCCTCGGGGACGGCTACCGCCTCGTCATCAACCAAGGGGAGAACGCGGGGCAAACGGTGCACCATCTGCATATTCACATCCTCGGCGGCGAACCGCTTCCGTGGGAGAAATGATACCCATGGCGGAAAAGCGGCGGTGCGATCTCGCCCTTTGGACGAAGGGCCCCGTCCCCGAAACGGTTGTGCGCTATCACGATAGGCGGTGGTGTAAACCCGAACATCGCGACGGGGAACTTTTCGCCATGCTCGTGTTGGAGGGCATGCAGGCGGGCGTGAGTTGGAGCCTGATTCTGAACAAGGAAGAAAATTTTCGCAGAGCGTTTGACGGTTTTGACCCGAAGATCGTGGCGGCCTATGACGGGCAAAAGGTCGAAGAGCTGATGCAGGACAAGGGCATCATTCGCAACCGCAGCAAGATCAACGCGGCGATCGCGAATGCGCGGGCCTTTCTCAAAGTGCAGGCGGAATATGGCGCTTTCGATTCGTTCATTTGGAGTTTTACGGACGGAAAGACCGTCGATCACCATTTATCGGACGCAAAAGACATGCCCGCAAAGGACGAACTTTCGGAAAAAGTGAGTGCGGAGCTGAAAAAGCGCGGCTTCAAATTCGTCGGCCCGACGATCGTTTACTCCTACTTGCAGGGGATCGGCGTTATCAACGACCATTGCGTATTTTGCGAGTTTCGGTAAT
>CANRPN010000120.1 GCA_947632505.1 uncultured Clostridia bacterium | reverse complement strand
AAAGGCGGCGGGGCGCTTTGAACAATGAAACGCCTTTATTTTCGGGCAACGCCCGTCTCCCGCGCCGCCCGCGCGACCGCGGCGGCCACTGCCTCGTGCGCCCGCTTTTCATAGGCATAGGGCAGAATGCGGTCGGGGGTGAGCTCCCCTTCTTCCACGCTGGAAGCGATCGCAAGAGAGGCGGCATACATCATCTCGAAATCGATCTTTTTCGCCCGCACGTCAAGCGCGCCGCGGAAGAGCCCGGGGAATACAAGCACGTTGTTGATCTGGTTGGGTTTTTCGGAGGAACCCGTCCCAACGACCGCCGCGCCGGCTTCCAGCGCATCCTCGCGGGAAATTTCGGGAGTGGGATTGGCGCAGGCGAACACGATCGCGTCCTTCCGCATCGAGCGCACCATCTCTTTCGTGACGCAATTCGGCCCCGAAACGCCGATGAACACGTCGGCAAGCCGCATGGCGTCGGCAAGCGAGCCGGTCCGCAGGTCGCGGTTGGTGAGCAGGGCGATCTCCGCCTTTGCGTCCGTGAGCTTCCGGTCCCCGCCGCAGAGGATCCCCTGACGGTCGCAGAGAATCATGTCGCCGACTTTCATCTTCAATAAAAATTTCGCAATGGCGATGCCCGCCGCACCCGCGCCGTTGATGACGACGCGAACGTCCTCGATCCTCTTCCCCACCAATTTGAGCGCGTTATGAAGGGCGGCCGCCGTTACGACCGCCGTGCCGTGCTGGTCGTCGTGAAAGACGGGGATATCGAGATCCTCTATGAGCCGCCGCTCGATCTCGAAACAGCGGGGCGCGGCAATGTCTTCGAGGTTGATGCCGCCGAAGGAGCCCGAAAGAAGCTCGATCGTACGGACGATCTCGTCGGGATCCTTTGAGCGGATACAGAGCGGAATGGCGTCTACGCCGCCGAAGGCCTTGAAGAGCGCGCATTTGCCCTCCATCACGGGCATGCCCGCCTCGGGGCCGATGTCGCCGAGGCCCAAAACGGCAGTGCCGTCGGTGATGACGGGCACGGTGTTCCAGCGGCGGGTGAGGTCGAAACTCTTCTCGGGTTCCTTTTGAATGGCCAGGCAGGGTTCTGCGACGCCGGGAGTATAGGCAAGGGAGAGCTTTTCGCGGCTGTCCACCTCCACGCGGGGCACAACTTCGATCTTCCCCCGCCACTCGGCATGCTTTTTAAGGGATTCTTCTCTGTAATTCATGGGCTGATTTCTCCTTATTTCCGCTCTATTATAGACCGTTGCCCCCTTTCCCGTCAAGCGTTTTGTTCCCGCAACCGCCGATCGAAAAGAACAGAATATGTCCCGCCCCCGCCCGCGTTTTGCGCGGGCGGGGGCGGGACAAGCGGCAAAATAAGATTCATCCGAAATAAGATTCCGCGTTTACGATGGCAAGACACAGTTCCGTCTGCAAATAGCGGAGGTCCTTGGAAAAGAGAATGCCGTCCGCGATCTCCTCTCCTCGCTTTGCGGCCGAAGTGAGGAGGACGTTCCAGTGGTCGAAAAGGCCCGCGGAATTTTCTTCGCGCAATCCTTTGAGCGCTTTGGCCGTACCGCGCACCGCGGCCCGGGCCTCCTCCTGCGAGAGCTCGGCGCGTTCGAGCCCGTTTGCCGCATCGAAGAGAATGCGCGCGCAGGCCTCCGCCGTTTCGAGGTTCCCCTCCACTCGCCCTTTTAAGGCCGAATTTTGCCCTTCTAAGACGAAATCGGAGGAACGCAGGGTGAGAATGCGGACGGTGATCTCCTTCTCGGCCATGGCTCTTTGCACGCGCTCGGCATCCGTTACGCGGAAATAGCAGGCAAGCACGACGCAGCTTTGGCCCGCCGTTTCCAAGGAATAGCCCGCCCCTCCCGCAAGGTACACCTGTCCCGCGACCGCGGCGGCAGTCGTCGTTTCGCAGTCCTGTACCAAAAAATAGTACTCTTTGTCGCAGGAGACGCGCGCGCGGTCCCGCCCGTACCAAAAGAACACGCCCACAAAGACGGCCACCGTCAGCAAGAATACCGCAAGCGCGGCAAGAAAGGTGGCCGCACTTCTGCGAATTTCGTTCCTCGGATATACTCCCATATCCCCATTTTATGCAGAGCCGCGCGGCGTTTATCACGCCGCGCGGCTCCCGAAGATGTTACGATCTTACTTTCTTCGCCTCAAAATGTCTCCCTCGTGCAGGGGATAGGGACAGGCGAAAGAGTAGGTCGCCTGTACGAGCTTGGCGTCCCCGCAGGGCTCCCCCGCTGCGTCGCGCAGGTCTTTTACGACGACTTCCTTGCCAAAAAATTCGCCCGGAGAGAGGATCTCCAATGTCTCCCCCTCCCGGAAGCGGTTGCGCATCTCCACGAGCACGCGTCCGCCTGTTCCTCCGAGGACGTTGGCAATAAAGGTGCATTTGCCGTCCGAAGGCGCGTTTTCATAGTCCTCCGTTTCTCGGTTATCGCCCTGCGCGTAGGCGGTAGTAAAGGCGCGGCGGGCGGCGCAGTTGAGTTCCTCCCCCAGCGCCTCGGTGTAGCCGCCGTCCAGAATGCGGCGATAGGCGCCCACGACGGTGGCAAGATAGTATTCGCTCTTCATTCTGCCCTCGATCTTGAAGGAACAAACGCCGGCACGTTCCAGCTCGCCCAAATGGGCGCTCATGTTGAGGTCGCGGCTATTGAGAATGTAGGTCCCCCGGCCGTCCTCTTCGAGGTCATACCATTCGCGGGTCTTGCTCTCTTCGCTTTGGATGCGGTACCGCCAACGGCACGCCTGCACGCATTCGCCGCGATTGCTCTGCCGTCCGTCAAGGTAGTCGGAGAGCAGGCATCTGCCGCTGTAAGAGATACACATCGCGCCGTGGACAAAGGCTTCGAGTTCCAGATCGGGCACAAAAGCGTGGATCTCGGAGATCTCGTTGAGAGAGAGTTCGCGGGCGAGCACAACGCGGGCCGCGCCGAGGTCGCGGTACATGGCGGCGGTCTCGCAGTTGAGGGCATTCGCCTGCGTGGAGATATGCACGGGGAGCGCGGGGGCAACCCGTTTGCACAGCCGCAAAGCCCCGAGATCGGAGACGAGCACACCGTCCGCTTTCAGCTCCCCAAGGAGACGGAAATGGCGTTCAAGTGCGGGAAAATCGTCGTTTCTCGCGAAGATGTTCACACAGACGTACGCCTTTTTCCCGCGGGAGTGGACGTAAGCGAGGGCTTCTGCAAGCTCTTCATCGGTAAAGTTGTCCGAAAAGGAGCGTAGCGAGAATGCCTTGCCGCCGAGATAGACGGCGTCGGCACCATAGTAGAGCGCGATTTTGAGTTTTTGAAAATTGCCCGCAGGGGCAAGAAGTTCGGGTTTCATCGTTTGATACTGACGGCG
>CANRPN010000119.1 GCA_947632505.1 uncultured Clostridia bacterium | reverse complement strand
CGCGGGGCGACATGACAATTTAGAACCTTGGCTCCCCTGCCGATGGATATATATGTATTTCATAGTTTATGTGTCTTTTTTGGCAGGTTATGCCGAATCTGTTTGCCTTTTCATGATAAAAAGTGTATAATAGTATCATCTGATTTTGCGTATTTTTCATTTTGGAGGAAGAATGAGAAAAGTCGAAACAGTTTTGTTGAGCATTTTCTTCATTTCGGCTTTTTTCCTTCCGTGCCTTTCCGGCTGCGCGCCCGAGAGCGCGCCTCCGCCCGCGGAAGAGGTGGAGGGAGTGCGGCTCGACGCGGAAAACGGCGTCGCGCATCTGAGCTGGGAGGAGCGCGAAGGGGCGAATTATTCCGTCTATCGCGCGAGGAGCACCTTCGGCGCGCGGGAAAAGGTGGCGGAGGGGCTCACCGAGCCCCGCTTCGATACAGACGACCCTTACGCCGTCTACACCGTCACGGCGGAAGGCGGGGAGGAAATCGGCTCCGTCTGCGCGTTTTCGGAAAATACACTCATCGTCGCCCCCACGGACGACATGGCAAAGGTGCAGGCGCTTATCGACGAGCGGCATTCCCGCCTCGAAACGAATGACCGCGGGCAATTCTCTTCCGAACGGTTTGCGATCTTTCTCCTGCCCGGAGACTATGATTTAGACATCAAGCTCGGCTACTATACCACAGTGAGCGGACTGGGCAGAACGTCCTATGATGTCCGCGTAAAAAAACTTTCCATCTCCGCGGACGTACTCCCAAACCAAAACGCCACCTGCACCTTTTGGCGGGGAGCGGAAAATCTCACCGTTCAAAGCAGCGTCGTCTGGGCGGTCTCGCAGGCGACGAGCCTCAGGCGTATCCGCGTGGAGGGCGATTTGTCCCTCTCCTATGACGGTTGGTCGTCGGGCGGGTTCCTCGCCGACAGCGAAGTGACAGGCACCGTCTTTCCGGGAACGCAGCAGCAGTGGATGTCCCGCAACAGCAAGTGGACGAAGTGGGACCACTGCACCTCCCATAACTACGTCTTTTCGGGCTGCGAGGGCAGCATTCCGCAGGGGGAATGGACGGAGCAGGGCAAGCGCTCCACCGTCCTTTCCACGACAGAACAAATGGCAGAAAAGCCCTATCTCGTGTACGACGCCGAGACAGGCTACCGCGTATTCGTGCCCGACGTGCGCAAAAACACCTCGGGCGTGAGCTGGCCCGACGAGGCGGGGACCCTTCTCTCCCTCGATTCCTTTCATCTCGCAAACGGGCGGGATACGGCCGAGAGCTTAAACCGCGCGCTCTATGAGGGCAAACATCTCTTTTTCCCCGCGGGGCGGTATGCGCTCGATGAGCCTCTGCAAGTAGACATGCAGGAGACGGTCCTCCTCGGCTCGGGGTATGCGACCCTCGAAGTCGCGGAAGGGAACAGCGACTGCGCCCTCCGCATTGCCGATGTGGACGGCGTACGCGTCGCCGATCTCTTGGTGGATGCGGGAACGTACAGCAAAAATCTCGTCGTCGTGGGCGAGGAGGGCAAGCATGTCCCCCATGAAAACCCCATTGTGCTCAGCAACTTGTTTCTTCGGATCGGCGGGGGAAAGAATGTCCATACCGAGACGGAAGTCGCCCTCGCCATCCATGCGGACGGCACCCTCGGCGACAACTTTTGGCTTTGGCGCGCCGACCATTCGCAAGGCGTAGAGTGGGAGGATGTCACCTACGAGGACAAAGAGGGGAATCTCGTCACCAATTACGGCAATCCCGTCAAAACGGGGCTGCTCGTCACGGGAGACGGCGTAAGCTGCTATGCCCTCATGGTGGAACACATGGAGGGCTATCAGACCGATTGGCGGGGCGAGAGGGGACTCACCGTGATGTATCAGAGCGAAACGCCCTACCGCGTCCCTTCGCAGGACAAGTGGATGAGCGGCGAAAAGAACGGCTGCGCGAGCTACAAGGTGGGGGAGAACGTCAAGACCCACCGCGCATACGGGGTCGGGATCTATCTCGTCAATTACAGCGGGGTGAATTTGGCTTCGGCGATCGAAGCGCCCGAGGGCGCGGGGATCGAAATGCGGCATCTCGTCGTCTGCGCCTTTACGCAGGACGAGAGTTCTGTTTCCAACGTGATCAACGACTACGGCGGCGGGGTCGGCTCCGATTTTTTCCGCCGCTTGGTGGATAAATTCCCCGTTTGAAATCATGTTGAGATTTCTCGACTTCACTTCGTTCCGCTCGAAATGACACTTAAAAAGCGATGGGGCGGAATGACGCGCGAACAATTATAAAATTGTCATGTCGCCCCGCGCGAAGTTCTGTTCCTCTAAGCGCGGCACGAGGAGCGTCAGCGACGAAGCAGCGTAGTCGAGACATCTCTACCGCACTTTTGCCCTCACCCAACTTGTTGGGAGAGGGGTAGGGGAGGGGGCACCGTATTTTCGGAAGCCTGTCAGCGAAACTTCCCCCCTTTCGGCTCACTACGTTCGCCACTTTCCCCCGCTTCGCGGGGGACAGCAAGAGTTTCCCTTGGCGCCCCTTGCAGGGGAGCTGTCGCCCCGCGCGAAGTTTTATTTCTCTAAGCGCGGCACGAGGAGCGTCAGCGACGAAGCAGCGTAGTCGAGACATCGCTACCGCACTTTTGCCCTCACCCAACTTGTTGGGGGAGGGGTAGGGGAGGGGGCACCGTATTTTCGGAAGCCTGTCTGCGAAACTTCCCCCCTTTCGTCTCACTGCGTTCGCCACTTTCCCCCGCTTCGCGGGGGACAGCAAGGGTGGCCCGAAAGGGTTGCGTCCGCACAAAAATTTTGGCCTTTTGCTACGCCAAAGGCGCTGTCTACTCCCGTAGACAGCAAAAACAATTATTTGTTCCCATCCGGTCAACGCCGGAGAGAAATAGAAAGCAAAATATTTGAGGAGGAAAAACAATGAAACAAAAGGCATCGATCATGCGGTATTTCATCGTGGCCATGCTTACCGTGCTGTGCGCCGTGCTCTGCTTCGTCGGCTGTAAAGACGACACGTCGGGCGGCAAAACGGACGCCGAGCACACCGTCACATGGAATGTCGCCGAACATGCTACCGTCAAGGCGGAAGGCTACGATACTTTACCCGAAAAGGTAAAGGACGGCACAGCGATCGTCTTTGCGATCGAATGCGACAGCGGCTATGAGGTGGATACCGTCAAGCGCGGCGACAGAAACGTCACCGCTTCCAACGGGAAATACACCGTCACCGTCACGGCAGACGTCACGATCTCCGTCACCGTGAAGCAGGAGATCAAATCCATCAACGTTACGACAAAACCCACCAAGAACACCTACTATGCGGGTGAAACGCTCGATAAAGCGGGCATGGTGGTGGAAGTGGAATATGTCGGCGGCACCAAACAGGCCCTGCAAGAGAGTGATTACCGCATTGTTTACCAGGGCGGTGCGGCTTCCAGCGCGTTTGCCCTCGGCGACACTTATTTCAAAGTT
>CANRPN010000118.1 GCA_947632505.1 uncultured Clostridia bacterium | reverse complement strand
ACCGCACCGATTCTATGCTACCCGGTTGGGTGTTCTTTTTTTGGTGCACGGGAGACAGGTTCCTGTCGAACGCCCGCAGTTCGGACCGCTTTTCTAAGGGCGTCACGAGGAGCGCAGCGACGAAGTACCGCACCGATTCTATGCTACCCGGTTGGGTGTTCTTTTTTTGGTGCACGGGAGACAGGTTCCTGTCGAACGCCCGCGGTTCTGACCGCTTTTCTAAGGGCGTCACGAATAAACCTCACGCGTTTGCCATTTGTCATTCCGCCTCGCGCCCTTCCCAATTTGTCATTTCGACCAAGCGAAGCGCATGGAGAAATCTCACCTTATTTCAAGGGATTGCTCAAAAACAGCGTTCTCTTCTCTCTTTCATGCAGTTTTCCACATTGCCGCACTTGTAGCAGAGCTCGTTTTCGCAGATGTCACCCTTGAAAAAAGTGACGAGATTGTTTACGGTCGTTTCGGCAATGCTCGCAAGCGCCTCTTCCGTCAAAAACGCTTGGTGGGACGTGACGATGACATTCGGCATGGACAAAAGCCGCGCAAGGACGTCGTCCTCGATGATGTGTCCCGAAAAGTCGCGGAAAAAGACGTCCGATTCCTCCTCATATACGTCGAGACACGCCGCGCCGATCTTTCGCTTTTTGATGCCGTCAAGAAGCGCTTCTGCGTCGATGAGCGCACCGCGCGATGTGTTGAGCAGAATGACCCCTTTTTTGAGTTTTTCCACCGCGGCCGCATCGATGAGGTGTTCGGTTTCTGCCGTGAGCGGACAATGCAGGGAAATAATGTCGCTGCGCGCAAACAGCTCGTCGAGCGAAACGTATTTCACCCCTTCTGCGGACGGGAATTTGTCGTAGGCGAGTACATTCATACCGAAGCCCTTGCAGATATCTATGAACACTTTACCGATCTTTCCCGTGCCTATCACCCCTACCGTCTTTCCGTGCAGGTCGAAGCCTGTCAGCCCGTTCAAAGAGAAATTGAAATCCTTCGTGCGGATATACGCCTTGTGGATACGGCGCACGGAGGTCAAAAGGAGCGCCATCGTGTGTTCGGCGACGGCGTAGGGAGAATAGGCGGGCACGCGCAGGACGTGGATCTTTCCGAAACAATGGGCAAGGTCCACGTTGTTATAGCCTGCGCAGCGCAGCGCAATAACTTTGATGCCGAGCTCATAGAGCTTGTCGATCACGGGCGCATCGAGGACGTCATTGACGAAAACGCACACTCCGTCGTACCCCTTTGCGAGCCCCGCAGTGTCGATCGTAAGTTTTGTTTCGTAAAATTTCAGTTCAATGCCGTACTCCCTGCCGTACTTCAAAAAGGAGGGCATATCATAGTCCTTTGCGTCGAAAAATGCGATCCTCATAAAAATTACCTCTCTTTTATCCTAACCGATTGCGGAAATTCTGTCAATAGATTGGGTAAAAAAAGAGGTTTTATGAGTTCAATATTCGGTTCTGCGTCTTAAAAAGAAACCGCGTTTTCGGGTCTCCACTACGTGATACTCCTGTTCGCGTTGGAGATCGAACATGCAGGGGCTCTTGGGAGAAGAGAAGCGGAGCTTTCCCGAAGGATCGGCGACCTGTGCATAGCCGTACGCGCAGAGACACACGGGGATGCCGAAGAAAAAGGCGCCCGCACGGGTGAGATTGAGTTCCAACCCTTCGTTGAGTTCTTCGAAGATACAGAGCGCAACATCCGCCCCGCAGAGCGAGAGCGTTTCGAGCACATGCGGGAAATAGAGATCTTCCGCAACGACCACACCCAGCTTTCCCGCCTTGGTGTCGAAGAGTTTTACGCCTGCGCCGCTGCGATATTCGCTGCCGTCGATGCGGTTGACCATATCCGAGACGCCTAAGATACGTCCCCGTTCTGCCACGACGACCGATTTCCGCCGCATGCCGCGCGCGTCGGTGTAACAGCCGCAGACGACAATGTTCTGTCCCGTCTTGGAGAGAATCGCAACGTCCTCAAACAGGCTCGTCTCCCCTTTCAGTTCCCGTTCATAGCTTACTTCGCCGAGGGCGTGAAAGGGAAACAGAAGGAGGTCGGCTTCCCGTTCTCCGCGAAAGTTGCTCAAATTGCCGCTCGTGACAAAACAAATGCGCATTTCTTCTCCCCGTTTATGATATGGAAAAATGCGCGGGAATGTGAAAAACCGACCCGCATGGGGTCGGTTGAGTTGTCAAGCCTTTTGCTGTTTGAGCAGATCGCGGATCTCCGTAAGCAGCTCTTCCGTGGTGGGAGCGGGAGGGACGGCCGCAGCAGCTTCCGCGGCTGCTTTCGCCTCGGCTTCTGCCGCTGCTCTCTTCTCTTCGGCGATTGCAAGAATTTCGTTACGGCTCTTGCCCTCGCGGCGAAGTTGTTTGACGTCGTCCTTCGTGAGCGGCGCATACTGCTTCTTTGCGTCGGCCGCGCCTTCATGGATATGGTTGATGACGCGGATGATGAGGAAGAGCACGAGCGCGATGAGCAGGAAGTTGATGATCGCGGTAATGAATGCGCCCCAATCAATATAAATGGAGTTCGCAAGATCGATCACCGTTTTGCCCGCCTCGTCGACCATCGTCGCTTGATGAAGGTAGGTGTAGATGTTCTCCAAACCCTTTCCGCCCGTGATCAGGTACAGGACCCAGTTGATGACCGGCATCAGGATCTGGTTGGTGAGCGCAGTCACAATGGCGCTGAACGCACCGCCGATGATAACGCCGACGGCCATGTCAACGACATTGCCCCGCATGATGAAGGCCTTAAACTCTTGAAAGAATCCCTTCTTTTCTTTTGCCATAATGTTACCTCCGATAATTTTTTATCATTTTTTTCAATCTGTGCAGAGACTGCACAGAAGGAAGCCGATTAAGACGGAACTGCCAATTCCCTTCCGAAGTGCCAGGATAGTTCATGCGGCTCTGATTGTCGAGCGCCAGGACGTCCTGAATTGGCAAAACACACAGCCGCGACTTGCTGCAAAGCGCCAAAGCGAGAAAAGCAGGCGCAAACGAGCGCGGATTCCCCGTGAGGGGCACATTGAGCTTGCATTCTTTGAGCTCCGCCGCAACACGGGAGCGGAACAGAATATATTCCTCCGCGCGCAAGGACTTTGCATACCCTACGACGGTGTCATTGTCGTGTGTGCCTGTATAGCAGATGCAGTTTTCGGGGTGAAGATGGGGTAAAAACGGATTTGCCGGATCGCCGTCGAAGGCAAACAGGAGCACTTTCATGCCGGGGAAGCCCGTCTTTGCAAGAAGTGCGCGCACGCCGTCGTCGATGAGTCCAAGGTCCTCGGCAATGATGTTTTTTCTGCTCCCGCCGAGCCCGGCAAAGAGCTTTTCCTTTGGACCTTCCCGCCACGTTCCGCCGATCGCGTTCTCTGCGCCGTAGTCGATCTCATAATAGCGGTCGATGCCGCGGAAATGATCGATGCGCACGAGATCGTATGTAGAGAGCGCATTTTTCAGCCGCTC
>CANRPN010000117.1 GCA_947632505.1 uncultured Clostridia bacterium | reverse complement strand
TGGTGACCTTGCCGGGAATCGAACCCGGGATTGCGCCGTGAGAGGGCGCCGTCTTAACCGCTTGACCACAAGGCCGTATTTGCTTTTTTTGATTCCCTCTTGCCGGGAATATTTCGCGGGCTTTGCCCGCTCGTGCCGCCCTTCGTGCTAGATAGAACTTCGGGCGGGACGCCCCCGTGACCGCCTGTTAAAACCGCCGTCTTAACCGCTTGACCACAAGGCCGTATTTGCTTGTTTTCGATTCCCTCTTGCCGGATGTCGGATATCATATCCTTATACACCGTCAAGAGAAAATCACGCGATTCTTTTCGGCTTTTCCGCCAAATAAAACCAATGCAACTTTTCGATTGCTCTGTGATTATACCATAATCGGCGCGTTCTTGCAACCGATTTTTATCGTCAAACGCGAAAAAATTTTTTTCGCGTGCTTTTTTTCAAAAAAAGACATCCGCCTGTGCCGCAAATCGGAAAAGGTTAACCCGCTTCTCGCAGGTGGGTGCGGGGCGCGCGAACATCAGTCTTTCCGCTAAAAGCAGACCTTGCCTAGGCCGCGCGACTCCGGCTCCCGAAATTTCTTTGTGGATCACGCATTCTCCGAATCCCGTACACCGCAGGTGTCTTTCATATTATAGCAAACCTCGTAAAAAAAGGCAACTGCTCGCATGCATTTTTCAGAGGAAAATTTATCCGCAAACCGTCCCCGCTTAAATCCCCTTGATAATGGGGAAACGTATGGTAAGCACGTTCATGTTTTGCTTGGTGCGATAAAAAATTTCGCCCGCGATACGGCGGATGATCGTCATTCCCATACCGCCCTCGGCATAGGCATAGAAATCCTTTTCTCCGCGTTCCACCTGCAACGGATTGAACGGATCCCCGTCGTCGGTGAATCGGATGCTAAGACTGCTTTCCTCCCGCTCGCAACTGATCTGGATCGACTTCGCTTTCGCATGATTGACAATATTCGTAAATATTTCTTCGCATGCAAGTTCGATATTCTTTCTTCGCGGGTCGTCCTGCAACCAATGATCCAAAAGTTCCCGCATTTTATTGAGCTCCGTAAGCTGCGGCGAAAGCAGCCGCTGCACCCCCGCGGGGAAGAAGAGAGACAGCACTGCGGCATCGTCCTCCCGCTCTCCGCCAAATTCCGAGACCGCACTGCCGATCCCTTCCGCAACGACATCTGCGGTGAGGCCGACGGCATAGTGCTTTCCGACTTCCGCGAGCAAGCGGTCATAGCCGAAATATTCTTTCCCGTTATACGCGTTTATGATGCCGTCTGTATAAAGGACAAGCCCCTGCCCCGGACGCAAAGGATAGGCTTCGTCTGTAAACTGCGCGTCGGCATACAGGCCAAGCGGCGTTCCCGCACGCATGCGCAAAAAACCCGAACGCTCGCCCGCGATGACCGGCGGAAGATGCCCTGCGTTCGCATAGCGGAGTTCACCCGAAATGCTGTCGAATACGCCGCAGAAGAGCGTGGCGGCAATGCCGTCTCCTCTGGCGAGCGTGCTTGCGTTGAGTGCGGAAAGCGCCTCGGCAGGCGTTTTCCCTTCTACGATCTTTTCCCGCAATTCCTTCAAAAGGCGCGCCGAATAAAGCGCGGCGGGAAGTCCCCTCTCCCACACATCGCCGACGGCAAGAAAGACGCGGCGTTTATCCAACGCAAAGCCGTCGCAGAAATCCGCGCCGACCTCGGGCACATGAACAATACTTGCCTGTACCCCGTAAGTAAGGGAGCCGAAGGAAAGTTTTCCCGGCGCGACCGTCTCGCAAATGCGGAGAGCGGCCTGGCATTGTTCCCGCTTGGTCGCATGACCGTCCGTCTGCTCCGTTACGCGTGCGATAAGTGAGGCAAGTTCGCCCTCTTCCGCGACAAGCGTCTTCGAGAGTTCGCCAACACATCCCGCTCCGAACGTGGCGGGTTTTTCTTTGTGCGTTTGAAGGCGTTCCGCAAGCTGTTCGGAAGAAGCGCGCAGTTTCTTTAACGGTTTCTTCACGCGTACGGAAAGAAAAATGAGGGAACAGAGTCCGAGGATCAAGATCGCGGCAAGTGCGGGAAGCGTCTCCCAAAGGACGGTGATAAGCGCCTCCCACTCGAACTTCCACGCCGTTACCAAAATAAAATATCGCACGATGCCGAAAATGACGGCAATGGCGGCCAGGATCACAAAGGAAAGGGTCAACGGCAAAAAAAGTGAATTTCGTTTGTTTTTCATGACAGTATATTCAACCTCTCGTAAAGCCCGGTCATGCGGAGAACGTCGGCGACCCCCTGCTGTACGCGGACAAGGGAGAAGCTGCCCCGCTTTGTCATTTTCAGCTGTGCCCGTACGAGCTCCCTGAGACCCGTGGAAGAGACATATTCAAGTGCGTCGAGATCGAGCACCAAATCGCAGGTCGCGGGAATTTCCTCGATCTCTTTTGCGAGCGCGGGCGCGGCAAGCGTATCCAAGCGGCCGCTCAAAGAGAGCATGACGGCATTTTCGTCGGTAATTTTGCTGATTTCCATTTTCTGCTCCTTCCCGCAGCGGTCGGCGGCGGGACGCCTTTATTATAACACGGGCTAAGGAAAAAAGCAAAGGGCAGACAGATATTTTTCGACATTTTTTGTAAAAGAATCGCAGCAACTGCAAAAGGGGGGACGCCTTCCACTTCGGAAGGCGTCCCCCCTTTCGGTCCGGATCTTATTTCGCAAGGCGCTCCATCATGTCGACGACGTCCTGCACGGTCTTGACATTTTCCATCTCCTCCTCGGGAAGGGTGATGCCGTATTCCTCTTCGAGCGCCATCATGAGCTCAATCACATCGAGAGAGTCCGCATTCAGATCGTCTACGATCTTCTGCTCGGGGCGGATGCTCTCGGGCGCAATGCCAAGATGTTCGCCGAGCATTTTACATACTTTTTCAAACATATCGTCCTCCATGGCCGCAAAACGGCTCCGTTTTTTCCATTGTATACCAATTTGTCCCCAATGTCAACTACTTTTCAAAATTTGGCGGAAGATTGCAGCCCACCGAAGCGCGGAAGCCGCGGGCATTTCAACGGCCGAAGATCTCCTTCAAGGCGTTGTGCCAGACCGCCTCGGAAAAGCGAGGATTCGCGGGCGAGGTGGAGGGCAATTTGCGCGCCATCGGCAAGAGCTGCGGGAAATGGGTCTCCAAAAGGGAAAAGGACTTGCCGCCGTTGCAAAAGATTTGTCGGATGCGGCTTCCCGCAAGCAGCGCGGGAATATCGGCGACAATTTCCTCCCGGATATCGGCGTCCGCGGAGCCCTCGATCTCACAGGAGAGGACTACGTCCCACAGCGCGATCCCGCGCCGCAGAAGAAACTCCCGCTTGCCCGCAACGTCGGGCGGGATCTCCTCGCCGAAAAACCCGCACACGGTACGCCAAAAACGATTCTGCGGGTTGCCGTAATAGAATGCGATCTTACGGCTCATGACCGAGGGAAAACTGCCAAGGACGAGCACCTTGCTCTCCCCGTTATGTACGGGCGGGAAGCCCTCGGCGCGGTTCATAATCCGA
>CANRPN010000116.1 GCA_947632505.1 uncultured Clostridia bacterium | reverse complement strand
GGATCGAAAAGGATATTGAGAAGTTTTTCGGGTGGCGATATTCAAAATTTTTTAGGTTGGGGTAAGTTTGGGGCACGGGACAGAAGACACAACATATATGTATTTCTATTATCATAAACACTATATATTGTGCCTCTTAAAAACCTTATTGGGTTCAAATCCCGTCGCCTCGACCAAGACAGGATGCAGACTTTGTCCGCATCCTGTCTTGTTTTACGAATCCGCGACGGGATTTGAGGGTGGAGGCGCGAGCGGAAGCGAGCGGTTTGCGGGCGAATTGAAGGGTTATAGACAGGTTTGTTGCTTGACAAATGATAATTGTCAACAGGGCGCGCCGCGGAAGGTTACCTTTTCCCTCCCTTTCTCACGCAAAAACAAATTTTGATTTGCACGATTTTTTTGTGCCCGAACTTGCGATATTTTAGAGATCGTGCTATAATAAATGTGTCAATACGAAAAATTAGCAGGAGAAAGCCCATGGCCGACATTGATAGCTGGGTTGAAGCGCAAGAATTTCAAATTACGCTCGACGCGCAGGGGAAAATTATCGACTATCTTGACAGTGAAACCCGCCGTCCGAATACTCCGGAAGAGCGCATCCGCCAAAAAATGACGCAAATTCTCCATCGGGAATTTGGATATCCCCTTGAACATATCGGATTGGAAAAGAGCATCAACATTGGACGGGAAGTAAAGCGGGTCGATATTGTGGTGTACAACAGTGCTGCCGCATGCGCAAGCAATCAACAGGGAGAAATCTACTTGATTGCGGAGGTAAAAGCACCGACCGTACTTGATTCCGACGGGCAGTTGGCCTCATACATGAGCGCCTCGTCGGCACAAGGCGGCTTTTGGACAAACGGAAACAAGATTGAGTTTTACCGTAAAGAGGCAGGTACGGGCAACCTCATCCCTTGGCTGGGGATTCCCAAATATGAGCAAGCGTGGGACAGCATCGGTAAATACAAGAAAAGTGATTTAATCATTCCCGTTGATTTGAAGCTGGCATTCCGTCGCTGTCACAATGTGATCTACCGCTCCGGAATCGATTCCGAAGACATTGCGCTCGATATGGTCCGCATCATTCTTTCGAAAATCGAGGATGAATCAAGCGCAAAAGAAGAATGCGATTTTCATATTACGCCCGAGGAATTTTCCAATGAACAGGCGCGGGATGCGGCTTGCACCCGTGTAAGACGGCTTTTTTATGCCGTCCGCGACAGGTATCCCGATGTCTTTACACCGACCGAAGAAATTACCGCCTCAAATGCACAGCTGGCGGTTGTGATTTCGCAGTTGCAACAATATTCCTTTATGGATTCTCCGCACGATGTCATCGGCACGGCCTATGAAATCTATGTCGCATCGCATCTGAAAGGCGAACGCGGACAGTACTTCACCAACCGACTTGTCGTCAATATGATGGTAAAAATGGCCGCTCCGTCAGAGAAGGACATCATTTTGGATCCTGCTTGCGGGAGCGGAGGCTTCATCTTGGCGGCGATGAATTACATCTTCGATCGGATTGACAAGTCCGCGCGGTCGGCAAATGCAAAAGAGGTGTTGAAAAGAAACGTCGTCCATCAGCTGTTTGGCGTGGATATTTCGCCGAAACTCGTAAAAATTGCAAAAGCGAATATGCTGCTGGGAAAAGATGGGCACGGCGGGATTGAACATGCTAACAGCCTTGATTCCGTATCGAAGCTGTCCGCCCATTTTAACGAAAGGTGCGGCCTCGGGAAGCCGAGCAAAATTTTGACAAACCCGCCTTTCGGTTCGGGGCATGACATAAAAATCAAAGAGACAGGCATTCTTTCCCAATACCGAAACGGTCATCAATGGGAGACGTCGGAAAGCGGGGAAATCGTTTTTCTTGACCGACTGAATGACAGACAGGGAATCGCTCCCGAACTGTTGTTCTTGGAAAAGTGTCTTGCGTGGGTCAAGGACGACGGGATTATCGGTATTGTTATGGCGAAGGGCCAGCTCGATAACCGGGAAGCCCTTGCCATGAGAAAAACCATTTGCAGCCAGGCGCAAATTCTCGCAGTAATCAATTTACATGAAGATACGTTCGAACCGTTTTGCGGCTCGAAAGCGTCCGTTATTTTTTTGAAGAAACAAAAAAACATTCGGTCCGATTATCGTATTTTTATGGCAATTTCCAACAAAGTGGGCCAAACGAGCCGAGGCGAAGCAATCTTCAAAAAAGATTCCGAGGGCAATCCCGTCATTTTTAACGGCCATCACATTTTAGATGAGGATTTGTCCGAGATCGCAGACAGCTATCAAGAATTTAAAAACGGGACTTTAATCGAGAGCGAATTTAGATATACCATCGCTTTTTCGGACCTGGATCCCGAAACGTTGTCTCTCAACCCTGTCCACTATTTGCCGCAGCACAACGCCGCATTCCGCAGGGTAATTACGTTGGGTGAGAGCGATGAGTTTGAAATTCATCGCTTGGGTGATTTGGCGAAAGTCTTCAATGGTCCGCGTTTCAAACGCCCCTATGCGGATTTGGGCGTAACTTCGGGACCGACGATCCGAAAATACTTTACCGGCACGGCTTTGACGCAGCTAAACTGCGATAATATAAAGTATTTAGACAGCGCCAAGGCCAGCCCACAGGTTAAAAAGCAGCTTGATGCGTTGACCATCTACCGCGGATATATTCTTGTTTCCGATTCGGGCACCCTCGGCCGCGTCACCTATGCGCTTGCCCAGCACGATGGCCACGTCGCCACAAACAATCTGATTCGCATTGTGGTGGAGGACCTGCCGCTCCGCGGGTATCTTTATGAATTTCTGCAAAGCGAGCTGGGACAAAGTCTTATGCTGAAAAACGCCTATGGAACCAATCAAGAACATTTGGAGCCGGATATTATCGCAGAAATTCCCATTCCCGTTCCGAAGGATCGGGCGGTCATTGAGCGGATCGGAAATGCCGTGATCGCGTCGATTGACGAATTGGAGCGTTCCGTTTCTTTGAGCGGCAGCGCAAGAGCGTCGCTACTGTCTGCTTTGGGGGAAGAAACCGAATAAAAACATTCCACTCAAAATAATAGATTAAAAGCCTCGGGCTCCCCCGCGCACCGCGCGGGGGAGCCCGAGGCTTTTACTGTTTTATTTACTTCCAAATTTCTTCGCCGTTGGTTTCGATGACCTTTTTATAGAAATACGCGCTCTTTTTGGGAGTGCGCTCCCGCGTGTCATAGTCCACATGGATGAGCCCGAACTTCTTGGAGAACCCCTCCGCCCACTCGAAATTGTCGATGAGCGACCAATAAAAGTAGCCGCCGATCTCCACTTCCTCCGCCGCACGGGAGAGTTCGCGCAGGTACCGTTTCAAGAAGTCGATACGGCTGTCGTCGTTGATCTGACCGTTCAAATCTTTCCACTCCGCAAGCGCAACGCCGTTTTCGGTGTAGACGATGGGCAGATGATAGCGCTCCCAAATGAATTTCGGGCCGTAATACATCGCGTCGGGGTGGACCGTCCAGCGCGTGTCGGTGCGGGGCACCGTGGGCGCGGGCTTGGGATAGACGATCTTGCCGTTCTCCCTCGTCACGCGGTCGCCCGTATAAGTATTGAGACCATAGAAGTCCAGCTTGCTCTTGATGATCTCCATGTCG
>CANRPN010000115.1 GCA_947632505.1 uncultured Clostridia bacterium | reverse complement strand
ACAGGACGCCAAGGGCTACGCGAACGCGGCGGAAGCCGCGAAGACCGAGGCGGCGGAGAGCAAAAGCGCCGCCGCAAAGAGCGCGCGGGACGCCGAGACCGCCCGCAAGGCCGCAGAAGCCGCCCAGACCGAGGCCGAGAGCGCCGAGAAAGCGGCAAAGAGCGCGCGGGATGCGGCGAAGACGTCGCAGACCGCCGCGGACGCTTCGGCGTCGAGGGCGCAGACAAGCGCCGAGGCAAGCGAGGAATCGGCACTTAAAGCGGAAAAGGCCGCCGAGACGGCGGCAAATATTGCGGCGAAGAAGGCCGCGGCAAAGGCCGAGGAGCTGCTCGCGGGCTACGCCGAGGACGCGGAGGCATCCAAGGACGCGGCGGCGGGGTCCGCCTCCGAAGCGGCGGCGAGCGCGGAGGCGGCGAAAGCGTCCGAGGATTCGGCGCTTGAGTCGAAGAACGCGGCGGCAAAGTCGGAAGCCGCCGCAGGACAGTCCACGACGGACGCGGCGGCAAGCGAGGCCGAGGCGACAAAACAGGCGACGGCGGCGGCGGGAAGTGCGTCCGAAGCCGATAAGAGCGCCACAGCCGCGAAAGACGCGGAGAGCGCCGCCGAGACCGCGCAGAGCGAAGCGGAGGCCGCGAGGGACGCGGCGAAGGTATCCGAGGACGCCGCAAAGTCGGCACAGTCCGCCGCAGAGACCGCTCGCACGGGCGCGGAGACAGCAAAGAGCGAGGCCGAAGCACAGGCGACGGCGGCGGGAAAGAGCGCGGAAGCGGCGGCGGCAAGTCAGACGGCGGCGAAAGCCTCCGAGGACGAGGCCGCAAAACAGGCCGAGGCGGCGCTTGCTTCGCAGAACGCGGCGAAGGCTTCACAGGACGCGGCGCTCGCGTCGCAGGAGGCCGCGCAGGAGTCGCAGGCGGCGGCGAAGTCCTCGGAGAGCGCCGCCGAGACCGCGCAGAGCGAAGCGGAGGGCGCACGCGACGCGGCGAAGGTATCCGAGACAGCCGCCGAGAAAAGCGCGGGAGAAGCCGCGGGAAGCGCTGCGGCGGCAAGCGGCTCGGCAACGGCGGCGGAGAAGTCCGCAGAGGACGCCGAAGCCTCAAAGACGGCGGCGGCGGGTTCGGCGGAGGCCGCGTCGCGGAGCGCGGCGGCGGCTCTTGAAAGCGAGCAGGCGGCAAAGTCGAGCGAAGACACCGCTTCCGCAAAGGCAACCGAGGCGGACGCGAGCGCGAAGCTCGCGCAGAGCTACGCCGTGGGCGGTACGGATACGCGGGACGGCGAGGACAACGACAACAGCAAGTATTACGCCGGGCAGGCGCAGACTTCGGCGGAAAGCGCCTCCGGCAGCGCCGGGAGCGCGGAGGAAAGCAGGAGCTCGGCGGAGCAGTCCGCGAGCGCGGCGGCGCAGAGCGCCACGGAAGCTGCAAAGAGTAAAGAGGCCGCAGGAACGAGCGCCGCCGAGGCGTCCGCAGACGCGGAGAGCGCGAAGGGCAGCATGGAGGCGGCGAAGACAAGCGAGGACGCCGCGCGTGAGTCGGCGTCGCGAGCCGAGAAAGCTGCCGGGGACGCGGCGGCGGAGGTCACGGAGACGCTCGCGGGCTATGTGACGGACGCGGAAGCGGCAAAGACCGGCGCGGAAACGGCCCTCGGAAAAGCCGAGACCGCGCGGGACGCGGCGGAGGCGAGCGCGGCAGAGGCAAAGTCGAGCGAGACTGCCGCCGGCGCGAGCAGGGAGTCCGCCGCGGCGAGCGCGGCGGAGGCGGGAGAGTCCGCTTCGGCGGCGGAGCAGTCCGCCGTAAGAGCCGAGGCCGCCGCGAAGTCCGCGGAGGAGATCGCCGGCGGCGATATCGTCACGCACCCGGAGCTCGAGGAGTCCGAGACCAAGACCAAGGCGTATGCCGACGGACAGATAGGGACGCACGACGCCTCGCCCGAGGCGCACGCGGACATACGCGCGGAGCTCGAGCAGAAGGCGGACGAGACAAGCGTCACGAGCCGCCTCGCGGACAAAGCGGACAGGCAGGGCACGGAGGACGCGCTTGCGAAGAAGGCCGACGACGCGGAGACCAAGGCGGCGCTCGCGGAGAAGGCCGACGACGCGGAGACAAAGGCCGCGCTCGCGGAGAAGGCCGGCAAGGACGAGCTCGAAGCAGCCAAGACATCCGCCGAGACCGCGCTTTCCGAGCACGACGCGAGCGGAGAGGCGCACGGCGACATTCGCGAGTCTCTCGCGCTCAAGGCCGACGACGCGGAGACGAAGAGCGCCCTCGCGGGAAAGGTCGACTCCGGCGTCTACGAGGCGGCGATGAAGAACAAGGCGGATTTGGTGGAGGGCAAGGTCAAGGCCGAGCAGCTTCCCGAGATGAACTACGACCCGGAGGGGAGCGCCGACGCCGTGGACGCGAAGCTCTCCGCGCATACGAAAAACGTCGAGAACCCGCACAAGGTCACGGCGGCGCAGGTGAAGGCGCGTCCTGACACGTGGACGCCGACGGCGGCGGAAGTTCACGCCCGGGCGGACACGTGGATGCCGTCCGCCGCGGACGTCGGAGCGGTGCCGGTGGAGAGGACGGTCAACGGACACGCGCTGTCGGCTAATGTTACGCTCGGGGCGGGCGATGTGGGCGCCGTGCCGACTACGCGAAAAGTGAACGGCAAGGCGCTCGCGGCGGACGTCACCATCGGCGCTGGGGACATAGCATTCGAGGACGGCGAGACCTTCCAGGAGAAGCTGGACTCAGGCTCGCTCAAGGGCGACAAGGGCGACGACGGGTCGCCGGGTAAGGATGGCGCGGCAGGAGCACCGGGAAAGGACGGAGCTGCGGGCGCGAACGGGAAGGACGGATTTTCGCCGACGGTGGCGACGGAGCCGACGACGGGCGGCACGAAGGTCACCATCACGGACGCGCAGGGGGCGCACGATTTTACCGTTCTCAACGGCAAGGACGGAGCGAAGGGCGCGGACGGAACGAACGGCGCTCCTGGAAAAGACGGAGCTGCGGGTGCGAAGGGAGACCCGGGGCCGAACACGGTGTCGACGACCACGGCGACGGACATCAACGGGCTGTTGAAGGGCAACGGGACGACGGTGGAGGCGGCGGTCGAGAAAACGGACTTTGCAAGCCCGCCCCTCATCAAAAAATTTATAATCGGAGCCTCCAGTTTTAATTCTTCTAACCGATGTACGCTAACGTGGGACAAGATTGATTCTGACGCATGGAGTCAGTTTGTGGCTGTGTATCCGGATTATAGTCAAATAAGCTGGTACAATGCTGCGGGGATATATTTGTCGGACGTGTCTAGCGGCCAATTAACCTTAACCTGTACGAACAAGCCGGAACTCTCGATTGCCGTCTATGTATTTATACAGAATGCAAGAAATGTTTTTTGAGGAGGCGCAGTTGACGACGCGAAATTAGAGCACGCGGCAGAAAACCGCCGCCCACGAGGGGCGGCGGGGAGTGGGACAGGTCATTTATCGGGAACCGAATCTCCCCACGGCTCATTGTGGAGGAGTGAGGGGAAAGCAGCTTGACAAGTTCACAGAGGCAGCGGATTGACAAAACAGGGCCACGGCGATATAATCGAGCCGTGGAAGTCCGACGCTTTTTGCGTTACGCTGACGGTGCCCGACATCCCGCGTAAG
>CANRPN010000114.1 GCA_947632505.1 uncultured Clostridia bacterium | reverse complement strand
ACATAATCTTGCGGAATTTTGTCGTAAATTGTGCAAAATGCTTAAATCTTGTGATTTCCGCAGCCGTGGGAACAATTTTTTTATTTCCCTTTCATTTGTTTGACTTTTTCCCATGCAGTCGGTATAATTTATTCCATAAAAGTCCCATATTTTGCGTGATAAGTTTTTTTTATGAAAAAATGACAAAATCAGGGACAAATCGCGTTTTTAATTCGTCTTATATATGGAAATAATCCCACCGAAAGGGATCACCGCCAAGGAGAAAAAAATTTATGCCGGAGTCTGACCGACCCGAAAAAAAATCGCTGCCGAAAAAAAAGAGGGGGGTTCGCTTCGGATGCTATCTCTTCGTCAAACGTTTTTTCGATCTTCTGACCTCCGGGCTGTTTCTCCTCGTCTTTTGCTGGCTGTATCTGCTCCTCGCCATTCTCGTACGTTGCAGTGACGGCGGCCCCGCTTTCTATCGGCACAAACGCCTCGGAAAGAACGGAAAAACCATCTATCTTCCCAAGTTCCGCAGCATGAAGAAAAACGCGGACAAGCTCGAAGATATTCTCTCGCCCGAGGAATATCAGAACTATCTAGAAGAATACAAACTTGACAACGACACCCGCGTCACCAAGCTCGGAAAATTTTTGCGCAAGACAAGCCTCGACGAACTCCCCAACGTTTGGTCCATCTTCAAGGGCGATCTATCGGTCGTCGGGCCCCGTCCCGTTATGGAGGAAGAGGCAAAAAGCAAATACGGAGCAGACATGCAAAAGCTGCTTTCCGTAAAGCCGGGGATGATCGGCTGGTGGGCGGCAAACGGAAGAAGCAACTGCACCTACGCAAGCGGAGAGCGGCAAAAGCTCGAACTCTACTACGTCGATCACTGCTCGCTCGGATTGGACATCAAAATCTTTTTCAAAACGATCGTGGGCGTATTGAAGCGCGACGGTGCAAAATAGGAGCAACAATGATTATCACGAAAACACCGTTCAGAATGAGTTTTTTCGGCGGAGGAACCGATCTGCCGGAGTTCTTCCGTGAAAACGGCGGAGCGGTCATTTCCACTACATTCGATAAATATTGCTATGTCACGGTGCGGCATCTCCCGCCCTTTTTTGACTACACCACCGAGATCTCCTATTCCATGATCGAACAGGTGAAGGCCATTGATGAGATCGATCACCCAGCTGTCAGAAACGCCATGAAGATGCTCGACATGCACGAACTGCGCATTTCCTATGACGCCGATCTGCCCGCGAGAACGGGGCTGGGCACGAGCAGTTCTTTCTCGGTGGGCCTTCTCAACGCCTTTTATGCCCTCAAAGGAAAGACGGTAGGCAAACAAAAACTTGCCGAGGAAGCGATCTATCTCGAACGCACCCTCTGCCGGGAGTCCGGCGGCTGGCAAGACCAGATCGCTGCGGCGTACGGCGGTTTCAACCGTATCGACTTTTATGCCGATCGCTTTCAGGTGACGCCGTTGCCCATTCCCGCGCTGCGCAAAACGGCGCTCAATCATAATTTGCTCCTCTTCTTTACGGACACCAAGCGCATTTCCTCCGAGATCCAGGAGCGCACGAAATCGGAGATCGGCCTCCATACCGGCGACTACCGTGAAATGCTCAGCCTCTTGGAGACGGCGCAGGGCATCCTGCTCGACAACGATGCAGATCTGGACGACTTCGGCCGACTGCTCGGCGAGGAGTGGAAACTCAAATCGGGCGCAGGATCGAACATTACAAACAGCACGATCGATGAACTCTATCAGAGGGGCATCGCTGCCGGTGCGCTCGGCGGAAAGCTGCTCGGCGCGGGCGGAGGAGGATTTTTGCTCTTCTATGTGCGACCGGACGAACGCGAACGGCTGATCCGTGCCATGCAGCCCCATTTACATGTGCCTTTCTCCTTCGAGGAAGAGGGGGCGACGATCATACATAACGCGCCTGAGTTCTATGAATGCGACGGCAGGCGGGAAGCGTAGCATTGCGATGAAAGCGGTCATCATGGCGGGCGGACGAGGAACGAGGATCGCCGAGATCAACTCGGAGGTCCCAAAGCCGATGATCCCCATCCTCGGAAAACCCATTCTCGAATATCAGATAGAAACCCTGCGGCGGCAGGGCTTTTGCGATATTGTTCTTGTGACGGGCTATTTGGGGCATGTCATCGAATCGTATTTTTCGGACGGCTCCCGCTTCGGCGTGCACATCGAATATCTGCGGGAAGAAACGCCCCTCGGAACGGCGGGCGCGCTCTTCTATTTGCGCGGAAAGATCGAGGAAGATTTTCTCCTCCTCTGCGGCGATCTCATTTTTGACGTCGACCTCATGCGCTTTTACCGAGCTCACCGTGAAAGAGGGGGGCTTGCCACTCTCTTCACCCATCCCAATTCGCACCCGTACGACAGCGCGGTCATCGTGGCCGACGAAGAGGGGAAGATCATCGGCTGGTTGCACAAGGAGGAAGCGCGCGGCTGGTACAAAAACCGCGTGAATGCGGGGCTGCACTTTTTTTCTCCGAGGATCTTGGAGAGATTTTCCGAGCCGAAAAAAACCGATCTCGACCGCGACGTTCTCAAACCGCTCATTGCGGGCGGAGAGCTGTATGCCTATGATTCCCCAGAATATGTCTGTGACATGGGCACACCCGAGCGCTACTATGCGGTGACGGAGGATCTCCGCAGCGGAAAGGTCGCGGGCAAAAATCTCGCCAACCGACAGCGGGCGGTCTTTCTCGACCGTGACGGCACGATCAACAAGAACGTGGGATTTCTGCGCAAGATCGAAGAGTTTGAACTGTGCGAGGGCGCGGGAGAGGCGGTCAAGCGCATCAACCAAAGCGGCTTTCTCGCAATCGTGGCCTCAAACCAGCCCGTGATCGCACGCGGCGAGGTCTCCCTCGGGGAGCTGAATGAGATCCACAACAAAATGGAAACGCTGCTCGGCAGGCACGGCGCCTATCTCGACGCCGTCTGCTTCTGCCCCCATCATCCCGACAGAGGGTTCGAGGGGGAGCGTCCTGAATACAAGATCGTCTGCGATTGCCGCAAACCCAAGCCCGGAATGCTTTTTCGCGCCGCACGGGAGTTCAACATCGACCTTTCCAAAAGCTGGATGATCGGCGACAGCGCAAATGACGTCCTCTGCGGCATCAACGCCGGCTGCAAGACCGCAGTCATCGGCAGCGACCCCCGCGCAGATCTCTGCGGCAAAGATCTGTTCGAATGCGTCAACCTCATCTTGGAGAAAGAACATGTACATTGAAACTTTGATCGGCCGTTATCCCGCGCTCGAAATCTGCAAGGAACAGATCGAGGGCGCCTATTCTCTGCTCGAAGCGTGCTTTTCGGACGGCCGCACCCTCTATCTCTGCGGCAACGGCGGCAGCTGCGCCGATTCGGAACACATCGTAGGGGAACTCATGAAAGGTTTTGTGCTTCCGCGGAAGTGTCCCGAAGAATTTGCGGAGACGCTGCGCCAAACCGACCGCGCGCGGGGAGAGTATCTCGCGCAGCGTCTGCAAAGGGGACTCCCCGCCGTTGCGCTCGATTCTCACCAGCCCCTCAACACCGCCTATCTCAACGACGTGGAGGGAAGCGGCGCGCTCACCTATGCGCAGCAACTGTACGGCTACGGACGGGCGGGAGATGTCCTT
>CANRPN010000113.1 GCA_947632505.1 uncultured Clostridia bacterium | reverse complement strand
CCCAAAAAACTCGCTCAAAATCCTTGAAAGTTATCCACAAATGATGTCCAAGCGCTTGGACATCACTCTGCCGCAGCAAACGAACAAGCAGCCGGGACGCGGGGGAGCGCTAAACCGCTCCAAGCCCCGCGTCCCCGGCTTGGCTTATAAAACGGTCGATCTCTTTGCCCGTATGGGAATGCTGCATAACGCGTTCTTCCGCAGTCGCCATGATGTCCGAATACTCCGCGATATCGTCTAAACTCACGCGGTTATACATGCTCCTCTCTTCGAAGATCGCTCTCATGCAGTCCGTGGAATACCGTCCCGAACGCACCTTTTTATGCTGTTTGAACCATACCGCTTCCTCATAGTTTCCGTCATCTTTTCCGCGAAGGATCCGCACCTTCACTTTTTGGCAGCCAAACAGCTTTTCGATCCGTTCACAATAATTCCCGAATGCGGAAATAATTCCGTGCGATAAATAAGACATCAACGTGTGATCTCCGCGCACAAACCGATATTGTAGATAAAAAGAACGATACTTGCCCGCCAAGAAACGGAACAAGGCGCTCACCAACCAATACGGCGCCCAAAATGGAAGTACCGGCTTTGTTTCGCTCTGCTCACGCAGATCTACGACATCGCCCAATTCAAGAAAGCCCGCATTCAGATCGCCCGTCCTTTGGAGCGTCGCCAAAATATGGACGAATACACGATTTGCCACCACGCAAGCGTGGCGACTCAGCCGACACAGACATTGAAAAGATCGTTCTTTTGATTGCATTCTTCGGCATCCACTCTCAGATGTTGCGTCTCGGGGCCGTTCTTGCGCTCCGTCGAAACTTCGTCGATGATCCATACGCCGAACCCAAACGCGGCGCGGTTGGGATTATCGGAAAGCATTCTCTTTCCGAGCCGTAACATGTCAAAATCGAGAATATGAGAATGGCGGGAAAAGCTGTCGATCAAACGGCTGTCCCGTTTGAAGAAGTCAGTATTCCATAGCGGGAAATTTCCGATGTCATCCATGAGCTTGTCCGATCGGATAGAATAATTAGAGATCAGATAGGAGGATTGGATCGTATAAATAAAGTACGCACAGGAATAGTCCTCGATCGCTTGCCAAATATCGATCGTCGTCAGATCATCATTGTAAGTCAGACCGTACCGCTCTGCCTCATACCCAAAGAGCGCGGCCGGGGAACAGTGGCGCTGCCATAGCTGTTTGCGCTGTCTGACCCAACGGCGGACACTCCAAATATCATAGATCACATGATCGTACGATGCTTTACGAAGTGCATCTTCAAGCGTGATCCAGGGAAAATAAGGGAAATGCCGATCGGTCTCCAAAATAATTTCGAGAGCGTCATCAAGGATCTGCACTTCATACGAAAGCGCCGCGTCGGTCTCCCATTCCGTCTTTCCGACGCCGGGTTGGCCTACCCCGAACAGCACCACTCCCCGGGCATTCAAAAAACCGCGATTGCGCCGCTCGTGATGTTCCAGCACCGCATACCCGCGCTTCTTGGAAAGGCGGTCCAAGAACCATACAGCAGCGATCGCCAAAAGCCATAGCGGTACCGTGGCAAAGACCACCGTCAGATCGCAAACCAACTTAAAGGCTTGTCGGTAAAGATTTACAAAATCGAAAGACAAAACAAAATAAAAATAATAAGCAAAAAATTCAAGTCCGATCGTAAACGCATTGAAAAAATACGCCCACATACAGATCCATATCGTGACGTAGATTTTATGCTCCCGCAAAAACGCGAAAAATCCGATACACCAAATACGCACCCGCCGAAGCGTATTGTTCGCGATCCGCTTGAATAGTTTCAGCGGCCGGCTCTCTTCGGCATGAGACTCCTCGCCCTTCATATTCCGCAAATACCGTTCACACGCCAAGCGGAGAAGAACGATACAGAGGATCAGAGGCAGAAGCAAGACAATGAGCCAACGAACGACATTTCCGAGAACGGCAAGATAGCCGAAGAAATTCTCTTTCGTCGCCCACAGCGACCAATAGACCCCCCAAGACACTTTGAACGCTTCCCATGTCTCGGGCAAAAAAATGGTAGGCAGACGGCTCGGCAATTCATTGACCGTAGGCGTGAACGTATAGGGGATCTCAAACAACTCGCAGAAATAATATGCGACCGAAAGTCCGAGATCGCGGAAGCTCTCGACCAGCCGCCAAAACGCGTTGGAAAAGGCAAACACCCCGCAGACGATAAAGCCGAGGGTGATCGCAATGCAAACGAAATGCCGGTAATTGATCCGCTTCATACTTGGAACCCCGTATATACAAAGTAACCGACCACGACCGCGCCGATCAGGAGCGCAGCCACCCAAAGCAACAACTTCCAACCTTTCATATGCCCTCCGAAACGAGCTCGGGATATGTACAGTCCGCACCCGAGCGTCCTGCCACTCTGAAACCGAAGATCAACCCATAGGGGGAAACCGAAGAACCCCGCTGCGGGCGCTTCGGCCGATGATTGCTTGCCCAATAAACGATCAGGCACGTCATTCCTTTCAGAATGACAAAGCGGCGGTATTCACGGACAAAGCCGTGCAAACTCAAAAAACTGCCCGAATAGTATAACTCCGAACAGTCTTTCATTTTCTCGCCGCGGACAAGTTCTTTCCCCGTCGCATACTCCAACACGACATAGCGGCAAAATTGTTTTTCGATTTTCTTCTCCATAGCTTTTCTCCGTATTTTGCGCTTCAAACCGCTTGACTTTTCAAGCGAAGGTGCTTATAATAAATATTAGAAAAGGTTGTTCAGTTCGCCCTCGGGCTTGAACGTTGCGGAAAAACGATTTGATCGGTGCCCCCAACCTTTTCTTTTTTATTACTTCTTTTTAGACTTTTTTGAAGAAATAATCTCTTCAACCTTTTTCTTATCGCTCTCGATAAATTTCCAACCTTTCAATTTATCATTCCAAACACCCTTGTCAATTACATCGGCCTTAGGGCGAAGGTATGCCTTACTCGATTTCCCGGGTTCAAGGTTTTTATCCAAAGGAATGTTCTTTTCTCCATTCGTAACGGGTGCCTCGGTTATTACGATGATCTTATATACTTTGCCGTCCTCATCGTAAACATAAGAAGGATGCCCTGTTGTTTCCTTTCCATGAAATTTCCGAAAATGCCGTTGAAATCTTTTGTTGTTTGACATATCTTCTCCTTACGCGTTCGCGAACAGCGGAGCAAGCCACTGCCACAGCCGCACGCCGACAAAGATCCACGTTCCAAGCACGACGAGCGCAAAGAGAGTGACGGCGACCGCCACGACGATCCGCACTCCCTTTGCCGTCTTTTTTACGGCCTTCTTCGCGCCGTCTTTCTCTTTCTCCGTCATCGCGCTACTCCTTGTGGAACGCTTTCACGACCGCCTGTATCAAACGCACGGGCAGCATGAGCACCCACACGATCGCCTTGATGATATAAGGCAATACAGGCATGAGGATCACAAGCAATACGATCAGAAAAAGCAGCCCTAAGATCCACTTAAAAGCGTTTCCGCCGTCCTCTTCGATCGGAGCGGAAATACCGCCTACGATGTCAATAGGACTTGCCACAACGGGAATGATCGTCTCCGTCGTGTCGCGCAGGAAGGTGAGCTCTATGATGTCAAAGTCGAGGAAAACCGTCTCCCGCGC
>CANRPN010000112.1 GCA_947632505.1 uncultured Clostridia bacterium | reverse complement strand
CCCGCGACGAAAAGGGGGAGCGGAGCTTTTCCTTCTACCGCAACCCGTCCGCGGATATGCTGCTCGAAGAGAGTGAGATCGGCGCCGTCCCCTTCGCGCGGGGAGACATTCTGCACTTTTGCAGCGTGGACCTCTGCGACGCACCCGTGAGAGGGGCGCACATCGCCGCGATCAAGCGGGCGAGAGAGGCGGGCGCGCTCATCAGCTTCGACCCCAACCTGCGCTATTCTCTCTGGAAGAGCGCGGAGGAGCTGCTTGCCGTCGTGCGGGAGTTCCTCCCGCTTGCGGACATTCTCAAAGTCAGCGACGAGGAACTTGCCGACATCACGGGCCTCTCCGACGAAAAGAAGGCCGTGGAAAGCCTTTTCCAAGGGAACGTCAAGCTCCTGTTCGTCACCAAGGGAAAGGGCGGCGCGTCGGTCTACACGAGGGACTGCGAAGTTTGGCAGCCCGCTGCGGACGCGGGCAAGGTCATTGATACGACGGGCGCGGGAGACAGCTTTATCGGCGCCGCTCTGTATCAACTTCTCGGGAAAGACCTCGGCGGTCTCACCGAAAAGGAACTGGGCGAACTGCTGCGGCGGGCGAACCGCGCGGCAGGGGTTGTCGTCACGCGGGAGGGAGCGATCCCCGCGATGCCGACCTATCAAGAAGTATTTTAAGGGGATAATATCATGAAGATCACAAAGAAACTTTCCGCGGTCGCGATCGCGCTCTGCACAGTCATGCTGTTTGCGGTCGGTTGCGGCGAAACCGAGGGCGGCGGCCAAAAAGAACTCGACGTCGATCCCTCCGACAAGGACTTTTCCACCCTCCGCTCGGCGAGCGCGCAGGAGAACGCTTACGATTACAAGTTCAACTTCCTGCCCGAAAAGGACAGCGCGGGGCAAGGCTATGTCGGCGACACCATGCCCTACTACGAAAACGGCACCTACTACATCTACTATTTGAAAGATCGGGGGGATTCCTACAACCATTCCGTCTATCTCACGACGACGAAGGATTTCGTCACGTACGAGGAGAGGCAGGAGGTCGTCCTCGAATCCGATCACAACACCGCGCAGGACACGATGATCGGCACGGGGTCGGTCGTCAAGGTGGGGGAGAAGTACTACTTCTTCTACACGGGACACAACGAGAGCCACGACCCGCATGAGGCGATCATGGTTGCGGAGGGCACAAGCCCTACGTCTTTCACCAAGAAAGCGGACTGGAAAATCGACCCTCCCGCCGCGCTCGGCCAGCGCAACGACTTCCGCGATCCGCAGGCCTACTATGATGCATCGTCGGACACGATCACGCTCACCGTCACGGCTTCGCAGAGCGGCATCGGACGGGTCGTCAAGTACACGCTCAAAGGCGACCTCTCCGAACCCGTTTACGGCGACGTCATCTATACGAACGATGAGACGGTCGTAGGCGACGTGTACAACCTCGAATGTTCGGATACTTTCCAAATCGGCGGCAAGTGGTATCTCACTTTCTCCGCGCAGGACGGCGTTCTCTGGTATACGACGGCAGATACGCAGTACGGTCCCTATACGGCGACCCCCAAGCCCCTCGACGGCCACCTCTTCTATGCGGCGAAGCATGCTTCCGACGGCAATAATACCTATCTCATCGGTTGGTCGCGCCGCTCGGAGTCCGTCTCCTCCACACAGGACGTCAAGGGCTGGGCGGGCAATTTGCAGGTGCAAAAGGTCGTTTCGGACGGCAACGGCGGCATTTGCCTTGCGCCCGTAGATGCCTACACGCATAACACCAAGGAGCGCGTGCTCGTCTCCGAAGCCACCGTCGAACTGAGCGACGGCGACTACGTGGAATCCTTCCGCTGTTTCGAGCGGTACATGGTAACCGGCAAGTTCCAATACAGCGGCACGGGCGATTTCGGCTTTGCGTTCGATTACAGCGGCAGAAAGGAGGGCTATAAAACCGTTTCGATCTCGCCCGAACAGCAGACGATCGCGCTCGATTTCAACCACGGCAGCGTGCGTATCACCTCCGTTTCCGCAACGCTCAAAGCGGGGCAGAGCTATTCCTTCACCTACATTCAGGAGGGCTCCGTGGGGGTACTCTATGTGGAGGGACAGACCGCCTTCACCGTCCGCCTTTACGGCGTGAGCGGCAAGAATGTCATGCTCTATTCGGAAGGCAACAGTGTCACGTTCTCCGATCTCAAACAATTCACCTATACCTATTAAACATTTTTAGGGGATGTCTATGAAACCGAATTCGTCTATGACGGGCGGCTCCTACGGCACCAAGATCGCCGATCTGTACATCGTGCACAATCTTGCGGCCGTGGGGGGCGGCAGCCGTCATACCTACCACGCCATGCCCCCCGTGGGCTGGATGAACGATCCCAACGGCTTTAACGAAGCGTTCGGGAAATACCATTTATTTTATCAATTCTATCCCTACGGCCCCTCGTGGGATTCCATGCATTGGGGCCACTATACGACGCAGGATTTCGTCAAGTGGAAGTTGGAGCCGACCGCGCTCGCTCCCGACGGCCCCGACGACAGCGACGGCTGTTTCTCGGGTTCCTCCGTCGTCAAAGACGGAAAACTCTATCTCATTTACACCTCGGTCATGGGGGACCGCCAGACCCAATCGCTCGCCGTCTCGTCGGACGGAGTGCGCTTTGAAAAGCTCGGGGTCGTGATTCCCTCCGACCTGCTCCCGAAGGAGTGCCTCAAAACGGACTTCCGCGATCCCAAAGTGTTCCGCCGCGGAAAATTCTATTATCTGCTCGCGGGTTCGATGTCCGAAAAGGGCGAAGGCATGATTTTGGAATACCGCTCGGAAGATCTGTTTGCTTGGGAGTTCGTCGGAGTGCTGCGGCGGGACGACCTCACCACCCGCGGCATCTATGAGTGCCCAGACCTGTTTGAATGCGGCGGCAAGGACGTGATGCTCGCAAGTCCGCAGGGCTATGCCACCGACGATTGGCGGTTCGAAAACGTGCAGTCCTCCATATACATGGTCGGCAAGCTGAATGCGGAAAAGGGGGAGTTCAAAAAGGAGTACGAGGACGAGATCGACGGCGGATTCGACTTTTACGCCCCCCAAACGATGAAAACGAAGGACGGGCGGGTCGTGATGATCGCGTGGATGCAGATGTGGCAGCGGTTCTTTCCGACAGCCAAACACGGTTGGACGGGGTCTATGATCCTTCCCCGCGAACTGACGCTGAAAAACGGCCGTCTCTATCAGGCGCCTGTGCGTGAGATCGAACGCTACCGCTGGAATCCCATTCACTTCAACAACGTGAAGATCGGCAGCCGCAACGAGCTGACCAAGGTGAGCGGAACCAAGATCGAGCTGCTGTTCACCCTCGACCTCGGCGATGCAAAGCGGGTCGGGATCAAATTCTATCAGAAGGGCGAGCATGACGCGCGCGTCTATTACGACCGTGAGAAAGATCGGGTCATCTTTGACCGTTCCCGCATGGGGCTTGAAATCACGCACGATCCGGACGAGAAGGATGCCTCGGTGCGTTCGGTGAAAGTGTCAACGGAGGGCAACCTGCTGAGCATGCGTATCTTTCTCGACGTTTCGAGTTGCGAAGTGTTTCTCAACGGCGGAGAGCGCACGATGACGGGCAACGTCTATGCGGAGGGGGACGGGATCTCCTTTTTTGCCGAAGGCGGCAGTGCGAAGATCGTGTCGCTCGAAAAATACGACATTGTGGTGTAAAGTTCACTCGGGT
>CANRPN010000111.1 GCA_947632505.1 uncultured Clostridia bacterium | reverse complement strand
CGGGCAAAACAAAAGAGGCGGCATACGGAGCCTACCTCGAAATGGTGCGCGACAGTCTTGATGCGCCCTATGCCTATGATATCGTGGGGCATATCGGCTATGTTTCCCGCAATGCACCCTATCCTGTCCGTAAGATCCGCTATGACGATTTTCCCGATCTGTATGACGACATTCTCAAAACGATCGTGCGCAAGGGGAAGATTTTGGAAGTAAACAGTTCGGCGCGGGGGGCGGAATGCGAATTTTTGCCGGATGTCGATGTGCTTGCTCGCTACTTTTCACTTGGCGGAAGGCTCATTTCATTCGGATCGGACGCTCATGCGACCGTCCGCATTTGCGAAAAACGTGAATTGGTGATCTCGGCGCTCAAAAAAATCGGTTTTACGGCGATCGCCGTGCCTGTGTGCGGCGAAGCCGTGCTCTGCGATTTTGATTAAATGAGCGTTTCGTATTCTGCATAGAGGGCGTCAGACTCTGCGTGCAGCGCGTCGAGCTGTTTTGTGATCTCCAACACCTTTTTGTAGTCGGCGGCGTTTTCCGCAAGCGAGGTGTTGAGGAGTTCCTCTTCCTCTTCAAGCGATTCGAGGCGGGTCTCTATCTCCTTTATGCGCAATTTTGTTCTCGTCTCTTTGGCGCGCTCCTCTCGGCTGCGGTAGGAGCCGTTTTTTTCCTCCTTTTTTTCGGGGGAGGCCGCTTTCTCGGTCTTTTCGTTCTTTTCCGTCCTCTTGTGTTGATCGAGAAAGGCCGCATAGCTCCCTGTAAACACATGGAGCGCGCCGTCCTCAATGAGCACGATTTTATCTGCGATCGCCTCGATGAACCGTCTGTCGTGCGAGACGAAGAGGAGAGTGCCGTCGAAGGCTTTCAGCGCCTCTTCAAGCGATTCCCGCGCGGGCAGGTCGAGGTGGTTGGTGGGTTCGTCCAAAAAGAGCACGTTTCCCCGCCGTCCTTCGAGCACCGCAAGCGATAATTTTGCGCGAAGCCCGCCCGAGAGTTCCTTCACCTTCTTTTCCATATCTTCGGCGAAGAGCCCCGCCTGTGCCAAAATTTTTCGGGCTTCCGTCTGCGAGAGAGCGGGAAAACAGCCCCAAAAGGCGTCCAAAACCCGTTCTTCGGGGTCGAGATCGGCGTTTTCCTGGTCATAGTAGCCGATTTTCACGAATTTTCCGTGTTGAACGTGTGCACTCTCGGTTTTCAAAAATTTGAGCAATGTTGATTTTCCCGTGCCGTTGTCGCCCACAAGCGCGCATTTTTCGCCTCGCATGAGGGTGAAAGAGGCGTCTTTCAGGAGAAGTTTTTTGTCTGCGTAGAGGTCGAAGCGGGGCGCGAGCACAACGGTTTCATACGGTTTCTCGTCGTAGCCGAAGCGAAAGCGCGGAGGAGCGGGGGGAGGTGCGGGCCGTTCGAGCACGTCCATGCGTTCCAATTTGTTCACGCGGGAGAGCGCGCTCTTCGCGGTGGTCGCGCGGACAAGATTTTTGTCCACATATCCTTGAAGTTTTGCGATCTCCTCCTGCTGCTTTTCGTAGGCGCGCAGTTCCTCCTTGTAGCGTTCCTCCTTCAAAATTTTATATTTGGAGTAGTTGCCCTTATAGGAAGTGACTTTTTTCTGTTCGAGTTCGAGGGTACGCGATGTGAGCCGGTCCAAAAAGTAGCGGTCGTGCGAGACAACGAGGAGCGCGCCTTTCAGCGTGAGGAGATAGTCTTCGAGCCAGAACAGCGTTTTAACGTCGAGGTGGTTGGTCGGCTCGTCGAGGATCAAGAGCTCGGGGTCCTCCAAAAGGAGACGGCACAGTTGCAGCCGCGTCTTTTCCCCGCCCGACATCGTGGAGACGATCTGTTCCTGCATTCCCTCGAACCCCATGCCGCCGAGCACGGTGCGGATGCGAACGTCCACATGATAGCTGTCCCGTGCGGCGATCCGCTTTTGCAGACTTTCGAGCTGCGAGGAGAGGGCAAGGCGTTCCGCCTCCGCCGCTAAGGCGAACTTTTCCTGCGTTTCCGCAAGGCGGGTGAGAAGCCGCTCGTCCTCGGCAAAGACTTCCTTCATTGCCCCATAGACGGTGGAATTTGATTCGAAGCCGCCGTTTTGGGCGAGATAGCCGATGCGGAGACCGCTTTTCACATAGACGCTGCCGCTGTCGGGAACGAGTTCGCCCAAAATGAGTTTCAAAAGGGTAGTCTTTCCTTCGCCGTTACCTCCGAGTAGGCCGACGCGCTCCTTTTCATGCAACGAAAAAGAGACGTTTTCCACCGTGGGCACGCCGAGATAGCCGAAGGTCACGTTTTCAAGGGAGAGAAGCATAACTTTTTGCCGCCTCAGGAAACTAAGGATATGAAAACAAAATGCAAACAGCTCGCGGCCGTGCGCGCCTTGGAGGAACGGCTCAAAGGCGCTTCTCCCGACGAATGCGGCAAGCTCACAAAGGAACTTGTCAAGCTCAAAGACGATTGGCTCAACGGCTGAATGTGCGTTCGGCCTCTATTTTAGCGGAAAGAGAGAAAAATGTCAAATAAAAAGACTACGGGAAGGGCGCGCCGCCGCGCAAACCTGGCGCGGCGGCGCGCCCTCAGTCATAAAAAGGTCGAATTTGCTTGCTTGGCGGCCGCATATCTGTTATAATAGAAAGGAAAGGAGATCGTTATGAATATTTTGGTCACGGGCGGAGCGGGCTACATCGGTTCGCATACCGTTGTGGAGTTGTTGAACAGAGGACATCGGGTCATCGTCATCGACAATCTTTCCAACGCAAGCAGAGAGGCGATCGGCCGCGTCGAGCAGATCACGGGCAAACAGGTCATTTTCTATGAGAACGACGTGCGCGACCGCGCCGCCCTTGAACTCATCTTTTCCGCGCATGACATTGATTGGGTCATTCACTTCGCAGGCCTGAAAGCGGTGGGGGAGAGCGTGCAGAAGCCGATCGAGTACTACGACAACAACCTCGTTTCCACGCTTGTGCTCGTCGAGACGATGCAAAAGTTCGGCGTGAAGAAGATCGTGTTCTCCTCGTCGGCGACGGTGTACGGCGACCCCGCCGAACTGCCGCTCAGGGAGACCACCCCTCTGAATCCCGCCACCAATCCTTACGGCGCGACGAAGGTGATGCAGGAGAACATTCTGCGCGATCTTCATACCGCCGACCGCGCATGGACGGTGGCGCTGCTGCGCTATTTCAACCCCGTCGGCGCGCACGAAAGCGGGCTGATCGGCGAGGACCCCAAGGGCATCCCCAACAATCTCATGCCCTATGTGGCGCAGGTGGCGAGCGGGAAACTTTCCAGAATCGGCGTCTTCGGCAACGACTATCCCACCCCCGACGGCACAGGCGTGCGGGATTACATCCACGTCGTGGATCTTGCGCGAGGACACGTCGCGGCGATCGAAAAGCTCCAAAAGGCTGGGGTGTATGTGTACAACCTCGGCACGGGCGTTGGGTACAGCGTGCTCGACATGATCAAGGCTTTCTCCAAGGCGTGCGGCAGGGAGCTGCCCTATGAGATCGGGCCGAGGCGCGCGGGCGACATTGCGGCGTGCTACGCCTCCGCGGAGAAGGCGGAAAAAGAGCTCGGCTGGCGGGCGGAGTACGACCTCGAAACAATGTGCCGCGACCAGTGGAATTGGCAAAAACATAATCCCAACGGCTACGAAAAGTAGAGGGAAGTGGGATAAACAGGCAAAGGCGCGTGGGCGGGCAAATATTGCCCGCCCACGCGCCTTTGCCAAGACATATACGATCATAAAACTCTATTTGACAGGATAATATGAGACAATGTGGCCTTCCAATACCGAAAATGACAAACGCTTAATTTCAATTTGGCGGTATGATAAAAAATTTCAGTGAATGCGTGAGTAAATTTGCAGTTTCAAACGTCATATCAGTAGGAGGTTTATGAGGAAAAAATCGCGAGCTTTGACTTTTGTG
>CANRPN010000110.1 GCA_947632505.1 uncultured Clostridia bacterium | reverse complement strand
TGGTGCCGGTGATCGGGGTCGAACCGATACGGTATTGCTACCACAGGATTTTGAGTCCAGCGCGTCTGCCAATTCCACCACACCGGCATGTCAATTTCAATCGGCAAAAACGATTATATAATAATCAGCGGAAAAAAGCAAGCGATTTCCTCCAAAATCTTGCAAAAAAAAGAGAGGCGTGGTACAATATCCCTATGGAAAAGTATGTTTTGATCGACGGCAACAGCCTTTTGAACCGCGCTTTCTATGCAATGAGCGTTTTTACGACCAAAGACGGGCTGCCCACCAACGGCATTTTCGGTTTTATCAAACTTCTGTTCAAAATTTTGGAGGATGAATCGCCCGCCTATCTCTCCGTGGCGTTCGATTTGCACGCCCCCACCTTCCGCCATAAATTGTACGACGCTTACAAGGGAACGCGCAAGCCCATGCCGGAAGAGCTCGTCGTTCAAGTCCCCGTGCTCAAAGACCTTCTCCGCGTGATGAACATTCACACCGTTGAGCTCGAAGGCTATGAGGCGGATGATCTCATCGGCACTCTTTCCCGCGCCTTTCCCGAAACGGAAGCGCTTATCTACACCGGCGACCGAGATTCCTATCAGCTTGTCAACGAACGCGTTTCCATCTGCTTCACCAAGCGCGGCGTGAGCGATCTCGACCGTCTCACAGGGGAAAATTTTTATGAAAAAGTCGGGCTCAGACCCGAACAGATCATCGAAGAAAAGGCGCTCATGGGCGATTCCTCGGACAACATCCCCGGCGTACGGGGCGTGGGGCCCAAGACTGCGCTCGACCTTCTTCGCCGTTACGGTACCGCCGAGAACGTATTTCGCCACCTCGACGAACTCACACCCGCTCTTCGCGGAAAATTCGAGGGACAAGAGGAGATCTCCCGCCTTTCGCATACCCTCGCTACCATCGACACGCATGTGCCCCTTTCCGTCTCTTTGGAGGACTGCCGCGTCCGTCTCCCCTTTCCCTACGAGGCGCGTACCGCTTTTGCGGGGCTGGAATTTCGTTCCCTCCTCGGCGCGAAGTTTTTCCCCGGAGAATCCGCCCCTGCCGTTGCCGTCGCGATCATCTGTACCGAGTTGCAGACGGCGCTCTCCGCGCTCTCTTCCGCCGACCGCTTTGCAGCCGATTTCGAAACGGACGGATTCCACCTCTGTATCGGCGAGACGGAATACATTTTCCCCGTTCGGGAGAGCCTGCTTTCGGCAGGATTTTTCCCCGAGGAACTTTTGCCCCTCTATCAAACCCTCTTTACAGGCGACAAGACCGCGCTCGTGACGGACAGCAAGGCCCTTTTGCACCGTATGCACGACTGCGGCATTGAGGTTACCTGTCCCATGGAGGACGTCTCCCTCCTGCGCTATCTCACAGATTCCAATCGGCGTGCCTCCACGGCAAAGGACTATGTGCAAGATTTCGCCCTTCCCGATACCCATTGCGCCTTGGCGGTGAAGCGTGCGTTTGAAGAGGCGTACGAACGGACGCGCGGTACGGCGGAGGAAAAGCTCTACCGAGAACCGGAACTTCCCCTTGCGCGCGTACTTTTCGATATGGAGAAGACAGGCGTGCGGGTGGACGAGCAGATGTTCTTCGTCTTTTCCGAAAAATATTCCGCGGAGCTCAGCGAGCTCTCCGAAAAGATTTATGCGCTTGCGGGAGTCCGCTTCAATCTCAACTCCCCGGTGCAACTCTCCGAGGTACTGTTTGAAAAGCTCGGCTTCGAGACCAAGGGTCTCAGAAAAAATGCCCGCGGCTATTCGACCAATGCGGAGGTGCTCGAACGGCTTGCCCAAAAACATGAGATCGCAGGCGTCATTCTCCGCTACCGCGAGGTGCAGAAACTGCAATCCACTTACATTGACGGCATCCGCCCGCTCGTGCGGGATGGGGTCGTTCACACCACCTACAACCAGACCATGACCACGACGGGACGGCTTTCGAGTTCCGATCCCAATCTGCAAAACATCCCCATCCGCCGCGAGGAGGGACGGGAGCTTCGAAAACTCTTTATCGCCCGTGAGGGGAATATTCTGCTCGATGCCGACTATTCGCAGATCGAACTGAGGCTGCTTGCTCATTTTTCGGGCTGTAAACCTCTTTTGGAGGCGTACCGCACGGGCAAGGACATCCACGCTGCGACGGCGGCCCAGGTATTCGGCGTGAAAGCGGAGGAAGTTACACCGCTCATGCGGAGACGCGCAAAGGCGGTGAACTTCGGCATCATCTATGGGATCAGCGCCTTCGGGCTCGCCAAGGACGTCGGCTGTACCACTGCCGAAGCGCAGGCGTACATCGACCGCTACTTCGCGACCTACACCGACGTCAAAGAATATATGGACGAAAACGTTCGTTTTGCCAAGGAGAACGGCTACGTCAATACAATTTTGGGGCGCAAGCGCTACATCCCCGAGTTGAAGTCCTCCAACTATGCCATGCGCTCTTTCGGCGAGCGCGCCGCAATGAATATGCCCCTTCAAGGGAGCTCGGCGGACATCATCAAGCTCGCGATGCTCGGCGTTTTCCGCCGTCTCGAAGCGGAAGGTCTGCGCACGAAGATCGTGTTGCAGGTGCATGATGAGCTGGTATTGGACGCGCCTCTTGAAGAAGCGGAGCGAGCCGCTGCCATTCTCAAAGAAGAGATGGAGGGTGCGGTCTCGCTCGATGTGCCCCTGACTGCGGAGGTCTCCTCGGGAGCGAATTGGTATGAAGCAAAGTAAGATCGCCGTCACAGGCGGGATCGGAAGCGGCAAGTCCACAGTGCTCGATCTATTAAAAAAACGCGGCTACAACGTGGTTTCCTGCGATGAAATTTATGCTCGGCTCATCCGCGAAGACGCATTTTTGAAGGGCCTTGCCCGCCTCTTTCCCTCCGTTGTGAAGGACGGGACGCTCGACCGTGCCGCCCTTTCGCACATTGTTTTTTTGGACAGCGGGGCGCGGGAAAAACTCAATTCCTACGCGCATCCGCTCATCATGGAGCGGCTGCTCGCATGCATGGAGGGCCCCATCTCCTTTGCCGAGGTCCCGCTGCTCTTCGAAGGAGGCTATGAGAGGCTGTTCGACGGCGTGATCGTGGTACTGCGCGACAGGGCGGCAAGGCTTGATGCGGTAAGACGGCGGAGCGGGCTCTCCGAAGAAGAGGTCATGCGCCGCATGGATAGCCAATTCGGCTATGAAACGTTGCCCGCGGGGTGCCATGTTCTGCGAAACGACGGCTCCGTGGAGGAATTGGAACGTCGCCTCACTGAGCTGCTTTCCACGCTCTGAGGATAGGTTCTATTTTTTGCGGGGTTGCGCATACTCTTTGTAACATGAAGAAGAGCCTGCGCAATATATTGATTATTTTCGCGGGGATCGCACTTCTCTTTCTTGTCGGCTTTGTGTGGGCTGCAATGGCCTACCGTCGTCCCTGTCGTGAGACGGTGGAAAAAAGCGGGCTCTCCCCTGCTCTTGTCTATGCCGTGATCAAGGCAGAGAGCGGATTTGACGAGAGGGCGAAGAGCCGTGCGGGCGCGGTCGGTCTGATGCAACTGCTTCCCTCGACGGCTGAGTTTGTCTGCCGCTTGAACGGTTTGGAATTTTCCCCCGAAAAGCTGACGGAGGGTTCATACAATGTTCGGCTGGGCTGCCTGTATTTGGATTATTTGTTGAACCGCTTCTCCGCAGAGGAGACGGCGCTGGCGGCGTACAATGCGGGCGAGGGAACGGTTTGGGAATGGCTTCGGGACGGGAGGTACAGCTCCGACGGAGAACATCTTATGCATATCCCCTATCCCGAGACGGAAAAGTATGTGAAAAAAGTTTTGAAATTTCGTAAAAATTATCTGATTTTTTATCGTGAAAGAACTTGACTTTTGATTTCGGATGATGTATGATAATAAAGCTGTTGCGCAAGTAAGGCGCTCAGAGTGAGATTTGTTGACGAACGAGCGGTCGTGGCGGAACTGGCAGACGCGCAAGACTAAGGATCTTGTGGGAGACCATGCAGGTTCGATTCCTGTCGACCGCACCA
>CANRPN010000109.1 GCA_947632505.1 uncultured Clostridia bacterium | reverse complement strand
TTCCCGAGCGCCCATACCGCGCTCTTTTCCAAAAGACAAAAAAGCGCAAAGAAAAAAACCGCCGAAAACAGTCGGACGTGAAATAAAAAACCGAATTTTACGTCTTTTTGCCGCTTAAATGGATTTTTCACGCCCGAACTTCCCTTTTTCGCCATTATAACCCATTTGAGTTTGTCTGTCAACTGTTTTTGGTTATTATTTTAACTCAATTTTGCTTACAATGAAAAAACAAGGAGGGGGAAATGGACGTTTTGGAAAAAATAGACCGTCTCCGTTTGGAGCGGGGTTGGTCGGTCAATAATCTCGCTATGGAGGCGATGCTGACGCAATCTACTTTGAACAATCTTTATTCCCGTCACGCCGAGCCCAAACTTTCCACCTTGCGGGCGATTTGCGCGGCCTTCGGCATTACGCTTGCGGAATTTTTCGAGGAAGAAGAATCTTCCGACGCCGAATTGCTTCGCCGCGTGCGCTCGCTTTCCGAGGAACAAAAACGCGGACTTTTATCGCTTTTGCGGGAAAAATAAGAGAAATATTTTCTTTTTCGGCGAAAAACGGCGAAATCTTCGAATGGATTGAAAAGTTTTTGCGAAAACTTTTTTCACGAGCTTGGAAAATAACATTTTTTCCTTCCCTTTTTGAAAAAAAGGTCGAATTCAAAATGTTTTTATCTCAAACCGCTTGCAATTTTCCAACATCTGTGTTAATATCTTACATGTAAATGATCGTTAGGAGGAAAATATGAAAAAAGACCGCATCGAAGAGATCGCCGAGCTGCTCGACAAACGCGGCAAGCTCACCCTCAACCAGCTAGACACCTACTTTCCCGACGTTTCCCAGATGACCCTTCGGCGGGATCTTTTGCAGTTGGAGCAAGCGGGGAGAATCATTCGCGTGCGCGGGGGCGCAATGTCCGTGAAAGAAGTGCAAAAAGTTTCCAACGAACCGTACGCCAAAAAAACCGCCATGCACACCGACGAAAAGATTCGCATCGCGCAGAAAGCGGCAAGTTTGATCGAAGAGAACTGTTCCCTTTTTATCGACGGCGGGACCACGGCGATGTGCCTTGCGAAAGAACTGCCCGATATCAATATCCACGTCTTTACCAACGGATTGGCGGTCGCGATCGAGCTGGCGCAGAAAAAGAACCTCAACGTGACCATGCTCGGCGGACAGGTGATGAAGGAAAACCTTTCCACCGCTTCTCCCGTGGCGAGGTCTTACTTCGAAAATACCAATTTCGAACTCGCCATTATTTCCGCCTCGGCGTTTACCCCCGAAAACGGATTTTCCTGCGGGTCTATGGTGGAAGCCGACCTTTTGAAGATGGCGCGCAATAAGGCAAAATCCATGTATATGATGCTCGACAGCTCCAAAATCGGCAAGATCATGCCCCATACTTTCGCCAGATTGGAGGACATCGACGTGCTGATCACCGACGACGAATTCCCCGCGGAGCTGAAAGAAGAATTCCTCAAACGGGACATCGTTGTCATGTAATTTTTCAAAACGAAACGCGCCGCGCCGTGCAGGTTTGCACGGCGCGGCGTTCTTCTTATTTCCTTTTTTCCACGAATACGATCCCCGCGGCGTTCGGCCCGATGTGCGTTCCGACGGCGCAACAGATGGAAAATACGGGACTGTTTTCCAAATGCGTCGCCCGCATGACCTCGCGCGCGGGCGCGTCGCTGTCCGTGCGCAAAAAATAAACGGGATAGTCTCCGTCCGCCTCCGCCCGCAAAAACGCTTGCGCGACGGAAAGAAGCGCGTTTTTCTGTCCGCGCGCCCTGCCCGCGACCTCCACCGTTCCCTCTTCCGAAACCGTGACGATGGGTTTGATCCCGAGCATTCCGCCCACGATCGCCGCGCTCTTTTTCAGTCTCCCGCCCTTGCGCAGATATTCGAGCGTGTTCAGACAGGCGTACAGACGGATACGGGGGCGCAATTCGTTGAGAATGGCGACGACCTCGTCCGCGCTCTTTTCCCGATTCTCGACCGCCGTCTCCACGAGAAGCCGCAACATGGCGGTGGTGCAGAGGGAATCGTAGATTCGCACCCGCGAGAATCCCCCCGCTTCCTTTGCGAGCCGCGCGGCGTTTGCCGCGCCCGACAGCCGCGAGGAAATCAGGATCGCCAGCGTTTCTTCCCCCTCCGTGCGCGAGAACGCCTCCGAAAACTGCGCCTCGGACGGCTGCGAAGTGTGAGGGAATTCCCCCTCGGGAAGTCTTTTGTAGAATTCTTCCTTGCTCATCTCCACGCCGTCGAGATAGGCATTCCCGCCGAATACGACGGTGAGCGGGACGACCTCCACGCCGAGCTTTTTTGCCTCTTCCTGCGAAATTTCCGAAGAAGAATCGGTGACGATCTTCAACATGAGCCCCTCCGAACGGCGCGGTTCCCGCCGTTTTGCGAAAATTCACCGCAAGAATAGCACAATTAGTTCACTTTGTCAACTGTTTTTTCTTCGGATTTAATATTCCGATATGCCGAGCACGTAATCCGCGCTGACGTCGAGCAAGGCGCAGATCTTGGCAAAGGTGTCGAGCGCGGGAAAAATATCCCGCTTCATATACTTCGAGACGGTCTGCGCCGAAACGCCCACCCTGCTGGCGATCTCTTTCTGCGCCACTCCGCTTGCCGCAATCACTTCCCGTAGCCGCGTTTGAATGTCTTTCAGTTCCATAAGTCCCCCAAAAATTCGACATTTTCCAAAAAAATATCGCACAATATGCGATAAATCGCTTGACAATCGCATATTAGGTGATTATAATGGGGGTAGTTTCCGAATTCCTTTACCTCGGAAACGGTAAATCGGGCTCAAATACTTTCCCCCTAATAAAGTCATTTACTCGGTTTACCAAAACGCGCACGGCTCCTTTTCGCCGTGCGCGCCCTTTTTTATCGTCCGCGTTTATGCAAACGCCGTTCAGCCTTCGCAGTTCGCCTTCAAAACCGCGAGGTTTTCTTTGAGTTCCTTCGGCAGTCTGTCGCCGAACTGTTCGTAATAGCCCGCGATCTCGTCCGCCTCCGCGCTCCAACGCTTTTTATCCACATAGAGGATCCCTTCGAGGGCCTCTTCGGTGAGTTGCAGACCCGTGAGGTCGATGTCCTTGGCGTAGGGGACGTAGCCGATGGCCGTTTCCCGCGCGTCCACCGTGCCCGCGCAACGCTTTAAGATCCAGTCGAGCACGCGCATGTTGTCGCCGAACCCGGGCCAGATGAAATTGCCCGCTTCGTCCTGACGGAACCAGTTGACGTTGAAGATCTTGGGCGGATTCCCGATCTTTTTGCCCATTTCGATCCAATGGCCGAAATAATCCGCCATATGATACCCCGCGAAGGGCTTCATCGCCATGGGATCGTGGCGGAGCACGCCGACGGCTCCCGTCGCGGCGGCCGTCGTCTCGCTGGACATGATGGAGCCGACGAACACGCCGTGGTTCCAATCGCGGGACTGATAGACGAGAGGAGTGGTGGTCGCCCTTCTGCCGCCGAAGATGATGGCGTCGAGCGGCACGCCCTCTTTGGAGTCGAACTCGGGAGAAAGGCAGGGGCAGCCCGTTGCGGGCGCCGTGAAGCGGGAATTGGGGTGCGCCGCTTTTACGCCGCTTGCGGGGGTCCAAGGATTTCCCAGCCAGTCAATCAAGCGGTCGGGAGCCTGCTTGGTGAGGCCTTCCCACCACACGGTGTTATCCGAAGGGTCGATGGCGACGTTGGTGAAGATGGTCCCCTTGCGCGTTGCGGCGAGCGCGTTGGGATTGCTCTTTTCGTTGGTGCCGGGCGCCACGCCGAAGAAGCCGTTTTCGGGATTGACCGCCCAAAGCCTGCCGTCTTTCCCGATTCTGATCCATGCGATATCGTCGCCCACGCACTCCACGCGATAGCCCTTCTCCAAATAATGTTTGGGGGGAATGAGCATGGCGAGGTTGGTCTTGCCGCAGGCGGACGGGAAGGCCGCCGCCACGTAATGCTTTTCGCCGTTGGGATAGGTAACGCCCAAAATGAGCATGTGTTCTGCCATCCAGCCCTCGTTCTTGCCCAAATAGGATGCGATGCGCAGCGCAAAACACTTCT
>CANRPN010000108.1 GCA_947632505.1 uncultured Clostridia bacterium | reverse complement strand
ATCTTCCCCGTGACCGCAAGTTTGCCCGCGCTGTAAGTGACATCTGCGCTGAGGTACCCGCTCGCGATCATCGTTGCGATCGTTTCTGCATACTTCACGATGTCGATATAACCCGCGGTCTCTGCGGTAAACGGCGTACCCTGTGTAATTGTGATTTCCGCGCCGAACGCCTCTGCCTTTATGCTCTCGCTGTCTACCGAGAGAGTGACTTTCCCGAGTTCAAACTCTACGCCGAGTGCATGCAACAGCTCCGTACCCGCGACCGCAAGTGAGAGCGTGTCTCCTTCCTCTGTGAGCTCGAATACCTGTTCGAAGTCCATGGAGAGCAATTCTTCAATGAGATCGGCCGCCTCGGTATCGTTTGTCGGAAGTTCTATGAACCGCCCGATGAGCCCCACCGCTTCGTTTATGTCGGCGGAGATCTTCATGCCGCCGAGTTCGAGATAGACGACATTCTCTCCGTAGATGATATTGATATCTTGGCTGGCTTTCCCGTATGTAAGAGTAAGCGCTCCCCGCACTTGAAGCGTTTCAAGCGCAAGTTCTATCTTGCCCGTGATAGCAAGTTTGCCCGCACTGTATGTGACGTCTGCGCTGAGGTACCCGCTCGCGATCATTGTTGCGATCGTGTTTGCATACTTCACGATGTCGATATAACCCGCGGTCTCTGCGGTAAACGGCGTACCCTGCGTGATTGTGATTTCCGCGCCGAATGCTTCCGCTTTTATGCTCTCGCTGTCTACCGAAAGAGTGACTTTCCCGAGTTCGAACTCCACGCCGAGTGCGCTTAAAAGTTCGGTGCCCGCGATCGCAAGCGAGAGCGTATCGTTCTCCTCCGTGAGCTCGAATACCTGTTCAAAGTCCATGGAGAGCAGTTCTTCGATGAGGTCTCTCTCTTGGCTGTCCCCTGCGGGAAGATCAACAAACTTCCCAATGAGGGCTATCGCGTCGTTGATATTTGCACAGATCTTCATGCCGCCTATTTCGAGATAGACAACACCTGCGCCATAGATGATATTGATGTCTTGGCTCGCAGCTCCGTAAGTGAGAGTGAGAATGCCCTGCACTTGAAGCGTTTCAAGCGCAAGTTCTATCTGCCCCGTGATAGAGAGTTTGCCTGCGCTGTATGTGACGTCTGCGCTGAGGTACCCGCTCGCGATCATCGTTGCGATCGTGTTTGCATATTGAACGATGTCTATGTATCCCGCGGTCTCTGCGGTGAACGGCGTACCCTGCGAGATTTCAACTGTTGCACCAAAAGCCTTTGCGGTGATTCTTCCCGTTTGCGTAATCTCTATTTCTACGCCGCCAAGTTCGAACTCCACGCCCAGCGCATGCAACAACTCCGTGCCCGCGATCAAAACGATGAGCGTATCGTTCTCTTCGCCGAGGGAGATCACCGAACCGAAATCAAGGGCCAACACCTTGTTGATGAGCGTTTTGGCATCGAGATCGTTCTCCGCGCCTGTCAGCGAGGAAATGAGCGCGGCCGCTTCGCTGACGCCTGCCTTGATTTGTACGCCCTCTACGCCCAGATAAACAAAATCCTCCGCGTAGATCACGGAGAGGGTTTTTTGCGCGCTTGCGTAGCCGAGGACGATCTCGCCCGCCGCCTTTTTCGACGCGAGGTTCAGCATGATTTCTCCCGCCGCCGTAAAATCGCCCGCGGTGTAGGAGACCGAAATCGCAAGATTTTCGTTGGAGAAGAGTTCTATCAGCGTTTGGACATAGGGAAGGATCGACATGTAGCCCTGCGTGTCGAGCGCGACATCCGTTCCTGCCGTCAGCGCGATCTCCGCACCGAGAGCGGCCGCGGAAAGCCTTCCGTCTTTCACCGCGATCGTCACATCGCCGAGGGCGAAATCGACTCCGAATGCGGAGAGAAGCTCGCTGCCCTTGACGGCAAGACGTAGGCCGTTCTCTTCCGATGATGAGAAGATAGCGGCAAAATCATCCGAAAGCAAGATGTTTACGAGCGTGCCGAGATCAAACCCGGAAAGCGCGTCCGTATCGGGCAGTGTGACATATTGTTCGAGCAACGCAATGCCTTCCTCCGCCGATGCCTGAATCTTTATGCCGTCGAGATCGAGATAAAGCATGCCGTCCGTATAAGACAGCCTTACCTTCTTGGAAAGTTCTATGCCGTCCAAAGAGACGTCCACCTGCAATTCGCCCGCAAGCGCAAGCTCGCTGAGACGGAGATCAAGTCCGCCCGAGACCGCAATCCCTTCGCCCTTATAGGAAATGTCCGCATGCAAGACGTCCGAGGAAAAGAGTTCGATGAGTTCGTTCACATAGGGCATGAGCGGGACATATTCCGCCTGTTCCGAAGCGCTCAGAGCGGGGAGATGCTCTTTCCCGAAACTCACCTGTGCGCCGATTTCAAGAGAGTCGCCGACGGAAATGTTTGCGGTGACTTTCTCGACCGCGATCTCATGGTTTTCGCCGATGGTAAAGTAAAAATCGACGGGGATGTTCAGCCCGAGAAGAGGCAGCACGGAATGAAGCTCGGCCTTTCCGTCCGCGAGCGTAAATTCGCCGTCCGCAAGTGCGGACAGAAGATCTCCCTCTTCCGCCTGTCCGCCGTCCTGCTCCGCCGTGAGATCTTTTACGAGCGCAATCAGCTCGTCTATTTTTAGCGAAACCTTCAAGCCGCCGTAGTTGAGATAGGCGTTGCCCTGCTCCACCCAGAGCGACAGGGGGCCGAGCTTGACTTTTGCGGTGAGCGCGGAGAGATCAAATGCGGTAAAATCCGTTTTGCTGAGATCGAGATCGACGATCCCGCGATAGGACGTATCGCCGATTTTGAGATCGAGGTCGAGAACGGTTGGCTCGGTGAGCACGCTCCCAAAGCCTTCGGCAAGGCAATCGAGCGCCGTGATCTCTTTTTCGACCTGCCCATTGTTCACTTCACCCTCGGCATATTGGTAGAAATACTCCTCATATGCGCCCGAATGCGCCTTTTCGGTATTATATTCGTATTTGGTAGTCGAGGTGGAAACGCAAGGCGCCGCAATGGGGCCGTATTTCGCCGAATATTTTTCCTCAATATCTGTCTGAAATACCTGCCAATTCTCGTCGAAGGTAAAGGTAACGGAGATGGCATTGAACTCGGGCGGCGTGGTGAGCCCGCCCGTGAAGATCATTTGGTTGACGTAATAGGCGGTCGCGCCCTTCGTTGTGAGCACGCCGTTCACTTCTTCCTGCCACGTTTCGGGCTTCAAATCGTAAGTGATCTTGAATTTGCCGTCCTCCGTCACCGTGACGGGGCTCGTACTTGCGACGGTGTCCTCCGCGATGACGTAGACGCTCAGTTCGTAAGCGGGCAGACCGTTCGTCGCTTTGAACCCGTGCTCGCCGCCGATCGTCATGATGTTATAGGGCGCGCCCGTCTGCCAATCGGTGTTCAGACCGTCGTAATTTTTCGAGGCGGGTTTCCGCCAAATCACTCTGTCTTTTTCTTTGAGGTAACAAAATTGGCTCGCGCTCTTGATGAGCGAACTCTCCGTGAGGTCGGCGGAAATGAGGATGCCGTTTTCGTACTGCTTGTATGTTGTAATCGACTGCTGGATGACCGTATCCACGGTGCCGTGCATTTCGGCATACCAAAGAGATTGCTGGGAAAATTTCCAATTCAAGCGGGCAAAGACGTCGACGGGAGCATAGCCGCCCGTGAGAGAAAATACCTCCCCCTCCGCCACGGGGACGGACGGAGAGCCGTAGTTGAGGTCAACGGTGTTCCGCTCGGCATCCTTGAAAAAGGCCGATCCGATGCCGTACACCCCGAGCACAAGCACGAGCACCGAAAACAGTGTTACGACCGCCTTGGAAGTGCGGGACATCCGCTTTTTGGCATGCAGATGCAGACCTTCTTTTTTATTTTTTACGGCGCGCGGACGGCGCTTGTTTTTGATTTCATGCATCCCGCTTTCGGTCTTTTTCATGTTTCTTCTCCTTTCTCGCGCAACAAATCCGTCATCACGCCGAGAAATTACAAATATCATAAAAATTTATGACAATATTTTATCAAATCCATGACAGATTGTCAATAAAATCTTGAAAATTTTTCCATAAAATAAGGTAAAAAATCAAAAAATATCCCGCCTAAAAATATCCCGCCGGCACGAAAGCGTTGCAAAGCATGTCTTGCTCTTTTTCGGGTCGTTTCTTTGGAGCGTCGCCTTGTATAACAGGACTTCCAAAAAAATTTTTTGAAAAGAGGAGCAATCAGCGTAAAAGGAAAGAAACGGCTGAAAGCCGTTTCTTTCAAACGCCGCTTTGCCGCGACGATGGCTGTT
>CANRPN010000107.1 GCA_947632505.1 uncultured Clostridia bacterium | reverse complement strand
GTCGGCCGCGGACGAAATGCTCTATCCCGAGAATTACGCCTATCTCGAAGACGTGCTCACCTATAACGCGGTGGGGCGCGTTCGAGCGAAAACCAGCTCCACCGCCTTGTGGCGAGCGGGATAGATCTTCCCGTGGGCATCAAAAACCCGATGAGCGGCAGCATTCCCGTGCTGCTCAACTCCATCTATGCGGCGCAGAGCCCGCAGGTGTTCAAATATCACGATTGGCAGGTGGAGACGAACGGCAATCCCTATGCCCACGCCGTCTTGCGGGGCAGGGTGGACAATTACGGAAACGACATTCCCAACTATCACTATGAAACGGTGATGCAGGTGCTCGAAGGGTACAGAAAAACGGAGGGCGGGCTGCAAAATCCCGCTGTCATCGTGGACGCGAACCACTCCAATTCGGGCAAACAATTCAAGCAGCAGATCCGCATCGTGGAGGAGGTCTTGCAAGACTGCCGCTACGATCGCGACTTCAAAAACGTTATCAAAGGATTTATGATCGAGAGCTTTCTTGTGGAGGGATGTCAAAAGCACGATGTTGTGTACGGGCAGTCCATCACCGATCCCTGCCTCGGCTGGGAGGACACCGAGCGTTTGATTCTCGACATTGCGGAGAAAGTATAAATGGAAAGAGAAAAAAAAGTGAGCTGCCTGGGCCCCATGGGCAGCTATTCGGAGTATGCGGCCAAGATCATGTGCGAGGGATCCGAAGTGGTCCTCTGCCACAATTTTGCGGAGACGGTCAAAAAACTGACTGCGGGAGAGGTGGACTGTGCCGTCCTTCCCGTGGAGAACAGTTTGAACGGCGGGGTTTCGGAATGTCTCGATCTCCTCGATTCGGAGGAAATTTTCGGAGTGCGTGAGGACCTGCTCCTCGTCGATCACCGTCTGGCTCTGCTCGAAGGGGTCAATCGGAAGGAAATCGATACCGTCTGCTCGCATGAACAGGCCCTCGGGCAGTGCACGGAATATCTCGAACGGAATTTTCCGCAGGCGCAGTATGTGGAGACATCGTCCACGGTGGAGAGTTTGAAACTGCTCAATTCGCACACGGCGGGGATCGTGGGCGCGCATGTCAAAAGGGACGGCGTGACGCTCTCGGGGGAGAACATCGCCGACAACAAGGGCAACTATACCCGTTTTTTGCTCGTAGAGCGGAGGGGAAAGCTGCCCGAACACAGCGTCATGGTGTTCTTTTCGGCGGTCTGCCAGCACAAGCCGGGCGCGCTCGTTAATTTATTGAAAATTTTCCAACGGTACAGTTTGAACTTAACGCGCATTCAATCCCGTCCCGTCAAAGATCAATTCGGGCAATACCGGTTTTTCATCGAGATCGCGGGCGACATCGGCGGGGAGCGGGTGAAGGCTGCGCTTTCCGAAGCGAAGAAGGTCTGTGCCTCCTTTAAGCTGTTGGGGGCGTATAACTAAATTCACAGATTTCTTTTTCTCGCCGCTTGTCTCGCCCTCGGAACTCGGGCTCGAATGCGTTTGTCGCTTCACGTCGTCGCCGCGCGAGTGCTTTTAACGCTTTTCTATGAAAAGCTCTATTTGCCCTCGGCGGCTCCTCTTCCCATAAAAGTGCTTCGCCCTTTTACGGGAACCCTATAGCTCCAAACGTGAAGCGGCGATCGTAGCAAAAAGAAATCTCGTGATTGCTGCGGCCGTTCGCCGTTTCACGCGCGAAGTAAATTCGCGCTACGGCTCTCGGCACTTGCCCTCCCCCGCACGAATGTGCGGGGGAGGGGTAAGGGGAGAGGGTAAAAGCGTGGTTTTGCTCGCGCAGGAATTTTGGAGCACTTGGCGCCATCCCCAAATTTCATGTCGTTTCGCGTCTTTTTAAATTGTCATGTCGAGCGTAGTCGAGACATCTCTACATCACACGCAGCCGAACGCCGTGCACAGTCCCCAACAGAGCAAAAACGCCAAGACCGCCTGCAAAAATTTTACGCCGACAAAGGGGAGCATTTTTACGTCCGCGCGGGTGAGATAGGCCGCCTGTTGGCATAAGACGCACATTCCCCCGAAAGTGACGAGCGCGCACGAGAGCGCGCACGAGAGGGGCGTTTTCAGACTTGCAAGTGCGGCGCAGCCGCCCGTCATTTCGAGAAGCCCCCGCAGGACTCCCTCGGTGTAATCGCCGAATACGGGCAGGGAATAGAGCCCTAAATCGCCGAACATCTGTCCGAGGCAGAAGAAGAGCGCGATCGAACCGCCCACGCAGAGCACGGAGAGAACGGAGCCGTACAGGCTGTCATAGAACAGAGCGGGGTCTGCCGCCCTCCGCAGGGGACGCGCGGGCGCCGCTTTTGCACGGAATCGCATACAAAAACAGACGGTCCAAACGGCGGCGAGGTGGGAAAAAAGCATGATCCACCCGGCCGCCGCGTTTTCATACATCATGCCGCCCACGGTTCCCACGAGAAACATCGGCCCCGAAGTCGAGCACAGGCATGCCAAACGCAACTCTTCTCCCTTGCCGAGACTTCCCGCGCGGGAGAGGTCGAATACCGTTCTCGCGCCAACGGGGTAACCCGAGATTGCGGAGAGTAGGGCGGCGCTTCCGCCCGCGCCCGAAAGGCGGAAGAGTTTTCCCATTGGTTTCGAGAGGGCGTTCGAAAAGGCCTCGAAGGCGGGCAGCCCCGTGAAAAGGGCGGTGAGAAAGAGAAAGGGAAAGACCGCGGGAAGGACGCACGTCGCCCAGAGCGAGATCCCCTCCGAAACGCTCTTTGCATAGCGGGCGGGATTTGAGAGAAAGAGGACTGCGGCAAAGAGGAGCAGCGCGGTCAAGGGCAAATATTTCACGGCGGATCTTTTTGAAGCGGATTTTTCGGCGGCGGACATACCTCAACCTATGAGCGTTTTCCGAAAAATATAACTTCCCAAAACAATAGACAAATCTTTCTATATATGGTATAATCGACTGCGGAACCCACAAGGAGCGAGCTATGTTACAAGTCAACGGCGTCAGTCTGCAATACGGCAGCAAAAAATTATTTGAAGATGTCAACTTAAAATTTACCGCGGGGAATTGCTACGGCATCATCGGCGCGAACGGTGCGGGCAAGTCCACCTTTCTCAAAGTGCTCTCGGGGGAGATCGAACCCAATAAGGGGGAAGTCATCCTCGGCAAGAACGAGCGCATGTCCGTGCTTGCGCAGAACCAGAACAAGTACGACAACGAAACGGTGCTGCGCACCGTCATGCTCGGCCACAGGCGGCTCGTGGAGATCATGGACGAAAAGGACGCCCTCTACGCCCATGCGGAGTTCACCGAGGAGGACGGCGTGCGCGCCTCCGAACTCGAAAGCGAATTTGCCGAACTTGGCGGCTGGGAGGCGGAGAGCGAGGCCGAGACCCTTCTCAACGGGCTGGATATCGGCAGCGAATTTTATTATACGCTCATGGGGGAGATGGACGCCAAGCAAAAGGTAAAGGTGCTCCTCGCGCAGGCGCTCTTCGGCGACCCCGATGTCCTTCTCTTGGACGAGCCGACCAACAACCTCGACCTCAAAACGGTGCGCTGGCTCGAAAATTATCTGTTGGACTTCGAGAACACGATCATTATCGTCTCCCATAACCGTCACTTTTTGAACAAAGTCTGCACGCACATCTGCGACGTAGATTTCGGCAAGATCAATCTCTATCTCGGGAACTACGACTTTTGGTATCAGACTTCCCAGCTCATGGCGCGGCAGCAGCGGGACGCGAACAAGAAAGCCGAGCAGCGCGCCGCCGAACTCAAAGAATTTATCGCACGGTTCGCGGCGAACGCAAGCAAGTCGCGGCAGGCGACTTCCCGCAAAAAAGAACTCGAAAAACTCACGATCTCCGACTTCAAACCCTCTCTCCGCAAATATCCGTTTATCGAGTTCAAGTACGAACGGGAGATCGGCAACGACATCCTCATGGTGGAAAACCTCACCAAGAAGGGGTACTTCGAAAACGTCTCTTTTACGGTGCAGCGGGGGGACAAGATCGGGATTCTGTGCGACAAATCTACCGCCGTCACCATGCTTTACGACATATTAACGGGCAAACAGGAACCCGACGGCGGCTCTGTGAAGTGGGGCAAGACGATCGGTTATTCCTATTATCCGCTCGACAACGGAGAGTTCTTTGACGGCTGCACCCTCACCCTTGTGCAGTGGCTCTCGCAGTTTTCCAAGGACCATTACGAGGAATATCTGCGCGGCTGGCTGGGGCGGATGCTCTTCTCGGGGGAGGAGGCGCTCAAAGAGGCGCGGGTGCTCTCGGGCGGGGAAAAGGTGCGCTGCATGCTCGCCAAAATGATGCTCGAAGGGGGGAACTTCCTCATTTTGGACGAACCTACCAACCACCTCGACTTAGAGAGCATTACCTCGCTCAACAACGGGCTCACGGCGTTCAAGGGGTGCCTTATCATGACCTCGCACGACCAGGAACTCATGAACACGGTCTGCAACCGCATCATTGTGCT
>CANRPN010000106.1 GCA_947632505.1 uncultured Clostridia bacterium | reverse complement strand
CCCCGAAAATGCTTTGACATTCTCCTTGAAATGTGCTATTCTATGAAAGACGTCCGCGAGGAATTACGCTCTCCACGTATCTCTTGGCGGTACGCGAATACTTCCATAGGAGGATAAACGCAAATGGAAAAGAACGAGATCATCAAAAAGTATGCGCAGCACGAGGGTGATACCGGTTCTCCCGAGGTTCAGATCGCGCTCCTCACCGAACGCATCAACCACCTCAACGAGCACCTGCAAATCCACAAGCACGACAATCACTCCCGTCGCGGCCTTTTGAAAATGGTCGGGAAACGCCGCGGTCTTTTGGACTACCTCAAAGCAAAAGACATCGAACGTTACCGTGCGATCGTGGCGGCGTTGGAACTCAGAAAGTAAGAAAAAAGGGCGGCGGGTCGTTCCGCGCCCTCTTTTTTTATCGCCCCGCGCCGGTCGGCGGCGTTTGGGCACAAGAACAGAAAAGAATAAGGAGTAGAAAAATATTATGACACCCAATTACAGAGAATTTAAATTTACGGTCGGCGGCAGAGAAGTCACCGTAGAGACGGGCAAGTACGCCGAGCAGACAAACGGCTCCTGCGTCGTCCGCTGCGGCGAGACCGCCGTCATGGTCAACGTCTGCATGTCTCCCGCGCCCCGCGAAGGCATGGACTTCTTCCCCCTTCAAGTGGACTATGAAGAAAAGATGTACGCCGTCGGCAAGATCCCGGGCGGCTTCAAGCGCAGAGAGGGCAGAGCCTCCGACAAGGCGATCTTGACCGCCCGCCTCATCGACCGTCCTCTTCGTCCGCTCTTTCCCAAGGGACTTTTCAATGACGTGGTCGTCACCGCTTCCGCCCTTTCGGTGGAACCCGACGTCGCGCCCGAGCCCCTTGCAATGATCGGCTCCTCGATCGCCCTTGCCATCTCCGATATTCCGTGGGCGGGTCCCACGGGCTCGGTCGTCGTCGGCCTCGTGGACGGACAGTACGTCATCAATCCCGACAGCGCGCAGCGCGAAAAGAGCACCATTCACCTCAACCTTGCAGGCACCAAGGACGCCATTCTCATGATCGAGGCGGGCGCGAACGAGGTCACCAACGACGAAATGGTGGGCGCGATCATGTTCGGCCAACACGAAATCGAGAAAATCTGCGCCTTCATCGAAGAGACGATCGTTCCCGCAGTCGGAAAGACCAAAAAGGAGATCGAACTCTACCACATTCCCGAGGACATCGATGCGGCGGTCCGTGCATTCGCTTCGGACAAGCTCGACTGGGCGCTCGATACCTTTGATCGGACGGAACGTCAGAACCGTCAGGATCAGGTGGACGCGGAGACTTTGGAACACTTCAAAGACATCTATCCCGACAACGCGCGGGAGATCAAGGACAGCCTCTACTATCTCACCAAGGAGAAGGTTCGCGCGAAGATCTTCGATCACGGCGTCCGTCCGGACGGAAGAGGCTTGAAAGATATTCGTCCCATCTGGTGCGAGAGGGGAGTACTGCCCCGCGTACACGGCTCGGCGGTGTTCACCCGCGGACAGACGCAGACCCTCACTACCTGCACCCTCGATATGCTTGCGGCGGCGCAGAAATTGGAAGGGCTTGACGACGAGACCGAAAAGCGCTATATGCACCAATACAATTTCCCCGGTTACTGCACGGGCGAGGCGAAGGCGTTGAGAAGCCCCGGCAGGCGTGAGATCGGCCACGGCGCCCTTGCGGAGCGCGCTTTGGAACCCGTCATTCCCTCCAAGGAAGAGTTTCCTTATGCCATCCGTGTCGTCAACGACATTCTCTCCTCCAACGGCTCCTCCTCCATGGCCTCTGTGTGCGGCTCCACGATGGCGCTCATGGACGCAGGCGTGCCCATCAAGGCTCCCGTGGCGGGCGTTGCAATGGGACTTATCAAGAACCAGGAGACGGGCGAATTTCGCGTCATGACCGACATTCAGGGACTTGAAGATTTCCTCGGCGATATGGACTTCAAGGTCGCGGGCACGATGAAGGGGATCACCGCCATTCAGATGGACATCAAGATCAAGGGGATCTCCGAGGAGATCATGCACACCGCGATCGAACAGGCGAACGAGGGCAGGCAGTTCATTCTCGGCAAGATGCTCGAATGCGTGCCCGAAGTTGCGCCCGAACTTTCCAAATATGCGCCCCGTATCATCTCCTTCTCCATCGATCCCGAGAAGATTGGCGACGTTGTGGGCAAGCAGGGCAAGGTCATCAACTCCATTATCGCGGAGACGGGCACCAAGATCGACATCGAGGACGACGGCACCGTGTGTATCGCGTCCTACGGCGATCCCGAGAGCGCGCAGCGCGCCAAGGCGATCATTGAGAGCATCGTGCACGATCCCGAGGTGGGCGACATGTTTATCGGCACCGTCGTGCGTATCCTGTCCACCATGGGGGCCTTCGTCGAGTTTGCACCCGGCAAGGACGGCATGATCCACATCTCCAAGCTCTCCAATCACCGCGTGGAGAAGGTGGAGGACGTGCTCTCCGTCGGCGACACCGTCAAGGTGGAGATCATCAAGATCGGCGAGAAGGGCATCGACTTCAAGCTGCTCGAAAAACTTTCATAAATTCTCGAAAACTTATAAAAGGCCCCAACAGGGGCCTTTTTCATTTTGAAAAAATGCAATTCCTATGTGAGGATATCGTCATAGGTATCCTCGAAAATCTCACAGAGCATGGAGAGCAGCAGAAAACTCGGCTCGGATATCTTGTGTTCCCATGCACTCACGGTACGCTGGTCCACACCCACAAGGAGCCCAAGCTGTTTTTGCGTCAGCCCCTTGCTTTGGCGCAACTGCCGTAAATTTTCAGCAAAACGTATCTCTTTCACACTCCTATTATTACCAGGTTTTATGGTATTTCGCTTGACACACCAAAAAAAATGGTATTTATACTTGACATACCAAAAATATTGGTGTATAATGAAAAAAACGGAGGAAAAGATGATTTACAAAGTGGCGCCCGATGTATTTTATCGGCAATACGGTGAGTATACAATCGTTTATCGGGTAGACTCACAAAAGGTGTATTTATTTCGCGGCATGACTGCGGAAGTACTCGACTGTTTCCGCAAGGCACGAGCGGCGGAGGAAGGAATGACTGACCTTCGAACAAAATATGAACTCAGTGAAGGAATGGAAGCGGGACTTTTCGCGCTCATTGAAGAGTTGGGCAAAGCGCAAATTCTTCTAAGAGCGCAGTCTTTGCTTGAAAACCGTGACAGTGCCGAAACCTATTTTCAAGAAAAAATATTGAAAGAGGGGACACTATATTCCGCGTTGTTTGAACTCACTTATCGTTGCAATGAGGCATGCAGGCACTGCTACTGCGTGACAGGCGAACAGGAGGAACTTACCTTTTCGGAAATTGAGCGGGTATTGAACGAGTTGCGGGAAATGAATGTCCTTGAACTTGTTTTTACGGGCGGCGATCTGTTTGTCCGCAACGATGCTTTTGACATTCTTGAATCCGCTTACTCGAAGGGATTTCTATTTACTGTTTTTACGAACGGGATTGCATTGCAGGACACGGATATTCTGCGTTTGAAGGCTTGCCATCCCAAGAGCGTGCATTTCAGTTTGTATAGTCACATACCGGAAAAGCACGATGCGTTCACGCAAGTTCGAGGTTCTTTTGAAAGGACGCTTTCCGCAATTCGCAAGTGTCTGCTTGTAGGCATTCCCGTCAATATCAAAACCGTGGCGATGAACTACAATGTGGAGGATATTGGGGGGATCATGGAGCTTGCGCGCTCTCTTGGAGCGACCGTACAGGTCGGTATGGCAGTGAACGCGAAGAATGACGGAGATATTTCGCCTACTCAATTCCGCCTCGACGGACCCGGCGCATATGAATCCGTTATCAACACGGTAAATCGGAATATCGAATTTCGTTGCGAACGGGGGTATGAGAGCGCGCGCTCCCGTACCGATCGGCTTTGCGGAGCCGGGGTCAATGACATCAGCATCGATCCATATGGGAACGTGTTTCCCTGTAATGCACTTCACATCGTGTGTGGAAACGTACGAGAATCCTCGGTACGGGAAATCTGGGAAAAGTCACCGGAACTGCGCCGCATCCGTGGATTTTCCTTCGATCGAATCGCTGGCTGCGAGACATGTCCCGATTGGCAATTTTGCAATTTTTGTCCCGGAAGCGCCTTTTCGGAAACGGGGAGTGCACTCCGCCGGTATGAGGAAGCTTGTAAGATCACCGAAGCGAAAAAACGCGCGGAAATAAATCAAAGGAGGTAAAGCTATGTTTGTTATGCCCGAATTGCTTGTTGAAAGCGAATATGTGCAGTCGCTCACTTGCCACTGTCCTCAGCGTACCACGAGCCTTTGCGGTATATCTTACCGTACGGGGTATTGATGCAAACGAAAACGGTTTCCGCCGGTTGACGGGAACCGTTTTCATTTGTCCTCCCCTGCGCAGAACGCGCGGAGGAGGGGCAGGGGATGGATAGGGGAGGGAGGCACATTGCTTGCCCCTTCATTCTTCCTTTGCTGCGAATTTTGCACAATTTTCATGTGAATTACGCGAAAAGCACTTGACGGAACGGACAAGAACGGCTAAAA
>CANRPN010000105.1 GCA_947632505.1 uncultured Clostridia bacterium | reverse complement strand
ATCGTGGGCACGCAGGCGGTGATGAACGTCGTCATGGGCGAACGGTACAAAATGGTGACGAAGGAGACCCGCGACCTGTTTGCGGGAAAGTACGGTCAGCTCCCCATGCCAATCAACGAAGAGGTGGCCGAAAAGGTGCTGAAAGGGGAGAAGCGAATTACTCACCGCCCCGCGGACGATCTCGAACCCGAGTACGAAAAACTCAAAGCGGAGGTCATTGCAAAGGGCTATTACACGCAGGAGGAGGACGTTTTGTCCTATGCCTCCTTCCCCGAAGTTGCGGAGAATTTCTTCAAGTGGAGAAAGGCCGCGCGCGACGGCGTGGACCAAGATTTGGCAAAGACGGGCGTATATCCGGTGTAGATTCGCACAATTCTTTGCTGCGCCCCCCCCCTTTGAGGGGGAGCTGTCACCGCAGGTGACTGAGGGGGTGTCTCTTCGAAAAGGATTGCGCGAGGAAACCCTCTCTATGTTTTCATTTAGTTGGTCCTCTCGTTCGTTTCATCGGACAAGAAGTTGCAGGTATGCGGCAAATTGTGTGCGCTTATGGAAAAGCGTGGTTTTCCAACGCGCAAGTGGTTCGGAACAGGATTCTTGCCCGCCCTCGCGTTAGCGGGGGAGGGGTAGGGGAGGGGGCCACCTTATTTTCTTGCACGGTGTATTGTCCCCCTTTCGGCACTACGTGCCGCTGTCCCCCGCGCGAAACGCGCGAGGGACAGCAAGGGTAGGAAAACACCAACAAAACGCGGGGGCATTTGCCCTCGTTTTGCTAAGGAGAGATCAAAATGAAAGTCGCGGTAGTGGGCGGCGGCGCGAGCGGGCTCATGGCGGCATATGCCGCAGCGAAAAAGGGACATGACGTCGTCCTCGTCGAGAAAAATGAAAAACTCGGCAAAAAAATTTACATCACGGGAAAGGGGAGATGCAACCTCACCAACGACTGTCCGCCGGAGGAATTTTTGCAAAATGTTGTCCGCGGAGAGAAATTCTTGCGCGGCGCCGTCTACCGTTTTCCGCCGAGCGCGCTGATGTCATTGCTGGAAGAGCATGGTCTGGCGCTCAAAACGGAAAGAGGGAACCGCGTGTTTCCCGTCTCCGATCATGCGAGCGACGTTACAAAAACGCTCGAAAAAATGTGTATCAAGGCGGGCGTTTGCTTCAAATTGAATACCGAAGTTTTGAAAATTGAGCTTTTGCATAGTACTATGCGTGGCATAATCACGACAAATGGCGCAATTTTATGCGATTTTTGCGTCATCGCTACGGGTGGACTGAGTTACCCGTCCACGGGCTCCACGGGCGACGGGCTGCGCTTTGCAAAGGAAGCGGGACATACGATCGTGCCCTGTGTGCCCTCGCTCGTAGGGATGGAAACGGTGCAGGATCTGAGCTCGGCGCAGGGGATTTCCGTCAAAAATTGCGTCCTAGCCTGTCGGCAAGGAGAAAAGACGATCTTCTCCGAAATGGGCGAACTTCTCTTTACCCATTACGGGGTGAGCGGGCCGCTTGTGCTCTCCCTCTCCGCGCGGATCAACCGTCTGCCCTTTCAGGCGCTCTCTTTCTCTCTTGACTTCAAGCCCGCGCTCGGGGAGAAACAGTTGGATGCGCGTCTTTTGCGCGACTTTGCCGAGCGCAAGAACGAACACATGAAGAATGTCATCCGCGGACTTCTGCCTCAAACGCTCGGCCTTCTCGTGCTGCGGGCGGCCGGGATCTCCCCCGATAAGCAGGCCAACGCGGTGACCGCAGAGGAACGGAGGGCGCTTACCACGGCCCTGAGATCCTTTTCGCTTTCCCCCAAGAAGCTGCGCGGATTCGACGAGGCCGTTGTCACCTCGGGAGGGGTATCGCTCGGGGAGATCGATCCCAAAACCATGCAGAGCAAGCTCGTAAAGGGCCTTGCATTCTGCGGTGAAGCGCTTGACGCGGATGCATATACGGGCGGTTTCAACCTGCACATCGCCTTTGCGACCGGATTTGCCGCGGGAAACGGCATTCCCTTGGAGTGAAAAACGGGAAAACCGTTGACTTTTTCCGTTTGTCCGACTATAATATCAGCGAACACAAAGGAGTTTTTTTATGACGGTAATTCGCGGTGCAACGACCATCTCCGAGGATACCCCGGAAGAGATCAGAAAGGCAGTGAAGGAGCTGCTTGAACAGATCGAGAGCAGAAACGATTTGAAGCGGGACGAGATCGTAAGCCTTGTCTTTTCTTCCACGTCCGACATTCATTCCTACTATCCCGCCAAGGCGGCGCGGGAGGCGGGGTTTGAAAGTTGCTCTCTGTTTTCGGCCCAAGAGCCCGATATCGACGGAAGTTTGCCCCTCTGCATACGTGCGATGCTCTTTGTGGGGAAAAATACCGACCCCAAGCATGTGTATCTCCGCGGGGCAAAAATGTTACGGAAGGACCTTGCGGGCAAGATCAACATCGCCATCGACGGACCTGCGGGCAGCGGAAAATCGACTGTCGCAAAAATGCTCGCCCATGATTACAACATTCTCTATCTCGACACGGGAGCCATGTATCGCGCCTGTGCGCTCAAAGTGCTCGAAGCGGGCGTAGACGTCGAGGACGAGGCGGCGATCGTCGACCTTATGAAGGACGTAAAGCTCGACGTTGTGTTCGAAAACGGCACGCAAAAGACCTTGCTCGACGGTGTGGACGTCTCCGAAGAGATCAGGCGGCCTCCCGTCTCGATGGCCTCCTCCTCCGTGTCCAAACACCCGAGCGTGCGCATGCACATGACCGAGAAACAGCGCGAGATCGCGGGCCGCATGTCCTGCGTGCTCGACGGGCGGGACATCGGCACCTTTGTGCTGCCCGAGGCGGATTTCAAATTCTATCTCACGGCATCCCCCCGCGTGCGTGCGCGCCGCCGTTACGACGAGCTCACCGCCAAGGGATACAAAGTGGATCTTGATGAACTTCTCTCCGAGATCATCCGCCGCGACGAGCAGGATTCCACCCGCGCTCTCGCTCCTCTCAAAAAGGCGGACGATGCCGTGGAGATCGACACGTCGGAAATGACGGCCGCCGAAGTGCTTGCTGCGGTGAAAAAACATATTCAGGAGAGCATCTGATGTCCGAAAAAAAGGGCGTTGCGCCCGAAAATCAAGCCGAATCCGAGAAAACGGCGGAAGCCTTTGGGAAAGCGCCGAAAAAGGAGTTGAAGCGGAAACTTCTCTTTCCCGCAAACAAAAAGGGAAAGCATGTGATGCATCTCATGAATTTGCTGCGCGTTCTCTTCTATCCTGTGCATTTTCTCGTCTATCCTTACAAGCTGTACGGGCACAAGAAGGTCGGTCCCGGCGCCTATATCTATATGGGCAATCACTACTGCATCTGGGACGTGTTCTATCCCGCGCGTACGACGTGGGAGGGGCTCCACTTTCTGATGAAGGAGTCCCTTCTGCATGTGCCCGTCATCGGGTATTGGGCGAGAAACGTGGGGGCGATCCCCGCGATGCGGGACGGCAAGGACGTGCGTACCGTGATGGACTCTCTCAAAGTGCTCAAAAACGGAGAGAAACTTTCCATGTTCCCGGAGGGAACGCGCAACAAAGAGGGGGACGGCGAGACCTTTTTGCCTTTCCACGGGGGCGCGGCCTTTCTCGCCATCAAGACAAAGACCCCTGTCATTCCCTTTGTCATCTGCAACAAGCCGAAGGTCTGGCACATCACGCATGTCGTATTCGGCGAGCCGATGGAGCTGAGCGAATATTACGACAAAAAACTCACGCAGGCGGATTTCGATGAAGCGGACGAGAAGCTGAAAAACAGGCTCTATGAGCTGCGCGCGGAACATCGCGCCATGCTCGCCGCCAAGAAGCAAAAAAAGCATAAGAAAAACAAATGAAGATCCTTCTTTCCCGTCACGGCGGATTTTGTTCCGGAGTGAAGCGAGCGGTGGATATGGCGCTCTCCGTTTCCGCGGAAAATACCTATCTCTTCGGCGAACTCATCCACAACCCGGAGGTCGTGGAAAAGGTGGAGGCGCGGGGCATTCCCACGGTGCATTCTCTCGACGGGATCCCCGCAGGCAGCAAGGTGATCGTGCGTTCCCACGGCGTGGGCAGGAATTTCTATGACCGGTGCCGGGAAATGGGGATCGAAGTCATTGACTGCACCTGCGGATTTGTCAAGCGCACGCAGCGTATTGTGGAGGCGGCGGGCAAGGCAGGCAAGACGGTCGTCATCGCGGGGCACACGGAGCATCCCGAAGTGCAGGGGCTTCTCGGTTGGTGCTCGGGTGAGGCATATGTTGTCAACGAAGAGGAAGATCTTTCGCGTTTTCGTGAGAAAAATATCGTTTTTGTGTCCCAAACGACCTTTTCAGAGCAAAGATTTTTGAAAATCGCGGAAAATCTTCAAAAAGTATGTCAAAAAACAGTTGAGATTTTTAAGACAATTTGTTATACTACTATATGGCGGCAGAAGGAAGCGGCGGAAATTGCACGAAATTCGGATGCCGTGATCGTGATCGGCGGGCTGAACAGCAGCAACACGGGAAAACTTTATGAAATCGCGTCGGCACACTGCAAGCACGTGTTTCGTTTGGAGCGGGCGGACGATTTCAAATATGAAAAATTTTTATTTTATGAAAGGGTCGGTATCATAGCGGGAGCGAGCACTCCCGATTGGCAGACTCAGGAGGTTCTTTTCAAGATGGAAGAAAACAACGCGGAAGTTCAGGCAACGACAAT
>CANRPN010000104.1 GCA_947632505.1 uncultured Clostridia bacterium | reverse complement strand
AAGAGAGGGGAGACTTGTTTCCTCCATGCTCTACTTTCACATTCCCATTCCCGAGTTCGAGGAGGCGTATCAGGCGCTTTTGGCGGGGTCGGGGAAAGCGGAACTGCTCTTCGGGGAACGCAGGGAAGGGTGCGCCTGTCCGGATCGAAACAGCGGACTTTTTCAAACCATTCTGGAACTTGGGAGCACAAAGGCCGTTTTTTGCGGGCACGATCATCTGAACAACGCGGGCATCCGCTACAAGGGCGTCGATCTTGTCTACGGCAGGTCGATCGACCATTTGGCGTATCTCGGGATCGACCGTTTGACCGAGCAGCGCGGCGGCACCATGGTGACCTTGCTCCCGGATTCGCAATATGAATATACGCTGTTTCCCAAGAACTGAAAGATGTCATGAGGGCGCCCGCGGCTTTGCCGCGGGCGCCCTCGAAATCTCGTTTACAGATAGGGATAAATTTGTTTGAGCTGGCGGTCTTGCAGCTCGATGAGCCGCCGCGTGAAGTCTTTGCTCCGCTCGTCCGCCGCGCCGTATTGGTTGAGATATTTGTTGAGCGACTTGATCCCCATGTTGCAGCCGTCGGTGAGAAGGTCGGCGATCTCCTCATCGGTGTCCTTCACGGCCATCATCACGCTCGTTTTGAGCTTCGCCATACCCTGCGCGACGGGGTTTGGATCTTTGCCCTCGTCGTGGTATTCGTGCAATACGCCCTGCATTTCGTTTTGAAGTTCGGCGTATTCCCGTTGATAGCCGTCGAGCATCGTGTAAAACTCCGCGCTCTTTACATGGTCTTTCACCTCGTCGATCGCGGAAATTCCCATTTGGATCCCCGCGTCGCATTCCCGCAAAAGTTCGATCGTATCATGTTGTATCATTGCTTGCCTCCGCTTTAAGTATGCGTGCTTTTTCTTTTTTTATGAGGACATTTGCCAAACTTCCCACTTGGTTGGTGCGATTTTCCTTTCAAAACGAAATACGTATCACATATTTTGAATATTTTTTAAGAAATTTTGAAAAAACCTTTGACAATTCGTTCCCTTGGTGATATAATCAATTTGATTTATGGGCAGAAAAGTGTCTTTTGTGCCGTTTTTTGCTTATATTTCGAAAAAATGTGTTCCAAAAACGGTTTTTTCTGCGTACCATAGGGAATATGAGAGCAGTTTTTTCGGGACGAAAAATTGCAAGGAGAAAAGAATATGTTGCTGAATGCCGTCAATTTTCTTGGCTGGGAATTGGATTTGGATCCTACCGCAGTGATGATTTGGCTCTTACTCATCGTCGGCGTAATGGTCATTCTTACCCTAATCGTCTTGTCTATATTGATTCTTCGAACGCGCATCAAAAAGGCGGAGCCGGTTGCAGAAGTTACTCCTGTATCCGAGCCCGAACCCGAACCGATTCCCGAACCTGAGCCTGAACCGGAACCCGAGCCCGTACCTGTTGTTGCGGAGGAGCCTGTTGTCGTTGAGGAACCCGCCGAAGTCGGGTCGATCCGTTACGACAAGAGTTTCACCGCAAAGCTCATTCAATCCGACGACGAGACCAAACAATGGTATACCGAACTCAAAAACGAGTTGCTTTCCTGGAAGAAGGTCCATGACCGCATGAGTTGGAAAAAGGAAAGCTACCGTTACGGCAGAGAACCTGTCGTCATCATGACGTTCCGCGGTAAGACGCTCTGCCTGCTCTTCCCGCTCAATCCCGGCGATTTTGCGGATACAAAATACAAAGTAGAGGACGTTTCCGATATGTCCTCGGCGGAAGAGACCCCTTGTCTGTACCGTATCAAGAACGACCGCCGCGCAAAGTATGCCAAGGAATTGATCGCGCTTGTGATGGAGCGGCTCGGCGGCGTCCGAATCGAGAGAGATTCCGTAGATTATTATCTCCCTTACGAGGGCGTGGTGGAACTTATCGAAAAAGGGCTCATCAAACGGAAAGTTGTCTACGGAAGCGCCGGGTTCGGCGCCCTTCCCGAGGAAGAAGCAGCCGTTGCCGAAGCGGCGTCCGCTGCATCTGCTTCCGAGCCGATCATCGTGGAGGAAGAGTCGTATGAGGCGGGCACGCTGCGTTATGACCGAAGTTTCACCGCAAAACTGATCCAATCAGAGGACGAGATCAAACAATGGTATTCGCAGCTGAAAAACTACCTGCTTTCCTACAAAAAGGTGCATGACAGACTTAGTTGGAAACACGAAACTTATCGTTTCGGACGTGATCTCGTTGCAAAACTTGCATTCCGCGGTAAGTCGCTTTGCCTCTATCTCCCGTTGAATGCGGCGGATTATGCCGAGAGCAAATATAAGCTCGAAGATGTGTCCGATCTTGCCTCGGCTACCGAGTTGCCGAGTATGTATCGGATCAAGAACGACCGCCGTGCAAAGTACGCCTTGGAACTCATCGATGTCGTCATGCAGCGGTATGACTCCGAGATAACGGAACGCGAACCGGTTGACTATTGTGTACCCTATGAAGGCCTTGTAGAGCTGATCAACCAGGGCCTGATCAAACGGAAGATCACCTCTGCGCAGTCTGACGCGTTCCTTGCGCGGAAGGACGAAACGACCGAAGAAACAACCGTTAAGGACTAAATTCATCTATTATAAAATGGGGATGGTGGCCGCCTTGTCATCGTCCCCATTTTTTTCTTGCTCTGAGAAGAACAAATCTTGTCACTGTTTTCTTCCCGAAAGCTGCAATTCCGACATTTTTTCCCGTAATATACCGCGCGGAATGCGTTATGATGTTGGAAAAGTGAGCAGAGGAAGGATAACATGGCAAGAAAAATCGTAATTACGTCGGGGAAAGGGGGCGTCGGTAAAACGACAGTCACCGCAAACCTCGGTGTTCAGCTTGCAAAAAACGGATATCGTGTAATCGTTTGCGATCTTGACTTCGGCCTCAATAACATCGATGTCGTTTTGGGCGTGGAAAATCTCGCCTCTTTCGATGTCGTGGATGTCATTGAAGGACGATGCCGCCCCAAGCAGGCGCTTGTGAAGCATCCGCGCTATCCCACGCTCTTTTCTTTGGCAAGCAACCGCATTTCCGAACGCTACGTCTCGCCGCAAGCGGTGCGTCTGATCCTCGACGCCCTTGCGCCGCGCTTCGATTTTATTCTCATCGATTCTCCCGCCGGGATCGACGAAGGCTTTCACCGCGCTGTTGCCTGTGCGGATGAGGCGCTGCTCGTTACCACGCCGCACATTTCCGCCATGCGGGATGGCGCTCGGGTTGCCGGGATGTTGAAAGGCTACCGTTTGCAGCGGGTCGGGCTTGTGGTAAATATGGTACGCGCTGACCTGGTACGGAGAGGGGAACTGCTCAAACCGGAAGAGATCTCCGAGGCGCTGCATGTACCGCTCATCGTTGTCGTGCCCGAAGAGGACAAGATTTTTCTCGACAATGTTGCAGACCGCTTTCGCGCTTTTCGGCTGCTCGCCAATTTCTACACGGGAGGGATCGCGGGTACGGAAGGAAAGAAGAAGGGATTTTTCAGCGGGTTTATCGGCGCGCTGCATAGATAATCGGAGGGAGATATGAAACGAGAAGCGACAAAACTCAGATTAAAAAAGATGCTTAATGACGACAAGGAAGAAATCAATGACGCGACGCGTGCCGCCGTTCTCGCGGACTTTACCCATATTGCAAAGGAATATTTCGATACCGATACCGTAAATCTCAATATAAAAAAAGGGAAAAACGGCACCGATGTCAGCCTTTCTTTCCGCGCTTCCCGCGTTAAAAACTTTACGACCTTAAAATAATCGGTAAATTTATTGACAATCAAAGATCTTTTGTGTATAATTTTACCAGAGAGTATCAGAAATTCCTGCTGGGAAAGGGAATGAGATGATGAGGAAGTTTGTTATCGCAACGGATACGGCGTCAGATTTGCCGGAGCAATACTATACCGAGCACGACATTGTGGCGATTCGGCTTGGCTTCAATATGGACGGCGTGCTTTATGAGGGCGAGGACGGCGCGCACATGGACGTGAAGGAGTTTTATGCAAAGCTCCGGGAAGGGTCCATGCCGACGACGTTTCAAGTCTCTCCGGAGCAAACGAAGCGCACTTTGGCGCCGATTTTGGCATCCGGCCACGATATCTTGGTCGTTGCGTTCTCTTCGGGACTGTCTGGGACCTATAACAGCTATCTTGTTGCGGCCCGCGATTTGGCCAAAGAGTATCCCGATCGGAAGATTTTGGTGACAGACTCGCTCTGTGCCTCTCTCGGAGAGGGGCTTTTGGTGGACTATGTTGTAAAAAAAGCCGACACAGGCGCAGAGCTTGAAGAGGTTTTCAATTATGCCGAGGCATTGAAGCAACATATCTGCCATTATTTTACGGTAGACAATCTCTTTCACTTAAAGAGGGGAGGGCGGGTTTCCGCAACGACGGCCGTGATTGGCACGATGCTCAAAATAAAACCCGTCTTGCATGTCGATCACGAGGGGCATTTGATTCCGATCGGCAAGGCAATGGGCAGAAAAAAGTCCATTTCGGCTCTTGTCGACCACATGAAAGAACTGCAAATTCTCGATTACGATGACCCTATTTTTATCAGTCATGGTGATTGCGAGGAGGATGTGGAATACTTGGTTTCTTTGCTGAAAACATCCTTCGGCGAACGGAAATTATTTATCAATCAAATTGGGAGCGTAATCGGGACGCACTCAGGTGCGGGGACGCTCGCGGTATTCTTCCGCGGCAAAAGGAGATAATTGACGAAAGACAAATCGCGGCTCGGCGTTTTGTCGGGCCGCGATTCGTATATACGAGGTTTTCCATTCTCAAAG
>CANRPN010000103.1 GCA_947632505.1 uncultured Clostridia bacterium | reverse complement strand
CTATGAGAAAACGCTTGCGCAAATACGCATATTTTTTTATAATATTATGATGAAAATCACCTCGTAACAGGCTATAAACGATCAAAGGAGTTGTTATGAAAAAAATTGCAATCGCCGCCGCGCTTGCGCTTACCGCACTGTTCTGCTTTGTAGGCTGCTCGTCCGGTTCCGGCAACAACGAACACACCCATACCTTTGCACCGCTTGGACTTATGACGAGAACAAGCATTGGCACGCCTCCACCTGCGGGCATGACGTCGCAGCGAGGAAGCCGCGCATACCGCAGGAGAGGACGGCAAATGCACCGTCTGTTCCTATAAGCTGGTCGGCATGGCGGTGACGGAATTTACCGAAAAGTACGCCGAAAAAGGCAGAGACTATGCGCGCAGCGCCGTAACAGAGCTGAACGCGAGCGCGGTGCTCTCCGAATTTGTCTGGTTCAAGACCAACGACAAGAATTTCCTCACAGGGTTCACTTATCTCTACACCGCTCCCCGCAGCGAAGGGCAAAGCCCCTCTCACATCGTCAACCGTATCGAAAACAACGGTTTCTCCCCCGTCGATCTCGAAGAGGTTGCGAGCGGCAAGACTTCGCAGCTGGGGACCTCTTCAAGCAGCGGCTCTCTCATCCCCTACGACAAGGACGCGCAGGCAGGAGCTTCCGAACTTGCGGCGAAAGTTGTGGAGGCGTACTGCACGGCGACGGGCGAAACGGTGAGCTACGGCGCTCCCCTTCTCCGTCTCTTCAATGCGCAGGTACGCAGCTCGGGCGGGATCGATCTGAGAGTGCTCGATGTATTTGAGAGCGGCTACACCTATTACATCGTGAATGTCGAGGGTACGGAGAGCGAAATTTCCGACAACGCGGCGCTCACCGCAAAACTCGACGGCGTGACCAAGGACAGCTGCAAGAAAAACGGCAAGACCGACCTCGGGACGCTCGTCTACAAGAACATCAACGGATAAACGCGAAACGGCATGACCGTGCCGCCGCCGAGGGCGAATGCCCTCGGCGGCGGCGTTTTTTTGTTTCGAAAAAAAGAATTTCCGCCGCGTTTGGCAAAATTTTCCTTTGATTGCTTGATAAAACGCGCCCGTTGGTGTATAATGAGCAAAGTAGAAAAAGGAGAAAATCGGATCATGAAGAAAATTCCCTATGCGCTTATCATAATGGACGGCTACGGGCTCAACCCCGAACACGAGGGCAACGCCATTTATATGGACGGCAGCAAGAACGTAAACCGTCTCCGCAACGAATACCCCTCCTCCACCTTGGGGGCGAGCGGGCTCTCCGTGGGCCTTCCCGACGGACAGATGGGCAACTCCGAAGTGGGGCACCTCAACATCGGCGCGGGACGCATCGTCTACCAGGACCTCACCAAGATCACCAAGGCGATCGAGGACGGCGACTTCTTTGAAAACCCCGCCCTTATCAAGGCCATGGACAGCGCGAAAAGCAACGGAAAGCAGCTCCACTTATGGGGACTCCTCTCGGATGGAGGCGTGCATTCCCACATCACCCACCTCTTCGCCCTGTTGAAGATGGCAAAGGAGCGCGGCGTGCCCCAGACCTTCGTCCACGGCTTTATGGACGGCAGAGACGTCTCTCCCACCTCGGGCGTGGAATATGTGAAAGAACTGCTCTCCTATATCAAGGAGCTCGGCTACGGCAAACTTGCCTCCCTCTCAGGCAGATACTATTCGATGGACCGCGACAACAACTGGGACCGCGAGGAAAAGAGCTACGACATGCTCACCCTCGGCACGGGGCTCCACGCCGAGGATCCCGTAAAGGCGCTCGAAGATTCCTATGCGGGCGGCGTGACGGATGAATTTGTCCTTCCCACCAACCTCTGCGAGAACGGCAAGCCCGTTGCGCTCGTCCAAGAGGGCGACAGCATCATCTTCTTCAACTTCCGCCCCGACCGCGCAAGACAGATCACCCGCGCATTCACGCAGGATCCCTTCGTCGTCCCCAAGGGCACGGCGTTCGAGAGAAAGACGGGCTTCTTGCACCCCGTTTACGTCTGCTTTACGGTGTACGACGCGGCTTTTGAGGGGGTGGAAGTCGCCTTCCCCAAGCAAAGTCTCGACAACACGCTCGGCGAATATCTTGCAAAGTGCGGCAAAAAGCAGCTCCGCATCGCAGAGACGGAAAAATACGCGCACGTTACCTTCTTCTTCAACGGCGGTGTGGAAAAGCCCAACGATAACGAGGTGCGGGTGCTCATCAATTCGCCTAAGGTGGCGACTTACGATCTGCAACCCGAGATGTCCGCGCCCGAAGTCACCGAGCGGGTACTCAAAGAGCTCGACACGGGCGAATACGACGTGATGATCTTGAACTTCGCGAACTGCGACATGGTGGGCCACACGGGCGTCATCCCCGCCGCGGTAAAGGCGGTGCACACGGTGGACGGATGCGTGCAGAAGGTGGTGGATAAAATTCTTTCGATGGGCGGCTCGGCGCTGCTCACCGCCGACCACGGCAATGCGGACAGAATGCTTGATACGGACGGCTCTCCTTTCACGGCGCACACGACCAATCCCGTACCCGTGGTGCTGATTTCGGAGAAGCTGAAAAACGTAAAACTGAGAACGGGCGGCATTTTGGCCGACCTCGCGCCCACGCTGCTCGAAATGATGGGCCTTCCCATTCCTCCCGAAATGACAGGCAAGAGCTTAATTGAAAAGTAATCAATCTCCACGGATATTCAAAAAACACTGTTTGCACAATCGGCAAACAGTGTTTTTTGATTTTGACAGGTAGTCCGACCCTCCGGATCCCTCAATTATTTGTCTCGATACATGGTCGCAGTATATTCAGCAAGGGCTTTGCGCGCTTCTGCGCGTTGGCGAATCTTTTCTTGGGAGTATTTATATTTTATCATAAAGAACAGATACCATACGGTCCGCAACAGCCAAATCGCGCTGCCGATAAAGATAAATGCGGAAAAGTAAAACTTTTCGCTTAAAAAGACGGTAAGAGGGATGCCGATAAGGAGGACGATCGCCATGGCAAGCCCCAAAACTTTCAGCAAAAACAGGTAGCGCTTTTTGATTTCATAAAGATAGAGCGACTCGTTCTCGAAAACAAAAGAAAGGAGCCCAAGCGCGATAAAGACGATCCCGCCGACACATTGGAAAATGATATCCAAGAGGCCCATAAACGCACTGTGGCGGAAGAGGAAGTAGAGCCCTGTGGCTGCGACGAGCACAATGGCGCCGAAGATAGTTTTCACAAGGCCAAAGAGGGTGCGCTCTTCCAGCAAAGAGAAAAGACCGCACAGAAACAGCGCGCCGCCTGCGGCAAAGACGGCAACGGTCCCCGAGGAAGGTAAGAAGATCGCCGCGAGCACAAGCCCGACGAAAACGCTTAGCTGAGACAGAGCATAAAAGAAGAGCTCCGAAATGCTTTTTCTTTCTTGATTTTTCATATTTGTTTTCCTTTTTTATTTAGATTTTTTGTCAAAATTTGCGTCCGAGAAACTTCACAACGACACAAACGGCACAACCGCCACATTGCCGTACCCGTTTGCCGCAGCTCATCTCTCATATCGGAACAAGTCCGAGGCGCCGTGCGAGAAACCGATCTTTCCGTCCTTTTCGGGAAACGCGATCCTCCGAACAATCGTAGAGTACAAGTCGCCACGCGCCGTTTCTTTGTGCCGCGACGGCAAAATAGAGCGCTGCTATCTGCGGGTTTGCCGCCATGATCGTCTCAGCATAGGAGAGATCTTCGCGGGAAAGTTGCAAGACTCCGTTCGGATGGCTGTGGGCAATGCCCGCAAATGCGATCCCCTCTTGCCACCAGCCGGCGATCACGCGGTTGAGTACGCAAATATTCGGACGGTATTCCTCCGAAGAGGTGGAACCGTCTGCAAAAAAACGGCATAAGATCCCATTCTTGATCCCCAAAATTCCACCCGATTCGATGGGCGAACGGGAAAAGAACGACTTCATCTCGTCGTAAACGTTGCTCAGGATCCGCACATCAACGGTGAAAGTGGCTGCATGCAACGTCGCTTGAATTACGCGAATAGCTCTTGTAATATCCGCACCAACACTTGCCGTAAGATGTCTTTGCGGCATTAAAGTAACTGCAATCGCCGCAATAAAGCGTGCAGCACTTGCCCTCGGGCAACTTTACGGGCATTCCCTTAAAGGAATTTTTCGTTTGTTTTTCCATCGTATACCCTCCTTTTGTAATTTAACTTTATTATATACGAGAATTTCTCGTAAGTCAAGCAAATGCGTGCAGAAAAGTCTGTTTTTAACGAGAAATTTTCGTATTTCCGACATTTATACATCCCTTTCCCGTAAAATAATGGTGTGCAGTTACTATCGGAGCGATTAAAAGAATTAAGAATCGAAAATCATCTTTCCCAACAGGCTTTCGGTCAAATGCTTTCCGTATCTCAGGACACTGTGTCGTTATGGGAAACGGGAAAAAGTTTGCCGACTTTGGAATACGTCGTGCAGATCTGCCGTATCTTCGGAGTATCAGCTGACTTTTTGTTGGGGCTTTCCGAATATTAAGGCGGGGCTTTTCTTTGCCTTTGAACGTTTGAATATCGCTTGCAAAAAGAAAAGAAATGTGGTAAAATGAGCACGATCCGAGCGGACTACGCGGTCGCGGCGCAAGAAATTGCGGTGAGGAAAGTCCGGGCATCACAGGGCAGGACGCCTGATAACGTCAGGTGAAGGCGACTTTAAGGAAAGTGCAACAGAAATAGACCGCCTGCCGAATCCCTATCATGATAGGGTGCCCACGGGGAGCGATCCCTGCGGCGGCAGGCAAGGGTGGAAAGGCGAGGCAAGAGCTCACCGACGGGACGGTAACGCCCCGTGCCAT
>CANRPN010000102.1 GCA_947632505.1 uncultured Clostridia bacterium | reverse complement strand
ACGAGCGCAAAGTGGCTCGGCCGCTGCCCCGACTGCGGGAAATTCAATACCTTGATCGAAGAAGCCGTCGCGCCCGCGCCCGCTGCCAAGCGGGCGGGCGCGGGCTATAAGTCCGCCCTCTCCGCAAAGCCCCTTCCCCTCTCGCAGGTGAAATTCGAAAAATACGAGCGCGTCTCCTCGGGCATTTCCGAACTCGACATCGTGCTCGGAGGCGGGATCGTGCGCGGTTCTCTCATTCTCGTGGGCGGCGATCCCGGCGTGGGCAAGAGCACCCTTTTAACGCAGGTCGCGGCGCACCTTGCCAAGGAGCACAAAGTGCTCTATCTCTCCGCCGAGGAGAGCTGTTCGCAAGTAAAACTCCGCTGCGAGCGTTTGGGGCTCAATTCGGACAGCCTGCTCCTTTTGAACGAGACCTGTCTCGATAATGCCGAGGAGGCGCTCTGCGACGCGGAATACGTCGTTGTGGACTCCATTCAGGCCGTGTACACCGAGGCGCTCTCCTCGTCTGCGGGCAGCGTGGGACAGGTGCGCGAATGCGCCTCCAAGCTCATGCGCATTGCGAAGTCGCGCGGGATCACCTTCTTCCTCATCGGACACGTCACGAAAGAGGGCACCCTCGCGGGGCCGAAGGTGCTCGAACATATTATGGACGCCGTTCTCTATTTCGAGGGCGAGCGGACGGAGAACTTCAAGATTCTGCGCTCGGTGAAGAACCGCTTCGGCTCGGTGCAGGAAGTGGGCGTATTCGAAATGACAAGCGAAGGCATCTTCGGCATTTCGGATTACTCCTCTCTCTTTCTCTCCGATACGCGCGGCGAGGCGGCGGGCGCGTGCGTGACCCCCAGCGAGACGGGCAACCGCTGCATGATGGTGGAGATTCAAACCCTCATGGCAAAGACGGCCTACGGGCTTCCCCGCCGGATGTCGCTCGGAGTGGACCTCAATCGGCTCATCGTGCTCATTGCGGTACTCGAAAAGCGGTGCGGACTTCCCCTCGGCGGGCAGGACATTTACCTCAATGCAATGGGCGGCATTAAATTGAACGAGCCGAGCGCCGATCTCTGCGTCTGCGCGGCGCTTGCGAGCGCGGAGAAGATGATCCCCATCGACAAGGACACGGCGATCTTCGGCGAAGTGGGCCTTACGGGCGAAGTGCGCGGCGTGAACTTTGCGGACAAGCGCGTGAACGAGTGTCTGAAAATGGGCTTTAAGCGGGTGATCCTTCCCGCCAAGAACATGAAGGCGTGCGAGAAGTTCAAGGGGAAGCTCGAACTTGTGCCCGTCTCCTACGTTTCGCAGATGATCAAGGCGTTATCGTAACGCTTTGAAGGAGCAGAAACGAAAGCGCGCCCGCACTGACGGAGACGCAGAACAGGTGATTCTTTTATGGGGTAAAGTCATGAGAAAGAATTTGTTATTGCCTATCATTTTCATGATAATGTTAATACCTTTCATGTGTGCATCTTGCAAGCCAAAGTTTGAGCAAATGTACGGTGTTGGTGATGTTTGGTCTGATGATAATGTAAACATTCAACTAAATTCTTCGGAATACACGGTTGACCGGATTGAGTCGATCGTTACTCTTGAATTGACTTTCACGATAAATACAACAAGCGAATATCGAATAAATGACGACGGTATCTATGTATATCTCTCCGCGGAGGAAAAGATCAGTACCATAACAGAAAAAAATGAAGATGTGAACGGTTTTGACATTTTAGATAAATCAATTACCGAAAGAGAGCAATATACATTCTTCTTTGTTCTTTCTCTTGATTATTTTACAGATGAAAACGGAGAAATAATTACCGGCTCATGGCGGGTTCACTGTTTTATTCGTCCGGCGACTTTCGATTTTACTATTAAAATTTAATTAGCTACATGTAAGAGAGGCCGCAACGGAAGGATAGAACGGCAAAAACGACAAAAAGCGAAAGCGCGCCCGCGCGGCTAAGTAAGCCGCGCGGGCGCGCCGTTTTGATTGTTTTAAGGACGGCGTTTTTTCCGTAGCAAGACGACCGTAACGGCGACCGCGGCGGCCGCAACGACGGCTGCGACCGGAAGCCAGACCCACAGCCAAGGGAAATCGCTCCCGCCGGGCTCCGCGGGCGGCTGTTCCCGTTTCGTCCATTTGCCGTAGAGCGCAGTCTCCCCCTTTACCGTATCGGCTCCCGTCGCGTAATCCTCAAACGCAGGGTCGTAAAACCAACCCGCGAAAGTATATTCTCCGATCGGATAGGGCGACGGGATCTCGTCAAACGTGGGCGGCTCGATCTTTGCTCCGTACGCGCGTTCCCGCACGGCAAACACGTTCCCCTCCATGTCGTAAAAGGTGATCGGGTACAGGAAGGGCGTGACCTCGTATTCGGCGCGGACCGTCATGTCCCGCGTGACGTTTTGGGTCTCTTCGCTCCACCCCGTAAAGCGCATTTTGCTGTGTTCCGTCTCCCGTTCGAGCGGGACTTCGGGAGGCGTTACGCTCTCGCCGCTGCGCACCCGCGTCTTGCTCAACACCGTGCCGTCGTAGTCGAGAAAGGAGACCGTATAGCGGGAGAGAAGCCCGCTCTCTTCAAGGCAGTCGTCTATGAGCGCGCAAATTTCCTCGCCGTAACCGAGGTCGGCCGCGCTTTGGGAGAAGGCGGACGCAAAGTCGTCGAACGTCGCCTCGGAGCCGAGCTTGCACAGCGTGGCGTACCAAAGTTTTCCGATGCGTTCCCGCGTGAAGAAGTCGGAACGCTTTTCCCACAGCAGATACTGCACATGCGAAATAATGGTGCTGTTATAGTGCGCACCGCCGTAGTCGCAGTCGTAATGGTCATGCACGAGGGTGCAATTCGGGATCTTTTCCGAAACGCGGTAGCACTGTTTCGGGGTACCTCCCTTGACCGAACGAAGTTCCGTGCCGTCCGTCGCGGCCCGTTCGCCGATCCTCCAAAACGCCTCTTCGCTCGGGTCGTGGCCCTCTATGAGCATGCCGAAAATATCCGAAAACGCCTCGTTGAGCGCGGCGGGGTCGTTTATATGAGCAAAGTTCGCCGCGAAATCGGTGACGGCGTGCTGATATTCGTGACCGATGACATCCGAAGCGCGCGCAGGCAGATAGATCGTTCCGTCCTCCTTCCCGTCCCCGACCAGCATTTGCACGCAGCCGTATGCGGGATTATAGCCGCAGTTCGCATTTTCGTACTCTTTGCCATAGTGGACATAGACCAGGAAATTGATTTCGCCCCGCTCTGCGGCGTTGTTCCATACCTCGTCGTTGTTTCCGGCTACGCCGTGCAGGCTCACGCCGATGTTGCGCTCGTCTTCGTAAAACTCATACGCCTTTCGTACGTTCATATATGCGCTGACGGCGATCGGGTCGAAAACGCCCGTATCGTTTATGTAATATTCGGTATCCGATTCAAGTTCGGCCGGATCTGTACGGTTGTGACAATTCAACGTCCAAATATTGCGCACCGCGTCGGCGAGAATATACCTGCCGTTGTTTTTTTCGACGCTTACGTCAATTTCGTCCCCGTCGGCGTCCTTCTGCCGCACGGTGAGCGCGCTCTGCCGCGCCATGGGCGACGCGCGCAAGATCTCCCCGTCCGCCGCCGAGACGAGATACTCCGTGTTTTGGGCGGGACAGGCGACGCGGTAAGCGGTCTCCGCGCCTTCGTCCTCGTCCGCGGGACAGACGACCTTTTCCGTAACGGAACCCGTCTCCCCCGTCAAACGGAACACGCGCTCCTTGGCGGCCTCTTCTCCGACCGTCTCCTCCCGAATAACTCCCACGGGGCGGTAATTTCCCGCAAGCGAGAGGAAGTTTCCCTCTCCGTCGACGGAGAGAGCGATCTGCGCGCCGACGACGTCCGAGCCGTCCTTTTGCTGCTGGAATTTGAGTACGCTGCCGTAGGCGACCTCCCGCCGCCCGAGCGGACGGTACTCCTCCCGCACGTCGATTCCCGCAAATTGCGGCAGACTGCCGAGGAGGACATACGGATCGTCCGCGGCGATCGCGCCCACGGACATCCCGCCCGCCGCGCCCGTTGCAAGCGCAAACAGTACGGAGAGCAAGACCGAGATGTGTTTTTGTGCTTTCATGCGTATTCTCCTCCTTTTCTCTTTATTTTATCAAATCTATTTGTCTCTGTCAAGCGTGGAACGGCAAATATTGACAAAAAGCGGCGCGCCCGCGGCGAAAATTCGCCGCGGGCGCGCTTTATCATTTCAATCATTTTTTCTTTCTCTTCTTTTTGCCGAGGCCGAGCACTTCTGAAATTTTTCGTCCCGCGCCGATGTTGAGGGCGAGGAACACGACGATGAACGCGCTGTTCGCGACGGCCTGCCACTGCGGCGTGACGACGTTCCCAAAGAAGGTCAGATTGTACCCGAAATTGGTAGTGACGGTAGCCAAAAGTTCGTTGAGTTCGGCCGTACTCACGCCCACTCCCTGCAAATAGGAGATGAGCTCGTTCATGGGCGTCTCCATAAAGGCGTAGCGCATGAGCGCGCAGCCGTGCGTGCCGGGAATGAACACGCACACATTTTCCACCCAGCGCATTCCCTCGGGCAGCATGCCGAAAGGCATGTACGCGCCGATGAGAAAGCCGATCGCCGTGGAAAAGATCGCCACAATGCTCGCCATGGTCGCCTCTTTCTTGACGAAGGAGGAGATGAATACCGTCATGAGCGTGGCAGCGACCGTAGTGAACAGCAGTACGGCAAGCACCGTAAGAACATTGGCGAAGGTGAGCATAAATTCCCCGAGGCAGACAAGATACAGTCCGCAGATGAGGAGAAAGATGATGCAGATGACGACCGTTACGATAAAATTGAAGAGGAAATAGCTGCCGATGAGGATACTGCGCGGAATGGGCGAGGAGGCAAAATCGCGGTTGACGCCGTTCTGCTTATCCTCGACGAACACATTGTTCGTCTGCAAGGAAACGGTGATAACGGAGAGTGCGGTGATCCCCGAGAGCATCCACGAGTCGACGAGCGAGCCGAGATATTTGGAAAGCTCGGCCGTGAGCGCCACGCCCGCGGGCAAATT
>CANRPN010000101.1 GCA_947632505.1 uncultured Clostridia bacterium | reverse complement strand
TCGGCCGCGGGAGCAGTCTCGGCCGCGGGAGCAGGTTCGGCCGCGGGAGCGGGTTCGGTCGTGGGAGCAGGCTCGGGTTCATGCTGCTTTTTATAGAGGGGGAGGAGTTTGCGCGTGTTCTTTTTGTAGAGCTCAAAGCCCTCCTTGCGCGCCTGGTGTTTATCCGCCATGGGAATGCTTACGATGGCAAAGAGCAGGGTATTTGCCAACGCGCCGAAAATCACCCACCAATAGGTCGGCATTACGCAGACGACCGCAAGCGCGATCTCCCACCAAAAACAGATTTCACCGAGATAGTTGGGATGACGGGAATATTTCCACAATCCTCTACGGAGGAACCCTTCGCCGCCGTCCTTCTTGAACTTGTGCATCTGCCCGTCGGCAATCCCTTCAAAGAGGGCGGAGAGCACGGCTAAGCCGAAGAAAATCGTGCTGCCGATGTTGAAGGCGGGCGCCTGTTCGAAGAGGAAGATCACGGGAAGCATACAGGCATACACCACAAGGGTGGGCACGAGGTGAATGCCGAATAAATTCACGAGTACATAATATCCGCCTGTTTTTTCCGCCAGCTCGGTATAGCGCCAATCCTGATACTTTTTATTCAGTCCCCAAAACGTATAGCCCCAATTCGCGGTAAGACGGACTCCCCAAAAGAAGATCGCGACCATGCAAAGGATCACCGTGACGGAGAAAGAGCGGAAAATGCAGCTCAGGCCGATGACGATGACGATGGGTTGAACGCTCCAATAGGGATCGTACACGGAGGCGTTTTTGAACGGCAGACCGACAAGAAAGAGAAAGACAGTGGCCGCTACGTCCGCAATGAGGATCGAGAGCCAGAGCGGGAGGGGAAGCAGGTAGGCAACGAGCACCCCGACCGCCGCCGCGGCAAGGTAGAAAAAGAACATCACGAGAAAGCGATAAGGCTCTCTTTTGTTGTTTTCCATAAGTACCCCCAATTTTTTTCTATAACATATTATAAAGAGCGCGGCCTTTAATGTCAAGGAAATTCCGAAAAAAATCAAACGCGCGTTCCCGAATTTTGTTTGAAAATCGGGAAAAAGAGGGGTTTTTCTCTGAAAATTCCACTTGCAGAGCCCGAGAAGGATGCGCCCGCGCACCCCCACAAAGGTAGCGCGGGAGCTTTTCCGCTCTCTCGTCTATTCTTTATCGAAGATATAGTAGAAGTAGAAGCAATAATATCCTTCCTTGGTATAGAAGTCGGGTTCCGCTTCGCTGCCTTCTGCAACGCCCGTGCCCGAGTAATTGTTCACATACACATAATTATCGGTCTCGGCAAGATAGAGGGTATGCGCGCCTTTTGGAAGGGTAACGGTGAAGTAGCCCTCGCTGTCCGTCGTGACGGGATCGCCCGCCTCGCCGCCCACCGCGCCGTCCTTCGGCGCAACGCCGTCTACAATGAGATGGAAGGTTTGGCTTGTTTGCGGCGCGTCTCCCCGCATCACGCGGAGCTTCACCGTGTAAGTCTCGGGCGACCTGTCGTTTTCGATCTTGATTCGGTCGTAGGTGCACTTATAATCGAGAATGCCGCCGTTCTGCCCGCTCAGATAGAGGATGTAGTCCTCGATGAGGATGTCCTCGCCGCCGAGCTCGCCCAGCTTTTCCCCCTTTGCAAAGGAGGAAGAGACGTAGTTGTTGGTGGCAAGCAGCAGTTTATTTTCGGTGTCCGTACGGTCGAGTACCGTGCCGTCTGTGAGCCTGACTTCCACAACCTTGTTGCCCGCTTCGCCCGCGGGGTCGTAGGTGTAGGAGAAGCCGCTGCATTGGAGGAAGGAGCCGCTCACCCGTTCGCGCAGGAGCAGCCCGCTCTCGTCCTGTCCCGTCGTAACGAGCCCCGCTTCGATCGCAGCAAACAGTTCGGCGGGGGAGACCTTCAAAACTTCCACCAGATTGCCGTGGTTGAAGGCGCTGAGCACGTCGCCGCGGGTGACGTTCGTGCCACCCGAGTGCCATGTGGGCAGGCTCTGCGAAATGCCGCCGCCGTTTTCCACCGCCACCACGGGAAGGCCGAGCGCTTCATTTTCCGCAAACCGCTCGGCGTAGTAGCGGAAGGCGTCCGTCACGAAGTCGCCGTAAGAGGTCTCCACCACGCGGGACTCCACATAGTTATAGCAAACATAGCCGCCGAAGAGAGGATGGTCGATCCCGCAGAGCACTTCGCCCAAAATTTCGTCCTGTTGGAGCTTGACCGCGTCGAGCGTCTCCTGCACTTTATGCGCCTTCTGCTCGCCCGCTTCGGTCGTCGTAATGTTCATCGCCGCGGCGTAGTCGAGCACCTCGCCCTCGGCAGAAACGTTCGCGCCCGTCTCGCTGTCGCGGAAGGAGAGAGTGAGCTTGCCGAGATTGGTGAAATTCACTCCCGTTTGCAGAATGGGGATGCCTTTTACTCTTTGTACGCCGTTTTCGCCCCCCTGCGGGGAAGTAAACAGTTTCTCCTCCACGGTGTGGCTGTGCCCGTCGATGACGGCGGTGACTTCCGCCTGTTCCGCTTGGGAGAGCCCCATGAGAAGCTGTTCGCTCGTACAGGAGACGGCTTTGTCGTTGTCGCCCATGTGGCAGACGAGGACGATCGCGTCCGTCTCGTCTTTGAGGGCGGCGATCTGCGTTTTCGCAGTCTCAACTTCGTCCTCAAAGGTCACGCCCGTAAGGAGAGTGGGGTTGGTCGAGGTCGCAGTCGATACGGTGGTCAGCCCGATAAAGCCGATCTTGTAACCCGCTACCGTGACGACCGTACTGCTTTCGAGCAGCGGTTTGCCGTCCCTTACTACGTTCGCGGCGAGAATAGGGAAATTTGCAAGTTCGGCGTTTTCGAGGAGGACGTCCGTGCCGTAATCAAATTCATGGTTGCCCACGGCCATGAGGTCGTAGCCCGCCTCGTTCATCATGCGCACGACGTCCGCCCCGCGGGAGACGGAGGCAAAGGAAGCGCCCTGCGTCGCATCGCCCGCGTCCACGAGAAGGGAATTGGGAGTGGAGGCCTTGATCGCTGCCGCCTGCACGACGCCGATCGTGCTCTTCCCGTCGCCGGCGAGATTGCCGTGCATGTCGTTGGTCGTAAAGACCGTCACCGTCGCACTTTCGCGCGGGGTGAAAGGCTTGGACGGGAGGGGAGTGTCGTCCTCTGTTCTGCACGCCGCAAGACCGAGCGCGGCCGTCGCCGCCATGGCCGCCGAAAGAAAGAAAACCGAAAGTTTTTTCATGGATCGCCTCTGTTTTTTGATTTTTAATATTGTATCACGACAACTCGAAAAAGGCAAATAAAATGAAGAAATTTGTTTTTTTCGGAAAACTTCGCCCAAATTCTTGCAATGGATCCCGATAACATGATATAATCAAAAGGGAGTCGGGATAGCCGACCCTCGGAGGACGTCTATGGCATTTGATCTTCGCTACCTGCTTGCGTTGCAGCATTTCCGTGAGGCGATTGGCGGCGCATTCAACGATCTCTTTGTCTTTTTGAGCGACATTTCTTACGGCGTATTCATCTTTATGATCGCCTGCGTGCTCTTTTGGGCGGCAGATAAGCGCACGGGAAGGGCGATGTTCCTCAATCTCGGCATTTCCCGCTTTCTCATGCAGTTTTTGAAGCTGACCTTCTGCGTTTACCGCCCGTGGGTGAGAAGCGCGGAGATCAAGCCGCTCGAAACCGCCTCGGGCTATTCCTTCCCGAGCGGACACGCCGTGACCTCTTCCACCAATTACGGCACTCTCATTTCCCGTTACCGCAAGCATATGGCGTTCTGCGTGCTCATGGCGGTCCTCATCGTGCTCACGATGTTCTCACGCAATTATATCGGCGTACATACCCCGCAGGATGTGCTCGTGGGCGCGCTCATCGGGATCGCGGTCGTCATCGGCGGCTCCTTTGCGTGGCGTGCGCTCGAAGATCATCCCAAGTGGGATTGGCTCGTGCCCGCGCTCGGCGTTCTTCTCTCGGCCGCTTTTCTGATCTATATCAACTTCAAAACCTATCCCATGGATTACGACGAAGCGGGCAAGCTCCTCGTCGATCCGCAGAAAATGAGAAAGGACGGCTTCAAGGACGTGGGCAGATTTCTCGGTATCACGGTGGCGTGGTTCCTCGAAAAGAAGTTTGTCGATTTTTCCACCGATGTGCCCGTGGGGACCAAAGTGACCCGCTGCGTATTCGGCATCTTTATCCTGCTCCTCTATGAGCAGGTCCTCATGCCCGCCGTGACGGGAGCGATCACCGATGTTGTGGCTAATTCGTGGGTGAGCTTCGAATTTACCTTCCTCGAACTGCTTCTGCTCATCCTGCTCTATCCCGCAGCCTTCCAGGCATGGGAGCGTCATTTTGCAAAGCGCAAGCAGGCGGCCGAAGCGGCAGAAACCGCTGAAACGGTAGAAACGACCGAAGAGACGGAAACGAAAGAAACGGTAGAAACAGCAGAAGCGACAGAAACGACAGAGGCTGAATGACAGACTCTGGGCAGCACGTGAGCCCCCTCCAAGGAGGGGGCTTGAATGTCATTTTGACCAAGCCGCATAAGCGGCGCGTGGAGAACTTTCTACTGCCTTTTTATCAAAAAATTACACAAAACCGCGGTATACTTTCGGCAAGACCCGCTTCCGATCCTGCAAGTTCTCCAAAGTTATCCACAAATTATCCACATTTTGACAAACTTTTCCACATTTTTTGCTTTTTTGCGGCAAAAAAACGTACGTTTGCGGAATCCATTCTCATTCTGCAATTCCACAAAAAAATTTTTTCTGTGGAATTTGCGCCTCCCGCAAAAAAATCATTGACAAACGCCCGGGAAACAGATATAATAATGTGGCAAACGCTGAAAGAGCAAGGCGTGTTCGTAACAAAATCCCCACAAGGGACGAAGGGCGGCACGAGGAGCGAAAGCGACGAAGTAGTCCCTGTAAGGGACGAGAAGATAACAATTTGATATAATTTGCATCCATAGCTCAATTGGATAGAGCGTCGGTCTTATGAGCTCGGAGGGCCTTGGGGGTTCGCCCCGCCCGCACGTTCTATGGTCATCGAAGGGCGGCACGAGGAGCGAAAGCGACGAAGTAGTCCCTG
>CANRPN010000100.1 GCA_947632505.1 uncultured Clostridia bacterium | reverse complement strand
CGTTGTTTCCAAAAGTTTTTTACGAAATCCTTCTGTATATGCCGCCCGTGAACGGAGGCAAATAAATATCGTTCAAATTGCGTATCTGTCCCGTCAAAAGATCGGTGCCTTCCGCCTCCTCAATACGTACTGTGGGATCACCTTTCGAAATATTGATGGCAACGATCACCTTCTCGCCCTCAAATTCACGCACAAAGGAAAAATACTTATTTGAAAGCGTCGCCTTTTTATAGCTTCCATATTGCAGCGCCCTGCTTCCCTCTCTGATTTTGGCAAGTTTACGGATGTGAGATGCCAACTCAGGATGTGCGGTCTTGTCGATATCGTCAATACAAGGACGCAAAAAGATGTCACAGTCGCGTTTGTCTCCCTCCTGTCCAAATTCCGAACCGTAATATATGCAAGGGATACCGGGCATGGTAAAGAGCAGGGTATACAAATTGAATATGTTTTGCTTCACTTTGAGAGCGGTGTAGGCGCGCACAACGTCATGGTTATCGACGAAGTTCAGCATGTGTTTGCCCGTGTAGAGCGCCCACGGTTCCTCTGAAAAAAGCCGCGTGAGAGAGTGTTCGATCTCAAATAAATTTTCCGAGTTAAACGCAGAGAGCATTCCCTTGAAGCACTCATAGTTGGTGATGGAGTCCAGCCTTTCCGGGCGAATGTTCTGTGCAAAATTGGTGCAATGTATCACCTCGCCCACAAGAAAGAAGTCCCCTTTCAGCTCTCCTGCCGTACGGCGCAGCAATTCAAAAAACCACGGAGGCAAGAGATAGCTCACATCGAGCCGCAGACCGTCAATGTCAAATTCCCGTATCCAAAAGCGCACGGCGTTCATAAGAAAATTTTGAACATCCGCATTTTCGAGGCGCAATTTTACGAGTTCGGGATGACCTTCCCAATTCTCATAGTCAAAACCGTCATTGTAACGGGAATTTCCGTAAAAGTTGATGTTGAACCAAAAGCGATAGTCGGTGCCTTCCCGCTTTTCGCGAACCTCCTTGAAGGGCGCAAATTCTCTTCCGACATGATTGAATACGCCGTCGAGCACCACTTTGATGCCTGCCTCGTGGAACTTTTGAACGAGCGACTTGAACTCCCCATTTGTACCGAGACGGCGGTCGACGCGGTAAAAATCGACGGTATCATAGCCATGCCGCACACTCTCGAAAAGCGGATTGAAGAGCACTGCTCCTACTCCAAGCTCGCAAAGGCGCGGGATCTCTTCCTCTATTTTATGCAGGCGGTGGCGTACCTGCCCGAAATCGTTTTCTCGCTCCGCGCCGCAGAATCCAAGCGGGTAAATTTGATAAAAGGTGCTTTCGTCGAACCACATAATCTTATCCTTTGAAGCAATTTCAGCGGTTATTTTATCACGAAAGGACAGGATTGTCAATATCCCTTGCTTTTTTTCGGGAAAAGAATTATAATAAAACCATGAAACATCTTTTACAATATTTGGAAACCTCTTATACCGCCTATCAAGCGGTGGAGAACGCAAGAAATTTGCTTTTGGAGCATGGATTTACCGCCCTCAAAGAGCGCGAAGAGTGGGATCTGTCCTTGGGAGGGAAATATTTTGTCGAGCGGAACGGCAGTGCGCTCATCGCCTTTACCGTAGGCAGCGGCAGCGGGTTCAAAATTGTTGCGAGCCATACCGATAGCCCCTGTTTTAAGCTCAAAGAAAACCCCGTAATTACCGCAGAGCCGTTCAAAAAGCTCAACGTTGAGCCCTACGGCGGAGGGATCTGGTACAGCTTTCTCGACCGCAAATTGAAAGTTGCAGGGCGCCTGATCAAGGAAAAGAACGGCATGCTGCATGCGGGAAATTATGTCTCTGATTTTAATCTCATCATCCCCTCGCTTGCGATTCACATGCAAGGGGAGGTGAATGAAAAATTTGCGCCGAATCCGCAGATCGATTTGCTCCCTCTGCTCGGAATGGACGTTGCCGACTTTCATGCATTGCTTGGAGATCCCATCTCATATGATCTGTATGTCGTCTGTGCGGAGCCGCCCTTTGTAAGCGGCTGTGCGTCGGAATTGATCTCCTCTCCGCGTATTGATAACCTCACAAGCGTCTATGGCTCTCTTTCGGCGCTGCTTGACGCGGAACCGGGGAGCGGAGTAAACGTGGCGGCATGTCTTGACAATGAAGAAGTGGGAAGCCGTACCCATCAAGGAGCGGGCAGTGACTTTCTGAAAAATACCTTGGAACGCATTGAGCGTTCCCTCAACGGCGAAAAATCGGATTCCAAACGCACGGCTGCAAATTCCTTCCTTGTCTCTCTCGACAATGCGCACTCCGTCCATCCCAACCACCCGGACAAGTGTGATATTACCAACCGCGCGGTCATGGGGGGAGGCGTCGTCATTAAAAACCATGCAGGCGGCGCATATACGACGGATGCCCTTTCTTCCGCCGTCTTGAAGAAAATTTTCGGGAAGGCGGACGTCAAATATCAAACATTTTACAACCGCTCCGATATGAGAAGCGGCGGAACGCTCGGAGCCATCTCTTTGGGGCAGATCGGGGTCCTCTCTGCCGACTTGGGACTTGCACAGCTCGCGATGCACTCCGCGGTTGAGACCTTTGCCGCAAGCGATTACAAGGAGTTGCTCAACGGGTTGACGGCTTTCTATGCGAGCGATCTGCAAATCGACGGCACCGACATCAAAATTTTATAACGCTGAATATAACATGGGCGCCCCGCGCAGCTTGCGCGGGGCGCCCTTTTGATCATGCTTATTCCAATTCGAAGGCGCCGGTATATAATCTGTAATACTGCCCTTTCATGTCGATGAGCTGTTCGTGCGTGCCGCGCTCGATGATGCGGCCGTGGTCGAGCACCATAATGACATTGCTGTTCTTGACGGTGGAAAGGCGGTGCGCGATGACGAACACGGTCCTGCCCTCCATGAGTTTATCCATTCCCCGCTGTACGATCGCTTCGGTACGGGTATCGATGGAAGAGGTCGCCTCGTCGAGGATCATTACGGGCGGGTCGGCGACCGCAGCGCGGGCGATCGAGAGAAGCTGTCGCTGTCCCTGTGAGAGGTTCGCGCCGTTCTGGTGAAGTTGCGTGTTGTAGCCCTCGGGAAGGCGGGTAATGAAGTCGTCCGCACCCGCGAGCTTCGCCGCTGCAATGCACTCCTCGTCGGTCGCGTCGAGCCTGCCGTAGCGGATATTGTCCATGACCGAACCCGTAAACAGGTTGGTGTCCTGCAATACCATGCCGATCGAGCGGCGCAGGTCGGATTTCTTGATCTTGTTGAGGTTGATCCCGTCGTAACGGATCTTGCCGTCTGCGATGTCGTAGAAACGCGTGATGAGGTTGGTGATCGTCGTCTTGCCCGCGCCCGTCGCTCCGACAAAGGCCACTTTCTGCCCCGGACGGGCATACAGACTCACGTCGTGCAGCACGATCTTTTGCGGGTCGTAACCGAAGTTTACGTCAAACAGTCTGACGTCGCCCTCCAAGCGAGTATAGGTCAGCGTACCGTCGCTGTGCGGGTACTTCCACGCCCAAATGCCCGTGCGCTCTTCGCATTCCGTAAGTTCGCCGTTGACTTCCTTGGCGTTGACAAGGGTGACGTACCCCTCGTCTGGCTCGGGTTTTTCGTCGATGAGCGCAAATACGCGCGCCGCGCCCGCAAGGCCCATGACTACGGAGTTCACCTGGTTGGAGACCTGGTTGATGTTGTTGCTGAATTGCCGCGTCGCTTGCAGGAAGGAGACAACAAGCGCAATGCCTGCGCCGCCCGCAAATACAGCGAGTTCGGGATCGAAGAAGGTACCGATCGAAAAGTTCTTGATTTGGCCGAGATTGAACACGCAGCCGACGAGTGCAACGACAACGTACAACACATGCCCGATATTTCCTAAAATCGGCATGAGCATATTGGCATAGGCGTTTGCATAGGTCGTCTGTTCGCACAAAATATCGTTGTATTGGTCGAAATCGTGCTTCGCAGCCTCTTCGTGGCAGAATACCTTGACGACCTTCTGCCCGTTCATCATCTCTTCGACATAGCCCTCTGTGCGGGCGACAGCACGCTGGGAAGCGAGGAAATATTTTCCTGCGCCTCCGCCGACGACCTTTGTGACAAAGAGAATGAGAATAATGCACGCAAGTACGATGAGGAGCAGATAGGCGCTGTAATAGAGCATGATGAAGAACAGCGTGAGCACCATGATCCCCGAGGTGAGGAGCTGCGGCAAGGACTGCGAGATGAGCTGGCGCAGCGTGTCGATATCGTTGGTATAGTAACTCATGATGTCGCCGTGGCTGTGGGTATCGAAGTAGCGGATGGGCAGATCCTGCATGCCGTTGAACATTGCTCCGCGCATCTTTTTCAGATAGCCTTGCGTAATGATCGCCATGAGCTGTTTATCGATCGCGCCCGAGATGAGCGACACGACATACAGACTGATGAGCACCAGCATGATGCGGATGATCTGGCCTCCGACATCCTCCCAACCGAGCATATAACCGAGATGCGCCGCGGAGTTTATGTCGAGTGCGTCTCCGATGATGGAGAAAATCTGCTGCATGAAGATCGTAGGCAGCGAGGAGATGATCGCATTGAACACAATGCAGACGAGTGCGATCGTCGTCATCTTCGGATAGAAATGGAACAGAGACTTCAAAATGCGCTTGAATGTGCCCTTAGGTGCGGAGGGACGGCGCATGTTTTTACGGTTATTCGGCATCTTCGTTCCCTCCTTCATTCATCTGTTCGAGGGAGGAAATCGCCTTACCGCCCTTATTTTGTGTCGTATAGACCTCGGTATAAATGGCGTTGTGATGGAGAAGCTCCTCATGCGTGCCAATCGCGTCTATGTGGCCTGCATCCATGATGATGATCCGATCGGCGTCCTCCACCGAGGAGGTGCGCTGTGCGATGATGATCTTCGTCGTAGTCGGGATGTAATCGCGGAATGCCTTGCGGATGAGCGCGTCCGTGTGGGTATCGACGGCGCTCGTCGAGTCGTCCAAAATCAAGATCTTGGGCTTTTTCAACAGGGCGCGGGCAATGCAGAGGCGCTGCTTCTGTCCGCCCGAAACGTTGGTGCCGCCCTGT
>CANRPN010000099.1 GCA_947632505.1 uncultured Clostridia bacterium | reverse complement strand
GGTCCCCCGAAATTTCGGGGGACCCTCCTTTCTATCATTAGGTAGAGATGTCTCGGCTACGCTCGACATGACATTTGAGAAGAAGTACCTCCTGGAGGGGGGTAGGGGGGGTGGTGTCCTTGGCTGCCCCTTTGGGGACTCCCTCGCTGTCCCTGAAAGGGAAAGTACCCGAGCGTAGCGAGGGGGAAAGGGTTTTCGCAAAACCCCTCAGTCACCTTCGGCGACAGCTTTCTCACACGGGTAGAAACCCGTGTTCGGGCACCGTTCGCGCGACAAATGCGCTACTTCGCACTTCGTGCTCGTGCCGCCTAAGGAATCAGACAGTTGAAAGGCGGGGCACTCATGTCGCAACGCGCCAACGATTATCAATCGTTGGCAGAATGCGTTGCTCCACCTGCAAGGGGAGCCGAGATTCCGCGTGCACATTCGGAAGCTGAAAAAAAACAGACGTTTTCACGTCTGTTTTTTTGGAGATAGTCCGTGTTTAGCTGGGGTGCCTAAGGTTTTGGTAAGTCGTTCCGCCGAGGGTGACTTTGATCGCGGTGATCTCGTCGGTATCCCACGTGAATTGCCGTTCGATCGTTCCCGTCAAGCCGTCGTCCGTCTTGAACGAGATGATCATGTTCGTCTCATCGTAACCGGTGATGGTGAACGTCTTGCCGGCGCCTGCGCCCGTCGTCCAAGTGATCGTCTTCCCCGAGATCGTAATGCTCTGGGAGGGAGCGGTAGCGCCGAAGTCTTTTATCTGCCAGGTCCCGCTCCATTTATCGGGCAAGGTCCCCGTCCAGGTCTCCGAGCCGCCGCCCTGTTTGGCAGTAAAGATATACACTTTGGAATTGGGTGCGGTGAACGTCAGCGTTTTTTCCGTGCTGTTGTACACGAAGCTCAGATTTGCGCTGGAAGTCATGAAGGTGATGGTGTAGCCGCTCCCTGTTTTCTCAGCTTTCGTGACGCTGCCGTTATAGTTAACGGAGGTGATCCCCTCAATGTCGACGTGGATCTTTACCTCTTCGGCAGTGAGCGAGATCGTGTTTTTCGCATTCGTCTCATCCACCCATTCGACGTCGAGGATCTCCTGCGGAATGGTCGCCTTTTCGATCGTGCCGCCTTCTTCGATCTTAAAGGTCACAGTCTTGAAGTGTGTGCCGTCGTTGTCGGAGTCGGTATAGAAGATCACATAAGTGTGACCGGCTGTGATCTCGAATGCCATTTCTTTGAGGTTTGCGCTCGTGCTCCAATTCACAATATCTTTGCCCGCTGTAGAATCGGTAATGGTGATGTTGAGATAGTCGATCGTTGTGGTGAGGGTATAGACCTTCGTTTCGGTGGCAGTAAACGTCCAGTAGTATTCACCCGCGGAAAGACTGTCGCTCCAACTCTTTGCGAGGTCGCTCTGCTGCATCGCCATGGGGTTCTGCTCGGTGCCGTATACGGTCTCGGGGACCTCGCCCGGATGATAGAGCGCGACATAATCGTCTTCCCCGTCGCCGAACCTGAAAAGCATTGCGCTTTCATAGTCGCCGGTCTGCGTTTTCCCGATGGAAATGTTGCAGTCCTTGCCTTCCCAAATAAAGTTGTAGCCGCCGTTGAAAGGCACAAGCGTGACGCTCGAAGCGGTTTTGCCGTTTACGGTAATCGTCGTGCCGTTGATCTCCAAAGTATATTTGGGGTTCTCCTTCGCGTCGACCCATTTTCCGTTATAAGCGGAGACAATGGTAAGTTCCTGTTCGGTAACGGTCAAAAGAAGTTTGCCGCCCGTGGCCTTTTCACTGTTATCGGTAAGACGGAAAATATAGGTGGTGTTCGCCGTGAGGGGGAACTCGTACGACTGATCGAACGTATTCCACGCCGCCACGGGGTGGAGGATGTCTCCTGCGGGATAGATCATGAGGTTGAGGTCGGTGTAACTTCCGCCGTTCAAGGTGTAGGAGAGGGAATAGATCCCGTTCTTCTTTGCGGTGTAGGAGTAGTAAACGCTCGGCACACCTTGATCGCTGCCCGCGGGAAGGTTCACTTCAAGCGTGCCTCCGAAGGTATCCCAAATAAAGGGATGCGCCGCAGAACCGTCCTGCTCGGGCTTGGGCTCAAAGCCCTGTTTGGTGAGCGTGACGGGGAACATTCCGGAGCCTGTGAGGGTCATCGCAGCGGGGTCGAACACAAAGCTGACTGTGCCCATCTCGGTAAGCGTGATGGTAAGCTGTTTGCTCGTGTTGTCGTATGCGGTCACCTTGCCCGAGAAGGTCATTTCGCTCATGCCGCCTTTATCCGCAATAAAGGTCACATTCAAGCCGTCAAAGGTGAGCTCGTAAGCCATATCGTACTCGTCCGTGCCCGTCCAGACGCCCGTAAGTTCTTCGGGAAGTTCCACGGGAGTGACTTCGCCCTTCTTGCTGAGTACAACGCCAAACATCTCATCCGTGAGCGTATGCGCCGCAGGGTCATATTCAAGCGGAAGCGGCATATCTCCGCCAATACCGGACGCAAGCTGCAAAGTCAGCGTATGGGTAGCTTCGTCATACGAGGCTACGGTACCCGGGAGAGTCATCATTCCTTCGATCGCATATGTCACATTCAAACCGTCGAACGTGAGCGTGCATGTTGCCTCGTAATCCTCCGAATATCCGCTCCAAATGCCCGTGAGTTCCGCGGGAAGGGTGACGGAGGGGGCAGAACCCTGTTTGGTGAGGGTAGAGACAACATAATATCCGTTGAAATAGTCTTTGCCCGTGCCGCGGGATTCGAGGTTGACAAGAACAAGTGCGTTTCCGTTAAAGACAAGGCCGTAATGGTAATCGGTTTCCTGTCCCAAAAGTACCTCGGTATAGGTGAACTTCAATATGCCATCCTCAATTCCGTCGATCGTCGTTTCAAAGGAATCGTCGTTCTCGGAGTAGGAGAGGGAATCCTCCGTGATCACGACCTTGTGCCCGCTGTCCGTCCACGTGCCGACAAAGGGAGTCAGATCGGGCTTTACGGGCGCCTTTTCGGGGTCGAAGCTGCCGTCCGAGCGCGTGATGGTAAAGGATACGGGGGCATTCGTCTCATCGAAGTTCTTTACTTCTATGCTCACCAAACCCGCTGCGACATGGAAAGGATGTGCACTCTCGGAGCCGCCGTAATAGAAACTAACCAAAGATGTGCCGTTCTGAACTATCATCAGGTAGAGAGAATCGTCCTCGGTGGTCAAGATATAATCGCCCTCGGCAGTCGCCGTAAACTCAATATAGACGGAATCGAATCCGCTCGTGGGTACGGAATAAACGCCCGTGAGAGGGTCGACGATGTAAGGACTGTTGGCGGAGCCGTTCCCGCTCAGGAAAGATTTTTTCTGAGAGGCCTTAACAAGTTTGATGTTTGCAACAGGGTAGCCCTGCGAAACGGTTGCTTCGTTATAGGAGTAGCCCGCAAGTCCCTCGCCCGAGAGCTTCACGGTATAGGTCCCCGCAGGCAGGGTGAAGGTAACGGAACCGCTCACCAGCGTCTTTGCGTCTGCCGCAGGGGTACCGTCCGCCTTGAAGAGCTGTGCACTCAGGCCGGCCGTTACTTGGGCGTCGTCGCAGGTCACATTCACGGTGTAGGTGACGTCGGGAGCTACTTGCTCGCCGCTCTGGATCTTCCACGTGAGCTTGTCGCCTTCTTTGTAAGGGGCATTCTCAACATCCGGCCAAGCCTCCATGGTGTACACGGTGCCCGCATTCAGACTGAATACCTTATAGAAGCGATTTGACCCCGAAATGTTGTTGAACACCGTGGCGCCATTCTCGTCCGTGATCGTAATGCCGAGATAGTTCACGGTCGTGGTGAAGGTATAGGTCTCATCCGCGGCGGGGGTATAGGTATAGAATACGTTGGAATAAGTCGTGTAAGTGTCCCAGCCGATTTCCACTTCGATCTTTACGGGAGTAAATTCATAGTCGCCCGCAAGCGTTCCCTCTATTACGTAGGGATAGTCCTCACTGCCGTCGGGTTCGTTGTCCTTCGGCGTAAGGACAATGGTCACGGAGGGATTATCCGCCGTCAGGGTAATGTCCTTTTCATACTCATAATTTTTGAGCATATCATCCGCGTCGGCAAGCACAACGGTGTAGGTGCCGGGATCGAGCGTAAAGGTCGCGACCCCGTTGACAAGGAGCTGTGCGTCTGCCGCAAGAGGGCCGTCCTCGGTGTGAAGTTCCACGGAGATCACGGTGAGAATGCTCGGAGTGGCCTCGCAGGTCACGGTGACGGTGTAGAAGAGTTTTCCTTCGGGCGGCTCGGGGACCTTAGCCGTCAGCGTTACGGTCGCGGAAGTCTGCGTAGCGGTAAGCGTGGGCTCGGTGTAGGTGTAATTTTCCAAAACATCGCCGAGGAGCTTCACCTTGTAGGTCGCGGGGGCGAGATCAAAGGTGGCGGCTCCGTTTGTGAGCGTTTTCGCTTCGGTCGCATCCGTTCCGTCCTCTTTGAGGAGTTTCACGGAGATCCCGCTCAATTCGCTCGCACCGGTCACTTGAACAGTATAGGGAACGGTTTGCGGCTGAACGCTCTTGGCCGTAAGCGCGACCGTCGCGGAGGGCGACGTTTCAGATACTGTCGTGGCCGGATAGGTGTAATCCGCGAGTATGTCTCCGGAGAGTACGACGGTGTAGGTCGCGGGAGCGAGTTCAAAGGTTGCAGAGCCACCCGAGAGCTGCTTTGCATTCGCTGCGGCCGTGCCGTCCGCCTTGTTGAGCCGTACCGTGACCGTATCAAGCTCGCTTGCGGAAAGATCGCTGCAAGTTACGGTGACCTTATATTCGATCAGTTCAGGCTCTTTTTCGGTTTGATTGCAAGCGGCAGCAACCGTGACGATCCCCAGGGAAAGGCACAGTATACACGTCGCAAGCAAGATCCGCTTCAATAACTTTGCCATATTTACCTCCAAATAAATTTTATAAATTGTTATATGCTCCATTATACTATACTTCCGACAAATAATGCAAACGAAATCAACAAAATTATTCATAAGAAGTTTTTATAATTCGAGAAAAATTTGGAATAGTGTGAATTTTTGTAATTTTTATGTATATTTTTTACAAATTATGCAAAGTTGAATAACTTCCTGCGCGGTGGAGCATTTTGTGAAGGAAACCAAAATAAAAAGAGCAAGTCGATCGACTGCTCTTTTCGATTTGGTTGAGCGCAATTTTGCGGAGAGTTACGTTGTCTGGCGAACAATGAGCTTGGATTGCAGATAGATCGTCTGCGTCTTTTGCCGTGGATGAGCAATGCG
>CANRPN010000098.1 GCA_947632505.1 uncultured Clostridia bacterium | reverse complement strand
GACCTGTCCCGCCGTTTGACCTTATGACAAAGCAAGTCTATGTTGTCCAGCGTCAGCTGCGCTGACGCTACGCCCACGACCTGCTGTTGGGAAGTCATCAAGCGGCTGGCAGCGTACCAGCTCCACGGGAATTGCACCCTCACATGGTTCTCATGCGACCGCCCCCATTGCCTGCGACGGTTTTATCGCGCTCGGACTGTGGCTGGACGGGAGTATCATTGTCCCCATTGCCTGTCATCGCCGCGCCGGGAGCAGCCCGGTTCTTATGGCCGGCTGTTTCTCGCTCCCTGCCGAAAGAAAGACGGAAGGCAAAATGGTAGATGAAGCCCCTTGTCCTCTTTCCGGCAGATCGTGGCGCAGCCGCCAATGTGGCTTTGTGACCCTCACAATAGCAATGGGAATGTGCTTGATGAATGGGTATTCTGTTTTCAAAGAACGCCCTCCCAACGAGAAATCGGGAGGTGGTCGGACGTTTGTCCTCTCACCCCCCTATTGCGGAAAAATTTCTGGATCTACAACCTCCAAATTAAAAAATTTTTTTTAGCCGGCTTAAAAGTCTCCCCAGACGCTTGGAAATCGCCTGTTGAGATACTCCGTATTCCCGCGCCAGTTGTACGGTCGTCTTGCCGTCTGCATAGTACGCAAGAAGGAGTTTACGATCTTCTTCCGGCAGCGAATTCACCCAGCTGAGCACCTGGCTCGTCAGAGCAGATTTCAGCGCCATTTCTTCTACGCTTTCATGTTCATCCGGTATGAGATCGTGCAGGGCCATCCCGTCCTTGACGCTAAGAGGCTGATCCAAAGATAGGACCGTGATCCCTTTGTCCCGATCTGAACGGTAGCGTGCGGCTTCGTACTCATTTTTCCATGCACGGTACTGTTCTTCCGTTGCTTCGATGAAAAGAGTATCCGCTTCGCCGTGCGGTTCCCCTGTGAGCCGGAGAAAACGTCGATGTCTGTTCTCCGGACGTTTCATCATTTCGGCGAATTGCCTGCCGTCGATCTCCATCCATTCGACATCCCGCCCATTGCAGGCCGGGTCTTTCCAGATTATGTATCGTTTTTTCATTTGTGGTCTCCTTTGAATTTGAAATCTGTAATGGGAAATTTCAAATTCGGAGATCACGGGTACTTCGCTATATATGGCTGCCAGAGATAAGCACGCATAAGAAAAGCCCTTTCCCGCACAGGGCGGGAAGGGCTTCAATGCATCGAACAATACGGAAAACACCGCACACGCAGGATCATTCGAGGGGCATGGTTACCCCATCAAATCCCGTCATTGTACGGTGTATGGCAGTTTGATCTTTCGATCTTTTCCGCTTGTGCGGCTCTAAATCGTCGTCTCTATTTACTTGTGGTCGATTTCTGTTCGTTTCACAACCCTTGTTCCGTAATAAGCTGAATGGTTGAGTCCGCTATGGGCCTCCGTTCATCCGTAAGACACGAGCTTCAAATAGTTGTTCAGCGTTGTGCCGCTGATCTCGTAGACCGCCTGCGCGCCGCTGTCCTTATCGAAGATGTACTGCTGTACAGACGGATTGCTGTACCCTGCGGCGACATAGACGTGAAGCCTAACCTGTGAGCCGTTCGGGATGTTGGAATCCTTTGCGAGATCGACCGATCGCTCTGCGTATTGCAAAATATCGCGGTATCCCTGCGTGTACCAGCTTTTCCACTCGCCGGCAAAACTGACGTTTCCCTGTCCGTCGGTGTGACGTTCGCGGTATTCCATCACGATCTGCGCGACAAACGCTCCGTCGCTCTGGAGTTTCAAATAACGTAATGTGTTCATGTTCTGCCTCCTACTACATCAAAGTCAGCGCGTACTGGTACAGGCTGTCGAATTCCTTGTCAAACAGCGGGGAGCCGGAATACAGAATCTCCTTGCCGGATACGGAAACGTATGCGTTCAGCCCGACTGCAGTCACGTTGTCGTCCAGTACCCATGCGCCGCCGGATGCGCCTGCGCCCATCTTGCTGCCAAACATCGCCCAATGGCCGTAGATCGGGACGACAAGTCCTTTGACAAACATCATCTGCGCGCCGTCGAAATAGGCGGTCGGGTAGCCCATCGAGGTGATCTGCTTATCCCGGATTTGGGTGTCGGTGGTGTAGCGCAGCGGCGTGGCAATCTTGGAAGGCTTGTCCAGGATTGCGATAGCATAGTCGTATTTCTCGTTCTTGGTCTGATACCAATTCTCGCGCAAAGCCACAGTTTTGAACGTGAAATCCTCGGACGAGAGCTCGCCCGTGTAGTCCAGTTCAAAGACGTAATTCTCGCCGATGCTGCCGGAATCCTTGTCCTGAATGCAGTGCGCCGCCGTCAGCAGCATATTGTTCTTCATGAAAATGTTGCCGCTGGCGACAAAATCCTGCCCGTTCATGGAGTAGAACAGCTTGCCGCCCGTGGTGAAGGGCATTTCGGCGAGGTTCGCCTGCGCCGGGTCAGTCGGCGGCGGAGGCGGCGGGGCGTTGTCCGCGCTGGGCGTTCCCTGCGCAATCGGCGCACCGCCTATGACGGGGATCGCCGCTTTTTTGCGTTCCGGTGTCCAGTATTCTCGGATGTCATGGGGCGAGTTGTCGATGCTGCCAAGCTGCATCGGCATAAACCGCCCGCCGTTGGGGTTGTTGTTCATAGGCTCCTCCTGTTACAATATATTTGCCCCTTGATTTATGGCAGCCAGCCATAAGCATGGGACATCTCATCACAGTAATGTCAAGACGTACTTATAGAGCTTATCGAATTCCGCGTCAAATTTCGGTGAGCCCATGTAGGCTCCTCTTTTCGCGGTGGTTCCGGCGAAGGAATTGAGTCCCACGACCGTCTCGCCGTCCTCCAGTACCCACGCGCCGCCCGACGCGCCGTTGGCCAGCTTGCCGCCGCGGATCATCCACGAGTCGGCGCGCTCATCCACCGTGCCGGTGATGTACATCATCTGCGCCCCGTCAAAATAATTCGTGGGGTAGCCGGATGCCGTCACGGTCCTGCCGAGGAGGTTTTCGATCCGATATTGCAGCGGCTTCTCGACCGTGGAATCCCGATTCAAAATGGCGATGGCATAGTCCCACTTGTTGTCTTTTTCGGTGTACCAATTCTCTTTGAGCGCAACGGTTCGGAATGTAAAATCCTCCGTGGACAGCTCACCCGTATAGCACCGCTCGAACACGAAGTTCTCGGCGAGGTGGCCTGTGTTGTCGTCCTGCACACAGTGCGCCGCCGTCAGGAGCAGGTTGTTTTTCATGAAAACATTGCCGCTTGCGACGTAATCCACGCCGTCCAGCGTAAAGAACAGCTTCCCGCCCGTAATAAACGGCATTTTGCTCATATCCGCCTGCTTCGGGTCGGTGGTGGGGGCGGCATTTGCTGCGCCGGGCATACCCACATCATCGGTCGCTGCCCCGTATCTGTGCGCGGGGATCGCCGCTTTCTTGCGCTCCGGCGTCCAATACGCCCGAACGTCCTGCGGCGATTTGTCGAGGGTCTGACGCTGGAAAGTAAGAAAATCGTTGTTATCTGTTATTGGATTCATTGTGACTCCCTCATCCTATTTGTGTTCCATACTGTCATTTTACTTTATCTCAAGTGCCTCAACAGCGCTCGAATCCCGGCCATACAGGCGATCCCGCACACCGCGCCGATAATATTCAGCCCCGCTTCGCTCCATGTCAGATGCCGTCCGGGGACGTTCAACTTGCCCACTTCGGAGAGCACTGCGATGATTGCGCAAAGAACTGTTGAAACAGACAATAGCACGATTCTATTGCTCTGCGGGAAAGTCGCCGCGACCGCGCAGGCCAACAAAACACCTGTGACAAAGAACACGCCGAAGTGCGCAAACAGGCGGAGGCTCGCATGAAATTGCTGTGGGTCCGGCGTGACCCCCACCCTGTTGAGGAGGTCTATCAAGAACTGCGAGAGCTTCTGGCTGAGTTTGCCGGTCGCCTCTCCTGTCTGCCAAGAGAGGTAGAAGCAGAGAATAAGCCAGAAGATCGTTGCTATCCAGAGAATGATACAGAACAGTTTGTGTTTCATAACAGAGTCATGCAACGGTCTAATGCTGCGGCAATCACCTGATCCATGTCGTAATATTTGTACTCGCCGAGCCTCCCGCCGAAGATGACGTTTTGCTCTTGCTCCGCCAGCGTTTTGTACTGCTCGTACAAGCGTTGGTTCTTCTCGTCGTTGACGGGATAGTACGGCTCATCGCCGGGCTTCCACTCGGAGGAATACTCCCGGCTTATGACTGTCTTCGGCAGGTCGTTGCCGTTTTCATCCTTGCCAAACTCGAACCACTTGTGCTCGATGATCCGCGTCCACGGCGTCTCTCGGTCTGTGTAGTTCACCGCCGCGTTGCCTTGGAAGTTGGGATAGTCAAGGACTTCGGTCTCGAACCGCACAGAACGGTATTCCAATGGACCGAGCTTATACCCGAAATAAGCGTCGATGGGGCCGGTATATATGACTTTTTCTGAGATGCTGTCCAGCTCTGCCTTGTGTGTCAGATAGTCGCAGTTCAGGCGGACTTCGATGCCGGAGAGCATATTCTCCACCATCTGCGTGTACCCGCCGACCGGGATGCCCTGATACAGCGCATTGAAGTAATTGTTGTCGAACGTCAGCCGCACAGGAAGCCGTTTGATGATGAAGGCGGGGAGATCTTTGCAGTCGCGGCCCCACTGCTTCTCTGTGTAGCCTTTGACGAGCTTTTCGTAGATGTCCGTGCCGACAAGGGAGATAGCTTGTTCTTCGAGATTTTTTGGCTCGGTGATTTCTGCCGCTCTCCGCTGCTGCTCGATCTTCGCGGCGGCTTCTTCCGGCGTCGTCACGCCCCACATCTTGTTGAAGGTGTACATATTGAACGGCAGCGAATAGAGCTCGCCCTTGTAATTCGCAACGGGCGAGTTCGTGAACCGGTTGAAGGTCGCAAAGCGATTCACATAGTCCCAGACTGCCTTGTTGTTCGTGTGGAAAATGTGCGCCCCGTACTTATGGACGTTGATCCCCTCCACACGCTCGGTGAACACGTTTCCGGCGATATTGGGGCGCTTGTCCACGATGAGGACGGTCTTGCCCGCCTCGTGAAGTTTTTGCGCGACCGTCGCGCCGTACAGGCCGGAGCCGACTATTAAGTAGTTGTACATACTATATCTTCCTTTGCTTCATTTTGAAATAAGGCGTGTATCTTCCAATCGCATATTTTACTTGCTTCTTGAACCCGCCAAACTGCGATAAAGGCGTATGCTCTTTCATTTCCCTGTCCATCCACGCCTGTGCTTTCACGGGAAGCTCCCGAAACTTCGGTCCCTGCAAAAATTCCCGCAGACACCGCTCCAGTCCGACTTCCGGTGCGGTAAAGTTCAATTTACCCGCTGCGTCTATGAGCTTATGATTGTCAAACCTGCGGTCAAACAGGCGGTCA
>CANRPN010000097.1 GCA_947632505.1 uncultured Clostridia bacterium | reverse complement strand
GCCGCCTGCGGGAGCTGCTTTGAATCGGAGGAGACGCTATGATTGCAACGCGGTATTGATGAAAATTTCGTTCAAGAAATTGTCACTCTTTACCTCCGTCATTTTGTTGACAAATAAGTTCTTTCCGTGTAGAATAATAAGAAAAAAAGGAGGATCATGGCATGAAAAAGAGACGTCTTTTCGCGCTTCTTGTTGCGGCAGCCGTTGCCTTTACCGTCTTTTTCTCCATGATCTTTCCCTCTGCACAGGCCGATCACGCCCACGATAGCGGGGAGACCTGCGCAATCTGTGCAACCATCCAGGAGTGCAACGAATTGCTCCGCACGGTCGCGGCCGCGCTGTCCGGAGCGGAGGATTACCGCGCTCCCGCGATCTGTTTCATCGGCGAAAGCGAGCGCAGAAAGCGCGCTCTTTCCTCGCGCTGCGTCACGCCTGTTTCCTTAAAAGTCAAGCTGATCGACTGATTTTTTAAGACAAGGGGTCATTCTATCCTTTTGCCTTCCCGTTTATAGGCGGAGTGGGCTCTTTTGGGGTAGGTTCGGCCTCTTGTTTTTTCATACAATTTTTAATATTTTGTTTGATCGAGGAAAGAAATGAAGAATTTTTTGAAGAAGATCGCTTTGGCGGTTTGTTTTTTGTGTACTTTTGTGTGCCTTGCCACCGCGTGCGGAGAGGTGGATTCCTACAACCTGACGGAAACGACGTTCTTCCGCGTGATGAGCAACATGCTCTTCTATCCCGAACAGTATTTGGAGAAAGAGGTCTCCCTCGACTGTTTTGTCTATGAGGTCGAGGACGCCGAGACGGGGGAAAAATACACCTGCGGCGTGCGGAAATGCTCTTCGGGTTATGGCTGCACCTGCGGGAACGACACCATCATCGGGTTTATCCTTGAATACGGCGGCGATATTCCGGCAGCCCGCAACCAAAGTGCGGATACTTCCGATAAGACTTGGATCCATATTTCGGGGCAGCTCGTGGACGCCGAAAAGAGATATGTCAGCGTATACTCCTATCAAAACGGCAAGCCCACGGAAAACCTCGAAAAAATCTATTTTTACAGCTTTGCTGTCGATTCTCTCACCGAGATCGACGGCAGCGGCCTTGCATACTACGTTACCAAATAAAAAATTTACAAAACAAAAGGAGAAAATCAAATGGCTAATACTGCAATGAATAAGGCGCAACTTCGGCAGCAGCGTCAAAAACAGGAAGAAAATAAACGCAAATATGAGGAGGCAAGCGGAAAGGCGCTCAAAATTTTTCTCATCATTTTCGGCTTGACCGCGCTCCTTTCCCTCGTCACCTTGATCTTAATGCTCGTGACGGATGCGGTTTACATCCATAACACGGGGATGACCGAAAACGGCGGCAGAGAGGTCGCCGTCGGCGGCGCAGCCTTTTTGAAAGCGCTCTTCACGGGAACTTACACTTCTGTCGAGCCGGGATACGACGACCTTGCATCTCCGTTCTATTACTATGCAGAGGCGTGGTGCGTGCCCGCAGCGATCTTCGCACTCATCTGTCTGATCGCGATCGTTTTGACGCTTGTCGCCTCGGGGGTTGCTCTCCTGCTTGCATTCCGTAAGAAAGAATTTCGCTGGACGATCCTCCCGCTGGTCGCTTCCGCACTTTGCACGGTGCTGTGCATCGTGTTCTATGCGATCTGCCTCTCCATGTCGGGAAGCCAAATTTTGCCCATTTATTGCAGCGGAAATCCCGCCTGCTCCATTCAGTCCGATCTTTTATGGTGTGTCTTGCTTTCCGTTGTAATGCTGGCGGGGAATGTCTTTGCGCTCACGAAATACTTGTCGCTCGAAAAACAGCGCAAGGCGATCGGGGGGTGAGCACGTGAAAAAACTTGCGAAAATGCTCGCACTTGCGGGCGCGATGCTGCTTTCCTTCGGCTGTCTCGGTGGCTGCGGTGAAAAAGACGACGGCATACTCGACGTCGTATGCACGATTTTTCCGCAGTATGATTGGACGCAGACGCTCGCCGAGGGGAACGGTAACATAAATTTCACCCTTTTGCAAAGTTCCGGCATTGACCTTCACAACTATCAACCGACCGCCGCCGACAAAGTCAAAATTTTGAAGAGCGATCTGCTCATCTATGTGGGCGGCGAATCGGACAAATGGGTGGAGGACATGCTCTCCGATCCCGCCAAAAATCCCGCTCTGAAAGTTGTAAAACTTCTCGATTTCGTAGACGCGCTGGATGAGGAAGAAGTTCCGGGCGGCGAACACGACCACGAAGAGGAGCGCGAGGAGGGAGAAAAGGACGAACATGTTTGGCTCTCCCTCAAAAATGCGCACAAGCTCGTGGATGCGATCGGGGCGGCGCTGAAAGAGGTCGACCCCGCCAGCGAAGCGCTCTACGAGCGCAACCGCGCAGACTATGTTGCCAAGCTCGACGCGTTGGAAAGAGAATACGCAGCGGCGGCGGAGGATCCTGCGCGCAAGATCCTGCTCTTCGGCGACCGCTTTCCGTTCCGCTATCTTGCTGAGGATTACGGCCTTTCCTATTATGCGGCCTTTTCGGGGTGCTCCGCAGAGACGGAAGCAAGTTTTGAAGTGATCGCGAACCTCGTCAAAGCAGTGGACGACAATCAACTTCCTTATATCCTTGTCTTGGAGAGCTCGGACCAAAAGATCGCCGAGCAGATCAAAAAAAGTACCAGGACAAAAGACCAGACCATTCTCGTGATGAATTCGATCCAATCCATCACACAAAGACAGATCGAAGACGGTGCAAATTATCTCTCCCTCATGGAGGAAAATCTGAAAATACTCAAAACCGCCCTCAATTAAAGGAGTTTCATGGAACTTTTGAAATGCAATGACCTTTCCCTCGGCTATGAGGGGAAGTCGGTCGCCGAGCACATTTCCTTTACGGTCAGCGAAGGCGACTATCTGTGTATTGTCGGGGAGAACGGGAGCGGAAAGTCCACCCTCGTCAAGACTCTCCTTGGTTTGCAGCCGCCTCTTGCGGGAAGCATCGAAAAGAGCGAAACGCTGAAAAAGGCGGGCGGCGTCATCGGTTATCTGCCCCAGCAGACACCCGTGCAGCGGGATTTTCCCGCAACGGTGGAGGAGATCGTCTGTTCCGGGTTTCTCGCAAGAAGCGGGCTTCGCCCTTTCTACACGAGGGCGGAAAAACAGCTTGCCGCCGAAAAAATGGAACGGCTGGGCATTACTCATCTTAAAAAACGGTGCTACCGGGAGTTATCGGGCGGCCAACAACAGCGCGTATTGCTTGCACGGGCGCTCCTTGCCACGGGAAATTTATTGCTATTGGATGAACCCGTCGCGGGACTCGACCCCAAAGTGACAAGCGAAATGTATGAGCTCATTCGGGCGCTCAACCGGGAGGGGATCACGATCATCATGGTATCGCACGACATCGCCGCAGTCCTCGCCTTTGCGACCCACATCCTGCATGTTCTCCACGGGAGCGCATGGTACGGCACGGCGCAGGCGTATCGGGAAAGCGACATCGGCAAGACTTTTGCGGGAGGGGAACAATGGCCAACATCCTATCAATTATGAGTTTTACGGACTTTGCCTCCTTCTTTGTCTATGATTTCGTTTGGTACGCCATCGTCGTTGGGGTGCTCATCGCGCTCTGCTCGTCGCTTCTCGGCGTAACGCTTGTTTTGAAGCGGTTCTCCTTTATCGGGGACGGGCTTTCCCACGTGGCGTTTGGTGCGATGGCCGTTGCCGCCGTTGCGGGGCTCACCAACGAGACATGGATCGTTCTTCCCGTTACCGTCGTGGCTGCCGTTCTGCTTCTCCGCACAGGCGGGCGAAAATCGAAACTCAACGGCGATGCGTCCCTTGCGCTCATCTCGGTGTCCGCGCTCGCGCTCGGCTATCTCATCTACTACTTTTCTGGGTCAAGCAACATGGCGGGTGATGTGTGCACCTCTCTGTTTGGCACCACGAAGATTTTGAGCTTAACGCAAGTGGACGTGTGGCTCTGCATCGCGCTCTCCGTTCTCGTAATTTTGCTCTATCTTATTTTTTACAATAAGATCTTCGGCATCACCTTTGACGAAACGTTTGCACGGGCGACGGGCGTGAAAACAGAGGTTTATAATCTGATCATTGCCGTTGTGATCGCACTCGTTATCGTGCTTGCGATGAATCTTGTGGGCTCGCTGCTGATCTCCGCTCTCGTAATTTTCCCCGCGCTCTGCGCCATGCGGGTATTCAAGAGCTTTAAGAGGGTCGTGATCTGCTCGGCGGCTGTTTCGGTCGTCTGTACGCTTGCGGGCATTCTGTTATCGATATGGCTGTCCACGCCCGTAGGTTGTACCGTGGTAGCCATCGATCTCCTTGCCTTCATCGGTTTTTATATCGCCGGACTTGTTTTGCGTAAGGGTAAAGCTAAAAATTGACGTTTTGGCCGTTGTTATTATAACTTTTTAGCGATTTTATGACTTTTGGCGTCCCGAACGGCAGAATTGGGAACTCGGCGCGACTTGCCGGCGTGGGCATTGCTGTCCGAATCGAAAAGTTAGCAGTATATCTACTACGACAACGAAAGGCTCTCTCTCAAATTAAATGGAATGAGCCCGGTTCAATACCGAACTCATTCACAAATCATTTAACAAATTTTTTGTCCAAACTTTGGGGTTCACTTCAATAGCCAATGGTTTCTAACGGAACTTCGCATCGCTCCGTTCTGTTTCCCTGTTAATCGGGCCGAGAGTCTTACGGATTCTCGGCCTTAATATTGTCCAAATTTTATAACGTCTGGCGGCGCAATGAATGTTAGTCCAACTGAAACATAAAGATCAAATTTCTTTATTGCACTTTTTAACTAATTTTTTTCTTATTTGCAATGTCAGAATACTTAACCCTAAAACAAATATTGCCCCGAATACAGTTAGCGACGTAGTAGCAAACGGCAATTCACGCTCTATCACCTCATTAGAAAGCGTAAATATCAAGACGATCATAAAAGGTACACCAAGATAAACAGTCGAAAAAATATCAACGCCCAAAACACTTTCATCCCAGCCTTGCAGTAAACAAATAACACAATATACTAAAGTATAAATCGCAAATGCATAGTACCAACCGATACCCGAAACTGAACCACTATGCGAATAGCCGTATTCGTAACCGATTTTTCCAACCATCAATCCAAGTAATAAAAGTGTAAATGCAAATTTGAAATATCGGATAATTTTCATCATTAATTCCTTAATAAATTCAGTACTGAATCTCTTACCATAATCTTACTATAATTTATACGATTTGTCAATAACAGACAAGATTTTTTAATATCCCCGACACGCAGGAGAAAGCTCTCTCCGTGCTGAATAAAATCCTATGAGCGATCAAACAGCCCGTCAAACTTCGGGCTGTTTCCATGCCGCTCCTCGTGAGAGCAAATTTTTTGGTTCAAATCGAAAGCGGAATTTATACCAATTTTGAAAGGAGAGAAATCCTATATTGTGGTGTAATAAGCACAAACCGCAAGATTTTGCGGCAATCAAAGGGCTCCCAAAAAGATTGCGCCGCAAAGGTTTTTGGGGAAACGAAGACGCAGGCGTTAAAGCAAAGAGGTTGCCTGAAAGCAACCTCTTGCAAAATTCGCCCTGCGGCGACGTGGTACACCACAAAGAACGTAAGTCGAACCTCGACCTGCGTTCTTTTTTCATAAGAAAACGGGAGCAGACTTACCATAGTTCCCATAGGGAATTTAGGTAAGTCGCCGCTCAAAGAGAATTAGGCGTGGCGTGAAGCCACGCCTTTTCTCATA
>CANRPN010000096.1 GCA_947632505.1 uncultured Clostridia bacterium | reverse complement strand
ACAGCAGTGAACTCTGCTCCGTTCGTTTCGTCGGTAAGCCTCAAGATGTCGCCAAAGAAAATGTATTCTCCGTTGCAATCTTTCAGCGCAGAGCAGGCCCCTAATGTCGCCGGATCTATTTCGTGCCAATCGGGAAAAGATTCCCCGCAGTCAGTTTCGGAATATCCCGTATATATGCGATTAGATACATTTTCCTTGGAGTCAACGAGTTGGACGTAATACCCTTCAATCCAGTTTCCGTTATCGACCCGCTTTGCGCGGGATATGTTAATTTCACTCATTTTCTTTTCCTTTCAAAAATCAATAAAGAAATTCATCTGCGCGGTGTGCACCTTGAAGCGCTCCTCCTGCTTATCGAAATAGTCGCGGTCGATCTCGAAGCCGACAAAATCGAGCCCCGCGTCGTAGGCTGCTATTCGGCTCGACCCGCTCCCGAGGTGGGTGTCGAGGATTCTGTCGCCCTCGTTCGCGAAGCGGCTATAAATCCAAGCGTAGAGCTCGACGGGCTTTTGTGTGGGGTGAAATCTCCCTGGAATCCCGTTGCTCTGCATTGAGAAGAGCTTCGCGTTGCCCGAAAACGATGTCCACGCATATTCACACATAGCCATAGAGAAATTTTCGGAGATATTGATTTTATGCCACACCAAGAAGCAGCGGGTAGGCGGGAGTCTAAAATAGTTTCCGCCCCAGATTATCTGATTGCGTGAGACACGGAAAAGCTCGTTGAAGAACTCCTCCCCCGGGGCGATGTCCCACGCGATAATTTTTTTGCGAACTTCGCCGCCCACGTTCCGCCGGTCCTCGACACGGTATTCGTCGAACCAACCTCCGAAGCGCTGCCAGTACCCCCCCCCCGCGAGATTTCGCAGGCGTCACCGTAAGGCGGGTCCACCACCGCGAGGTCGAAGCACTTGTCCGGCATCTGCTTAAGCGCTTCCATACAGTCCATACAGTAAGCTTGATTCATTTTCTCACCATCACGCTGCACACACTATTCTCGGCTATGTATTCGTTGTCGGTCTCGCGGATAGTCATACCGAAACGCTCGGTAATGATTTCTGATATTGCCCCGGCTTTCCCGTAGAGATAATATATCAAGTCGGCGCGAGGCGCATTATCCGCCTTATACAGCAGCAGCACATACTTTTTCAGCAGATACTCTACCATCGCCATATCATTCGTCATTCCGCAGCCCCTTCTTTCTCTGCTGGTAGGCGCGAGCGCAGTATCGGCTTCGGCAGAGCGCGTCGCAGTAGACCTGCCGCGCGTGGCTCGCGACGAATTCCTTCCCACAGTTTTTGCAGGTCCTCACCTTATATTCCTTCGACTTTCCGGCGTTCCGGCACTCGTCGGAGCAGTACGCCTGAAGCTTGTAATTTGTCGTGAAGGGTCTTCCGCACCTCCGGCAGAATTTTTCGTAGCGGGCGTCCTGCTTTTTCAGCGGCTCGCCCGGCTTCCAGAGCTCTGTTTTCGGCTCAAGGTACCGCCTCATCCGGCGAATGCTGTCGAGAAGCTCGTAATATTCTTCTCTAAGCGTCGAGATTGAACGACGAATCCGTCCGGTTGCCTCGATGCTCTTTTCGGTACGAAGCCGGAGCTTGAGCTCCTCGATTTTCCCGCGTATCCTCTCGGCGTCAGCCTCATACTGCGCGAGGGTCGATTGTAGATCGGTCATCTTTTCCGCGCTCCCTTCCTGCGGCGCTTATTTTTGAGCGACCGCGAACGGTTCGCGCCGCGATTGACATAGTTCATAGACTCAGGCGCGTAACCGATTCCGAATCCGGACATATAAGGCTCATCCCTAAAGCTCATTCTATAACCGCCCATTTTTTACCTCCTCAGAACGTCACCGCCGCGTTGAGCACGGCAGCGGCGAGCCAATAAATTGCCTTTTTCCAGTCTCCGCCCGAGCCGTAGGCGATGGCTGCGCATACGTCAAGCAAAATCAGGATCAGCGGAAATATATACTCTTTTCTCATAGCTGCTCCTCCAACTCCTCGAAAGTCACCTGCTCCCGGTCAGCTTCCGCCGTGTCTTACAGGCTTTTTCCCGTCGCTTGCGAATTTGTCCGGATAACGGCTTGACCTATGCCTGATCTCCCGCTCAATCTCGTCGTCGTCCGGCATGGCAAACATCCGCTTAGCCTCGCCTATTGCTGTCATGAGCTTTTCAAGCGCGATCTTGGCGCCGTCCTCGCTTGAATACAATCCAAGGCGGTACATTTTTGACTGTTCTCCAACGACCGCTTTGACCGTATGCCGATCTTCGCCCACGTAAATGCAGCCTGAAAGCTCTGCGTTTATAATGGAATCTTTTGTTTTGTTGATTATGAACATAATTTATTTCTCCTCACTCTACCCAGAACCGATCCGGGACCTTTTCGAGTAGCCGGTTGTAGGCTTTGACCTCGTTGTACCAGGTGTATTTAAAGCCGTCCGAGATTTCGTTTGCCTTTTCATACGCTGCCTCGATCTCCCGGAGCTGGTCGATGAGCGACTGATTGCTGCCCTTGACTATTTCGATTGTCGCCTTAAGGTGCTCATACCGCTGCTTCAACTCGTAATATCCGAGGAAAAGACGCATATTAAAGCCTATAATGTTGAGCATTTCCGCTTTTGTCTTGCGCATAAGTCTCTTGCCCGCTTCTTCTTGGGCGAATTCCCGGTCGTAGCTCGTGAGCTGATAATAATCCTCTTCATAGCTGTCGTAGCCGACAATATCGTATATGTCGCCGACGAGGGCGACGGTGCAGTCGTTGTATTCCTGCTCCACCTCGTCGGGATCGCGATAACTGCTATGCTCGCTTACCGCGTCGATGAGCTTTTCGCAGTCGCCCTCAATGTCGGAGAATGCGAGCTTGAACTCGAAGGCTTCTTCCTCGTCTCCATCGAGCGCCGCGAGAAGTTTCTCGTCATCTTCGACCATATCGTGAATGTCGATACAGTCGTCCTGAATCTCAATGAGCTTGTCTATCATCAGTCCGTAGTCCATATCCATAAGCGCAGGCTTTTTATATCGGAGCTGCTCCGCTGCAAGCCGTTTCGCCTCTTCGGATTTTGTCATTATGCTTCACCTCTTACAGTCCCACCATTGACATCATCACGATGTTGGCGTCCTTGTTTTCGAGCTCCTGCACGATATGCAGGTAGACTTTCTGAGTTGTGGTCATATCGGCGTGTCCGAGGCGGCGCGCCACGCTCGCGATTGAAACTCCGTTGAACAGAAGAATCGAGGCGTGAGTGTGCCGCAGCCCGTGGACACTTATCAAGGGGACACCTGCTTTTTTGCAGCGCCGTTCAAGCACGTCGTTGGCTGTTGAATTGTAGACAGCTCGCCCGTTGCGGACAAATATCGGCTTGTCGGGCGGGAGCTCAGCCGTCAGTTCGTGGAATTGCATTACCGTTTTCCAGTCGATAGGTATTTTCCGCACCGAAGACTTGTTTTTCGTCGGCGCGAAGCCGCCTTCCTCCTTATAATTCCAGGTCTTGCTTATATTGAGCGTCTGTTTCTTGAAGTCGAAGTCGACGGGAGTTATAGCCATAGCCTCCGAGAAGCGCATACCCGTTTTCGCAATCAGAAGTATCAGCCAATCCCACGACGGTTCCTCTCCGAGTTCAAGCGCATCGAGCAGGCTCTTGAGTTCTGCCTGATTCAGGAATTTCGGCTTCTTGTCGCGTGGCGGTTTCCCCTTGATTACGACTTTTCTTGTCGGGTCGCGGGTTATAAGTCCTTCGTCCATAGCGTCAAGCACCGCGGCTTTGAGGTGGGTATTGAAATCCGAAACGGTCTGCCGCTCGTGCTTTTCGGCATAGAGATTGATTATTCTCTGATATTCCGCGCGCGTCAGGTCCTCGATTTTCACGTTCGGCGCAAGCTTTTCAAGCCACGCGAGCGACATATTATACTTATTAAGCGTGACCTTCCGAACCGCGCCGCGCTTATATGTCTCTATCCATTGTCTGAAGTATTCGGTCAGCAGCATATAATCACCTCAATCAGAATAAGCTCATCTGCACAGGCTCGAAGTCCTGCTCCGGTTCCGGCTCCCGCTCGGGGTTCTGCTTCTGCTCAGGCTCCGGCACCTTCCCGGTCTCTGCGCTGTCTATGCGCTCAAAGATCCTGTCCATTCTGTAAGCAAGCCGGCGCCCTTCCCAGAGATCAGAACAATACATCGGCGTGACGTATGTCTCGCGCTGCATCGGCGCGAAAAGCGGCGAACCGTTCGGACACACAAGCGGCTCGGTGAGCGAGTCGCCTATGACTATATAGCCCGCCGCACCGATGAGCGAAAGCTGAATATATGCCATTTTTGCAACGGTCGCGTCCAGGTCCTGCCCGACGAACAGCACATTCCGCTGATAATTGATGTCGTGCTTAAGGCAGTGATTCGCGAACGCTATGAGCATAGCTCCGCCGCCCACGCAGGGGTCAACGGCAGCCGTCCAACCGTTTCTTTCGATGTCAGCCTTGATTTTTTCGCTTGAACCTATGAGGCTTCCGGTCGCTTCGCAGATGTTATACGGGGTGAAGAACTGCCCCGCGTTCTTGTTGCCGAGGTTAAGGCTCATATACAGCTCGCCGAGGAAATCCTGCTCGGTGCTGCGATCCAACGCCTCGACCGTCGTAGTGAAAAGCCCCGCGAAGCGCTCCATTTCGGCGGGGCTGTACTTCTTAGCTATGCTCTCGCGGTATTCCGTCCGCTTTTCACGGTGTATGCCGTCGATAACGTTCGATATATCATAGGCAGCAAGGTGTATGAAGTCGCTCCATATCTCCCAGCGCGAATGAGCGCCGCAGAGCGAATCGAATATTTTTGAAAATTCCTTTTTATGGTCGGTCATCCTGCTTCACCTCTACCAACGGACACCACTCGGGGCGCTTATTGTCGAGCATAATCGGCTGACGATTGTTGGAAAAGTCGCAATTTATCGTGCAGCCTGCCGAACTATATTCGCCGAAATTACACTCCGCGCAGTTCGGAGGCAGCTTTTTCAGTTGAGTTTTTATGTAGATGCTCATTTCTCCGCCTCTTTCAAAAGCTGGTCGAGCATTTCAATGCAACTGCGGACGTGCTCTTCGGGGATGCAAATATAATTCTCATCAGCTCCGACAAGAACATTTTCCTCTGATTCCGACAGGTATCGCATTGCCCGCTCTGCGAGTGGCATACTGTCCGCAAAGCCGTAGTTACCCTGTGGCCCGCGTGGGCAACCTCTGTACGGTCTTATGTACTTTTCCGCAAATTTTTTAGCTATTTTAACGCGCTCGTAGACAAATTCTTTTTGTTCACTCATCGTTCATCTGCTCCTCCACGTTCACGCAGTCACCCGGTCTGAGCGAAGGGAACAGCCCCGAGGCAATCCTTGCCAATCCGAACGGCGAGGGCGGATAGCCGATAAAATAACTGCCGTTGCTCCCTTTGCAGGGCTCTTCGTCCCATAATTCAACGTCTCCGCCGTCATCGTCTATACTCGCCCACTTTGCCCCGACCGCCTTGCAAATTGCCAACTCCTGCTCGGTCAGCCTCGGCTTGTCCTCAACCTCGATGATCTCCGCGCCGATAATGGCGACAGCTTCTTCTGGGTGGGCGTTGCAATAGTCCGCGCAAGATTCGTCAGTTGTTTTTCCGCCGAGGGGGCAGTTGGCACAGGCACTCATCTTACTGCAGAAGCCGCTGAGGGCAGCGTCTAAACTGTCAAACGTTATTCTGTACTTTTTCATTTTCTTTCCTCCTGTCTGCTTGACTTCCGCGGGAAAAAGCTGTGCATTTCGCATTCGTGATCGGCGTTGTAGTGCCGGCTGTTCCAGCCGCAGACCTGCTCGCCCGACGGCTTGGAGTCGTGCGCGGGCTTGGCGTATATGCATTCGCCGCACCTTCCGATATACTTAATCATCGCGCTTTTCCTCCAATCCGTTGACAATTCCGAGATTTTCTGCTATACTGTAATCATCGTAATAGTTCTCTTTTGTTTCAAATTTGGGTTGAGCCTGCTCCGATTGCAGCGGAGCGGGCTCTTCCTTTTTTTCGAGGAT
>CANRPN010000095.1 GCA_947632505.1 uncultured Clostridia bacterium | reverse complement strand
CCCGTCTCCTGATCGGTGTAGGTACGGAAGGTGGGGTCCTCCTCCGCGAGCTTGATGAGCGCCATCGTCATCTTTTCCTGTCCCGCCTTGGTCTTGGGCTCCAAAGAGAGCTGAATGACGGGTTCGGGAAATTCCATTTTTTCAAGGACGATGGGGTTCTTTTCGTCGCAGAGCGTGTCGCCCGTGGTCGTGTTTTTGAGGCCGACGATCGCACAGATGTCGCCCGAATAGATCTTGTCGATGTCCCGCCGCTCGTTCGCGTGCATCTGCACGAGACGGCCGACGCGCTCCTTCTTGCCCTTCGTGGAGTTATACACATAGGAGCCCGCTTCGAGCACGCCCGAATAGCAGCGGAAGTAGGCGAGGGAACCGACGTAAGGGTCGGTCGCGATCTTGAACGCGAGCCCGGAGAAGGGTTCCTCGTCCGACGTCTTGCGCTCCTCTTCCTCCTCGGTATCGGGATTGATGCCCTTCACGTGGTCGACGTCGAGGGGGCTGGGAAGGAAATTGATGACGGCGTCAAGCAGGAACTGCACGCCCTTGTTGCGGTAAGAAGAGCCGCAGAGCATGGGAATGGCGTCCGATTTCAGGCAGCGGATGCGCATGCCCTTGATGATGTCCGCTTCGGAAAGATCCCCCTCGTCGAGGAATTTTTCCATGAGCTCGTCGTCTGCAAGCGCCGCTTCCTCGGCGAGCTTCGCGCGGTACTGCTGCGCAAGCTCCATGAGGTCTGCGGGAATGGGCTCTTTGCGGAAATCCTTGCCGAGATCGTCATAGTAGACCTCGGCCTCCATCTTGATGAGGTCGATGATGCCGCGGAAAGAGCCTTCCTTGCCGATGGGAAGCTCGATCGGAACGGGATTCGCGCCGAGCCTTTCGCGGATCATGCTCTCCACATGGAAGAAATCCGCGCCGTTGATGTCCATCTTGTTGACATATGCGATACGCGGGACCTTATACTTGTCCGCCTGACGCCAAACGGTCTCGGACTGGGGTTCCACGCCGCCCTTCGCGCAGAAGGTGGCGACGGCGCCGTCCAGAACGCGGAGCGAACGCTCCACTTCCACCGTAAAGTCGACGTGGCCGGGCGTATCGATGATGTTGAAACGATGCCCTTTCCAGATACAGGTGGTCGCAGCGGACGTGATCGTGATGCCACGCTCCTGCTCCTGCACCATCCAGTCCATGGTCGCGGCGCCTTCGTGGACTTCGCCCAGCTTGTGCGTCTTGCCCGTATAGAACAGGATGCGCTCGGTGGTCGTCGTCTTGCCGGCGTCGATGTGCGCCATGATCCCGAAATTTCTGGTATGTGCTAAATCGTATTCTCTTGGCATAAGTTACCTGTTCTCCTCTCAGAATCTGAAATGCGCAAATGCCTTGTTGGCCTCTGCCATTCTGTGCGTATCTTCCTTTTTCTTGACCGAAGCGCCCGTATTGTTGAAGGCATCCATGAGTTCGGCGGCGAGCTTTTTGCTCATTTCGCGCTCGCTGCGCTTTCTCGTTGCCGCAACCAGCCAACGGATGGCGAGGGTCTGGCGGCGTTCGGGTCTGATTTCAATGGGGACCTGATAGTTGGCGCCGCCCACACGGCGGGCCTTGACTTCGACAACGGGCGTGATGTTTGCAAGCGCCTGTTTGAAGATCTCCATCGGGTCTTGGTTCAGTTTTTCTCCCATCTGGGTGAAAGCCTCGTACACGATCCGCTGTGCCACGCTCTTTTCGCCGTCGAGCATGATCTGGTTGATGAGCTTGGACACGACGACGCTGCCGTACACGGGATCGGGAAGGACTTCTCTCTTGGGAGCTCTCCCTCTTCTTGACATGATATTATCTCCTTAAAATGATTTTTGCGGTTTCCCGCAGGGCGATCGCCCTTAAAGTCTGCTGTCGCTTGCCCCTTTGGGGTAGCAACTCTTCTCCCCTGTTACGAGGGAATACTGCCTACTTCCCGGGCACCTTTTTGAAGTATTCCGAAAAATAGGAAGGGGTTAATTCACACATTTCTTTTTCTCGCCGCTTGTCTCGCCCTCACTGTGTTCGGTCTCGAATGCGTTCGGGCGCCTCCGCGGGCTACGCGCCGAACGTGAAGCGGCGATCGTAGCAAAAAGAAATGTCGTGATGAGCTGCGGTCGTGCGGCGTTTCACGGCAGAAGTAAATTCCGCCTACGCCGCTCGGCGAATGGAGAAACTCAAATCACGGCGCAAGCAGGGTTTCCCTGCGCCCGCGCACTCCATTTGCGCATGCCTGCGCTCACTCTCACGAAAATTTGTCTGCAAGACAAATGTGTGAAATTATTTGGGGCGTTTTGCGCCGTACTTGCTGCGGCCCTGCTTGCGTTTCGCAACGCCCGCGGTATCCAACGCGCCGCGGATGATGTGATACCGAACGCCGGGAAGGTCCTTGACTCTTCCGCCGCGGATGAGAACAGAGCTGTGCTCCTGCAAGTTGTGGCCTTCGCCGGGAATGTACACGGTACCTTCCTGCTTGTTCGTAAGACGCACTCTTGCGATCTTTCTCAGCGCGGAATTGGGCTTCTTGGGAGAAGTGGTAGTCACCTGCAAGCATACGCCGCGCTTCTGCGGGCACTGGTCCAGAATGGGGCACTTGGACTTGAATGCTTCTCTCTCTCTGCCCTTTTTGATGAGCTGATTGATGGTAGGCATCTTGGCAGTTTCCTCCTTTTCATATTTTTCGGAATATCTTCAAATCGCCGGAGCGATTTTAAGAAGCGACTTTTCATGTAAGGCCGCAAAGAGTTTTGCGCAATGCGCGCAAAAAAACGCGCCTCTCATGCGGCGTACTCATGCATTTTACCAAAGAAAACCGCTTTTGTCAAACGTTTCACGGCAACTTTTTCGGTTTTTCGCATATTTGCGCAAAAATTTCCCGATCATTTTCTTTGTGGAAAGTATTGACAAATTTTCCAAAAAGATATATAGTAAATGGCGAAAAAATTATATTGGAGGAGAAATTTCGTATGAACAAAATGACCGTAAAAGACGTAAAGGATTGGAAGGGCAAGCGGGTGCTCGTGCGCTGCGATTTCAACGTCCCCATGAAGGACGGCAAAATCACCGACGAAAACCGCATCATGGGCGCCCTTCCCACAATTCAATATCTCATGGAACAGGGTGCAAAGGTCGTGCTCTGCTCCCATATGGGCAAGCCTCACTCCATCTTCTCGGACGAAGTGAAACTCAACAAAAAGGACAAGGCCAAGGTGGAAAAAGGCGAGACGACTGCGGAAGCCATCATCGAAAAGGCGAAAAAGGAAGAGCCGAAAAAGCTCACTCTTGCGCCCGTGGCGGCCCGTCTCAATGAGCTTCTCGGCGGCAAGGTGACCTTCGCCTCTGACGTTGTCGGCCCCGATGCACAGGCAAAAGTCGCCGCCTGCAAGGAGGGTGAGTGCGTACTGCTCGAAAACCTCCGTTTCCACTGGGAGGAGGAGAAGAAGGACCTTGAATTTTGCAAAAAACTCGCCTCCTTCTGCGATATTTATGTGAACGACGCCTTTGGCACGGCGCACCGCTCGCACGCCTCCACAGCCGCGATCGTGGAATACGGGCTTGTCAAGACCGCCGTCTGCGGCTTCCTCATCGAGAAGGAACTTACCATAATGGCGGACTCCCTCGAACATCCCGTCCATCCTTTCGTGGCGATCCTCGGCGGCGCCAAAGTCGCGGATAAGCTGGGCGTGATCTCCAATCTGCTCGAAAAATGCGACACGCTCATCATCGGCGGCGGCATGGCGTATACCTTCCTCAAAGCGCAAGGCTATGAAGTGGGCACCTCCCTCGTGGACGATGAGAAGCTCGACTACTGCAAGGAAATGCTCGAAAAGGCAAAGGCTTCGGGCAAGGAGCTCCTTCTCCCCATCGACACCGTGATCACCGAGAGCTTCCCCGACCCCATCGATGCTCCCATCGAGATCGAGACAGTTCCCTCCACGGCGATCCCCGCAAATAAAATGGGGCTCGACATCGGTGTAAAGACGAGAGCGCTGTTTGCGGAAAAGGTCAAGACGGCAAAGACGGTCATCTGGAACGGGCCCATGGGCGTATTCGAAAATCCCACGCTCGCCGCGGGCACCATTGCGGTGGCACAGGCTTTGGCGGACGCAGAGGGTGCAACGACGATCGTCGGCGGGGGCGACTCCGCGGCGGCCTGCACGCAGCTCGGCTTTGCGGACAAGATCACGCATATCTCGACGGGCGGCGGAGCTTCTCTCGAATTGTTTGAGGGCAAAGTTCTCCCCGGCATCGCCTGCCTGAACGAGAAGGAGTAAAAAAGTTCACGAAAAATCTTTTGCTTACGCAAAATCTTTTTCCGTGAAGAAATTGGCAGTAACGCTTTCACTTGCTTGCTCTCTTATTCGTTTCATCTGACAATAAGCCGTAAGAATACGGCAAATTGTGGGCGCTACCGCAGGGAAACCCTGCTCCGCGCAGAAATTCGGGAACATCTTTTCTTGCCTCCCCCCTGCCCACCCTAAAAGGGACAGCAAGGGGAGCGAAACGCCATTCCCAAATGTCATTTCGACTAAGGGAGCGGAGCGACCGCATGGAGAAATCTCATTCTATAAAATACGGTAGAGATTTCTCGATTCCGCTTTGCTTCACTCGAAGTGACATTTTGGGAAAGTAAGACCCGCAAACGAAATAAACATCAAATAAGGAAACAAAAATGAGAAAACCCATTATTGCAGGAAATTGGAAAATGAATAATACGGCGAGCGAGGGCGTAGCGCTCGTGGAGGCGCTCAAACCGCTCGTAAAAGACGCGAACTGCGACGTTGTGGTCTGCGTCCCCGCCATCGACATCCCCGCCGTCGCGGAAGCGGTCAAGGGCAGCAATATCCGCCTCGGCGCACAGAACGTCCACTTTGCGGAAAAGGGAGCCTACACGGGCGAGATCTCCGCAAACATGCTCAAAGAATACGGCGTGGAGTATGTCATCATCGGCCACAGCGAACGCCGCCAATATTTCGGCGAGACGGACGAGACGGTGAACAAGCGCACTCTCGCCGCCCTTGCCGCGGGGCTTACCCCCATCGTCTGCATCGGCGAATCGCTTGAAGAGCGCGAGACGGGAAAGACGGAACAGGTGCTCGACAGGCAGATCACGGAGGACTTCAAGGGCATCGACGACATCTCCAAGATCGTCATTGCCTATGAGCCCATTTGGGCGATCGGAACAGGCAGGACGGCGACCGACGAACAGGCCAATGAGACGATCGGCTACATCCGCAAGAAACTCGGAGAAGTGTTTTGCCCCGTTTGTGCGGGCAAGGTGCGCATCCAATACGGCGGTTCGATGAACGCAGGCAACTGCAAGGGTCTCATGGCCCAGCCCGAGATCGACGGCGGGCTCATCGGCGGCGCGAGCTTAAAGCTCGATTTTGCGGCAATCGTAAATTACGATAAATAACCCCGTGCGGAAGCGCTTCGGATCGGCTCCGACGGAAAATATCAGGAGGAGCGAACCATGAACAAATTTATGAGAGAAGCGATCGGGGAGGCCAAAGCAGGCATTTTAGCAAATGAGGGCGGGCCCTTCGGCAGCGTGATCGTCAAAGACGGCAAGATCGTGGGCAGAGGGCACAACCAGGTGGTAAAACTCAACGACTCCACCTGCCACGGCGAAATGCAGGCGATCCGCGACGCATGTAAACAGTTAGGGACTTTCGATCTCTCCGGTTGCACGATTTACACGACGGGAGAACCCTGCCATATGTGTCTTGCGGCGTGCATGTGGGCCAATCTCGACAAAGTGTACTACGGCTGCACCGTGGCGGACAATGAGGACATCGGCTTCCGCGATAACGCCTTCGACAAGATTTTTGCAGGACGGGACAAGTTGGGGAAGTTCCTCAATGAAACCGACCGTGAAGAGTGTCTGAAACTCTTCGACCTCTATAAGAGTTTGAAAGACAAAACATCCTATTAAAACGCAGACCGCCGCCGGGGACAACCCCCGGCGGCAATTTTTCGATACGGTGTTACGCAGAGAATTTTTCAAAAGAAAAATTTTACAATCTATGAG
>CANRPN010000094.1 GCA_947632505.1 uncultured Clostridia bacterium | reverse complement strand
TAGAGCGCGATTTTGAGTTTTTGAAAATTGCCCGCAGGGGCAAGAAGTTCGGGTTTCATCGTTTGATACTGACGGCGACTCCCTCGCCGTATTCGTAAAATTTTGTCTCGAAGCCGGGATCGTTTTGCAACTGTTCCCGATACTCCGCAAGGTGCAGAGCGAGCATTCTCCGCTTCTTCGGCACGGCGCTGAGGTCCTTCCCGAGGAAAAAGACGTCGTCCGAGACAAGCACGCCGCCCCTTTTCAGGAGCCGCTTACAATCGGGCAAATAGCGCAAGTACTGCACTTTGGGTCCGTCCGAAAAGATGAGATCGTATTCCCCTTCGAGCAAAGGCAAGATTTCGCCCGCGTCCCCCTCGTGAAGAGTTGCGCGCGCTTCCAGACCGAACCGCTGAAAATTGTGCCGGGCGCATTCTGCGCGCACGGCATCGAGCTCGATCCCCGTATAGCGCGCGTCACACGCCGAAAGCAGGGCGCAGGCGGTGAGCCCTTCGCCGGCTCCGATCTCCAAAATGCGCGCGGGAGAACGCGTCCCGCACAGCGCCAAGAGATAGGCGAGCGTCTCATCCGCACAGGTGGGATCCCGCCCTTTTTTCGCCTCCTCGCGCAGGGAAAGAAGCGCGGGGGAAAGCTCCGTCAGTTCCATTCCGTCTCACTCGCAGAGACCCGCTTTTCATACACCTTCCCCAAAATACGGCCGATGACGGGAAAGGGAGAATTGACCGCTGCCTGCGGAAGAGGTTCGTTGTTGCTCGTGCCAAAAATACGGTGGAAAATCGCCGTCAGCACTTCGATCTGCTCCTTATAAATTTCGGCGTGGGCGCACTGCGTGCGAAATTCCTCGTATTCGGTGCGGGCAGTGGTGACGTCCCCCTCGTCGAGCTTGATGAGGATGTAAAAGTACGCCGTCATGTACTTCCAACCCGCGCCGCCGTTGTGGCGGAGAAGATCGATATAACGCTTTGCCGTAGGCAGATCATCGAGCGCCATACTTGCGCGGATGTACCGCATGAGCGCCACAATGCGCACGAGGAAGAAAAACGGGCTCTTCATCTTTTTTTCGATCAAGGCGCGCTCTTCGTCGTACCGTTTCTCCCCGCAAAGTTTGCCGCACTTGATGTTGAGATTGTCCTGCAAGACGATCTTTGCGAAGACGAGAAGCACGAACACGGCAAAGGCGAGAAGAAACGCGCCGCAGACGATGTAACCCGTTTCGTTCCGCACGGCAAGGACCCAAATGCCGAATGCGAGGAAGATCGCCGCGCAGATCGGCAAGCTGATGTAGACAAACAAATTCCGTTTCATACTTTTCTCCTTTGACGGTGTTTGTTCCGAAAAAGAATTTTATGCAGACCCGTGCCGTGTAATGTTACACATCTACGAGAATGGGGATGATCATGGGCGATTGCTTTGTCTTTTTGAAGAGGTAATTTTTCATGGCGCGCTTCAAGGAGGCGCAAAGCTCCTCGCGGTTTCTGGCGCCCACGCTCTCGATCGTCTTTTCCGCGACATCTTTGAGATCGCGCAGATATTCGCGCTCGTCCGAAAAGACGAAGCCGCGGCTCTCGATGTTCGGTTCGGAGAGCACTCTGCCGCCCGAAACGGCGACCGTCACAATGAATACGCCCTCGCTCGACATGCGGAGACGGTCTTTGAGGACCTCTCCCTTGGAGTCCTCGTACCCCTCGCCGTCGATGAGACGGGAGCCCGCGGGAAAACTTTCGCCCTGCGTGAGGCTGTCGTCCGTCAATTCGAGGCAGGCGCCGATGTCGGGAATAAAGATGCACTCGGGGCGCATCCCAAGCTCCTCGGCGAGAAGGGCGTGACGCTTCAAATGGCGGTATTCCCCGTGTACGGGCACAAAAAACTTCGGCCGCAGCAGGGAATGCATGATCTTATGCTCCTCCTGGCAGGCGTGCCCCGAGACGTGGATCTTTTCGAGGCTCTCATACACGACGTTCGCGCCCAGCTTGAACAGATTGTTGATCACCCGGTAGATCATGCGCTCGTTGCCCGGGATTGGACTGGCCGAGATGATGATCGTGTCGTTCTTTCCGATCGCGATCTTGTTGAAGTCTCCCGAGGCCATGCGGGTAAGCGCGCTCATCGGCTCCCCCTGCGACCCTGTGGAGACGATGACGATCTCACGGTCGTAGAAATTTTTGACCTTTTCCACGTCCACGAGCACGCCCTCTGGAATGGAGAGCTCGCCGATCTTGACCGCCGCGTCCACCACGTTGAACATGCTCCTGCCCGAAAGGGCGACCTTGCGGCGGTACTTCACCGCAATGTCGATGATCTGCTGTAAACGGTGCACGTTGGAGGCAAAGGTCGCGATGATGAGACGGCGGTCCGCATTCTCCGCAAAGAGATGCTCCAAAGTCGTACCCACGACCGTTTCACTCATCGTAAAGCCGGGACGCTCGATGTTGGTCGATTCGCCGAGATAGAGCAATACCCCTTTCTTCCCGTATTCGGCGATCTCTGCAAGGTCGATGGGCTTCCCCGCGACGGGCGTCAAGTCGATCTTGAAATCCCCGCTGTGGAAGATCACGCCGTAAGGGGTCTCTACCGCGAGCGCCAACGCCCCCGCGATGGAGTGGTTCACGTTGACGAAATTCACCGTAAATACGCCTGCTTTCACTTTTTCGCCGGGAGTGACGGTGAGAAGTTTGACATTGTTGAGGCGGTGTTCGCGCAGTTTGCCGTCCACGAGCGCCAGGGTGAGTTTGGTGCCGTAGACGGGCGCGGAGATCTCCTTCATGAGATAGGGCACGCCGCCGATGTGGTCCTCGTGGCCGTGCGTCAAAAACACGCCGCGGATCTTGTGCCTGTTTTCGACGAGATAGGTGATGTCGGGGAAGACGAGGTCGATGCCCGGCATCTCTTCGGTGGGAAAAATGATGCCCGCGTCGATGATGATCAGGTCGCCGCCGTATTCGATCGCCGTCATGTTCTTGCCGATCTCCCCTACGCCGCCGAAGAAGAGCACTTTCACGGGCTGTTTCTTTCGCTTCTTGGAAGTTCGCGCCTTTGCTGCGGAGGGATCAGTCTCCGCCGATCTTACGGGCGCCGATCTTACGGTCTCCGATTTTCCCGCGGACGGCCGGCGGGGTTTGCGGTCTTTGGGCTGCACGGCGCTCTTGGGAGCGGAAGTTTCGGGAAGCTGTACGGGCGTTCCCTTGCCCTTGGCGCGGGATTTGCGGCGGGATTTCAAGCCCGCTTCCTCCATCGCCTCTTTGGTGCGAGTCTCGCCCGTGTGCACGGGCGCGGTGGGTGCGGGAGGGCTCTTTTGCGTTTCCGTGGGCATCTGACGGGGTTGGCCGCCGTCTGTGCGGCCTGTCGGCCTTTCCTGTCCGGGATTCGCCCCGTTCTGCGCCTGGCGGCGGTTATAAGCCTCGATGCCGTTGAGGATCGCAAGCTCGATCGCGCTCTTGCCCTCCTGCCTGCTTTTGCCTTTCTTGTCCAAATAAATCTCCTTCTCTCCGAAAGTTATGCGAAAACGAGAGCGAACCGCTCTCTCTTTCGAAGAAGTTCAGTTTCCAATCATTTCCAAGTACGATTATACAACAAAATCGCACAAATGGCAATCCCTTTTTGATTCTTTTCGCAAACAAGGGCGGTTTTTTTCGCAATCATTATTTAGATATAAATCGAAATACATGTAACTTATACTTAGACGAATATCTAATTACAGCGTTTTATGCTCCAATTCCCGCAAATTCATGCGATGGCGGTTGAATACAACGCCCGCCGTAAAGCAGATCATCATCCAATAGAGCCACAAAATGAACACGATGATAAGCGACAGGGCGCCGTAGAGCCGTTCCCGATCGGTAAAGTGCAGATAAATTGCAAATGCGCCCGAGGCGGCAAGCCAGGCGACGGCGGTCAGAAGGCTTCCGAGCGCGATCTCACGCGGACGGCAGCGATAGGGACAGATATAGGCATTGAGCATCCAGGCGGCGAAAAAACCGAGCAGCAGTACAAGGGAATAGAGTACAAGATAAAACAGCCATATGGGAAGAAATCGGGCAAGACAGTTCACACCGAAAAGAACCGAACCCGCGGCGGCGAAGAACGCGAGCACGCCGAACGTGAGCAGGACCGCGGAGAGACGTACCTTCCATCCGTGTTTTTGGCGGCGGTAATCATAGAGGATCTCCCCGCTTCGGCGGAGATGGTAGAAAAAGCTCGTGCTTGAATAGAGCGTCGTGGCAAGAAAGAGTGCGCCCGCCCCCGCGGTTGCGCCCACGGCATTCTGTTTGAGAAAGACAAGCAGCTCCCGTGCCCAGCCGAAGAGTTCCAGCCCCATGATCTGATCTACATCGAAGGCGGAATTGCCGAAGAGCAGCACGAGCCAAAAGGTCAGCGGCACGAGGGACATGATGAGAAAGAAGGCGAGCGTCCCCGCGACCGTCGTATATTTTCTTGCGGAGAGTGCGGCAAACGCCCGTCTCCCCCATCGCCACGTCTTTTTCAGCCAGCTCATATCCGCAGTATGCGCAAAAAAACAGGAAGCTGCGCAGTTTGTTATTTCTTTCCCGATATTTTACGGATATGCAAAGGCCCGCCCGCGGTTGCGCCGCGGGCGGGCAAACGTCTCTTTCTCTTTACTGTAAAGCGCAAACTTTTACGCCATACGTTCGGCTAAACGAAACGCCAAAAAGCACGGACGAGCCGTGCTCTTTGAAATCAGATTGAACGATCCTTATTTGAGGATCTTGGAGACTGCGCCGGAACCGACCGTTCTGCCGCCCTCACGGATAGCGAAACGGAGGCCTTCCTCGATCGCGACGGGCTTGATGAGCTCAACGGTCAAGGTGACGTGGTCGCCGGGAACGACCATTTCAACGCCTGCGGGAAGCTCGATGGCGCCCGTAACGTCGGTCGTTCTGATGAAGAACTGGGGACGATAATGGTTGAAGAAAGGAGTGTGGCGGCCGCCCTCTTCCTTGGTAAGGACGTACACCTGCGCCTCAAACTTCATTGCGGTGGGAACCGAACCGGGTTTCGCGATGACCTGGCCCTTTTCGATCTCGTTACGCGCGATACCGCGGAGCAGAGCGCCAACGTTATCGCCCGCCTGAGCGGAATCAAGGAGCTTGTGGAACATTTCAAGGCCGGTGATGACGGTGGAGCGGGGCTTCTCGATGAGGCCGACGATCTCCGCGGGGTCATTCACATGCGCAACGCCTCTCTCTACACGGCCGGTAGCAACGGTGCCGCGGCCGGAGATCGTGAACACGTCCTCGACGGGAAGCAGGAAAGGCTTCTGGTCGTCACGTGCGGGCGTAGGAATATAGGTGTCGACTGCATCCATGAGTTCGAGAATGCACTGGCACTCGGGAGCTGCCAAGATCTCGGCATCGGAAGCGCCGCTGGTCGCTTTTTCAAGCGCCTTCAAAGCGGAACCCTTGATGATCGGGATGTCGTCGCCGGGGAAGTCGTAAGAGCTGAGCAGCTCGCGGATCTCCATCTCGACGAGGTCCAAAAGTTCGGGGTCGTCCATCTGGTCGACCTTGTTCAAAAAGACGATGATATAGGGCACACCGACCTGACGGGCGAGCAGGATGTGCTCACGGGTCTGGGGCATGGGACCGTCGGTTGCTGCGACGACGAGGATTGCGCCGTCCATCTGCGCTGCGCCCGTGATCATGTTCTTGACATAGTCCGCGTGACCGGGGCAGTCAACGTGCGCGTAGTGACGGGAATCCGTCTGATATTCCACGTGCGCAGTGTTGATCGTAATACCACGAGCCTTCTCCTCGGGAGCCTTGTCGATCTCGTCGTAACGCATCTTCTGCGCCTGACCTTTGCATGCCATAACCATGGTGATAGCTGCGGTCAAAGTGGTCTTGCCGTGGTCAACGTGGCCAATGGTACCAATGTTAACATGCGGCTTGCTTCTGTCGAATTTTGCCTTTGCCATTTTGAGTGATCCTCCGATTATTTTTTATAATTTTTGATAACTTCTTCCCGAAGGAAGCGCAGCTATCTATCATTCGATAAAAAGCTGATTTCGCTTATCAGGCTTATTATAACCCAATCGCAAAAATTTTGCAAATGTTTTTATGCAGATTTTTCCGAATTTGAAAAAACTGCTCAATCTCTCTTGGTGCGGCCCGAAATGATCTTCTCCGAGAGGCTCTTGGGCAC
>CANRPN010000093.1 GCA_947632505.1 uncultured Clostridia bacterium | reverse complement strand
AAGAGTTCCTCTGCCGCCTTTGAAAGCGTTCCGCACTTGACGATCGTTACAAATTGTTCGAGTTGATTGAGTTCCATGCAAGAAGTATAGCATAGTTTCGCTTGTATGTCAACAGTATGCGCATAGGTTATAGCGCGTTGCAAAATAGGTATTTTACAATTCTCTATAATATTTTGTATAATAGAATCGAAACAAAGAAAAAGGTTGCGCAAAGGGGCCGCGGCGTGTTTGTTCACGGATATTTCTTCTTTGATTCACGCCGTCACCCCCTGTCCCGCATAAGGCGGCGCTATGCTTTTTTCTGAGGAGGTTTCTTATGAAACGATTCAAACTTTTATCCATTCTTTTGGCGCTTGTGCTCGGGGCTTGCCTCGCGCTTACCGCTTGCGGCGGCGGGCAAGGCGGTAGCACGGAAAACGGCTCGGGCAGTGGTTCGGGAAATTCCGAACAAACTCCGAGCGGTGGTTCGGGTAGCGGTTCGACCACCGAGCAAGGTGCGGGCAGCGGCTCTACCACCGAGCAAGGTGCGGACAATGGTTCCGGCAGTGGCTCTACCACTCCCTCGGAGGGCGAGACGGACAGCGGGGCGTCCGAAGATCCCGACGAGGAAACAACGACGCCCGAACCCACAATCACAGAGCCTACGCCGACCGAAAGACAAACGATTTATCTTTGGGATGATGACAAAATCCCTGCTTGGCGGGGCAATCTGAACAGTAACGATCCCGCAGATTTCCGTCCGCACATTCTTACATATCCCGCACAAGGAGAAATAAAGGGCGCGGTACTTATTTGTCCGGGCGGCGCGTTTGCATTTAAGAGTATGCAACCGGAAGGATACAATGTTGCGGAAAGGTTATCTGCGCTCGGCTATCAATGCTTCATCGTCAGTTACAGGTTAAGTCCTTACAGCCAAGCCGAAAGCGCACTCGATCTTGCCCGTGCGGTAAGGTATGTTCGCTACCATGCAAAAGCATACGGAATCGAAGAAAAAGACATTGCGATCGTCGGCTTCTCGGCGGGCGGAATACTTTGCGGCGAACACGCACTCAATTGGAAAGGTACGGTATCGCCCACATTGTTGGATCCAAGCTATGTCCCCGATATGATTGACGGAGTGAACGCAGATATAGCGGCAGTAGGACATATCTATTCGTTTTACGGCAGGCTGTCCGTATCGAACAATAACGTGGAAACTTTGAGGGCAGGCAATCTTCCGCCTACGTTTTACGCATACGGAACAAGAGATCCCTTTTACAGTCAGTTTAATCAAAACGTAGAAGCGGCAAAGCAAGCAGGCGTTGTAGTTGAATCGCACATATTCGAGGGGCAACCGCACGGCTTCGGTGCAGGAAATGCAAGCTCTAATTGGATACCGCTTTTTGATGCGTTCCTGACTGATATTTTTGAAAACAATTAAAGTGAAACTCAATGCAGCAACATATTCCCTTAAAAAACTCGGTATACTCATAAAAAAATTCGCAAGGAGAAACAAAATGAAACGGTTCAAAATTCTATCTGTTCTTTTGGCGCTTGTGCTCGGGGCTTGCCTCGCGCTTACCGCCTGCGGCGGTGAACAGGGCGGCGGCAATGAAAATGGCTCGGGTAGCGGTTCGGGAAATTCCGAACAAACTCCGAGCGGCGGCTCGGGCAGCGGTTCGGGAAGTAGCGAACAGGGAGGCTCGGGCAGCGGCTCGGGAAACACCGAACAAGGTGGCGGCAGTACGACAACTCCTTCGGGTAATGTGCTTGTAGCTTACTTTTCCGCATCGGGAAATACGGGAAGAATCGCGCAATACATCGCAGAGGCGACAAATGCCGATACCTTCGAGATTACGCCCGTGGAGCCCTACACTTCCGCCGATTTGAGTTGGACGACGCAGGGCAGCCGCGTAAACAACGAACATGACAATGAGGCCCTGCAAGATATAGCGCTCGTACAAGAGACGCCCGACGGTTGGGATAATTATAAGACGGTGTTCGTCGGCTATCCCATTTGGTGGCAGGAGGCTTCGTGGGTCGTCAACCGTTTCGTCAAAAACAACGATTTTACGGGAAAGACAGTCATTCCGTTCTGTACGTCGTCGAGCTCTCCGCTCGGAGAGAGCGGCACAAAACTTGCGGCGATGGCGGGCACGGGGAATTGGCTCCAAGGGCAACGCTTTCAATCGAGCGCGTCCAAAGAAACAGTAGAGACATGGGTCGAGAGCCTCGATCTTGATTTCGGCGCGGAAGGGACAACTTCCACGGGTTTTCCCATAACAGAGGAAGCCCCCGGCGCGAACGCTCTAAACGGCGGACCGCAGAGCGCATCGAGAATCACCTCGGTGGAAGGCGTTCCGCTCGTCACGCTCAACAACGGCGTTGAAATGCCCCGCTTCGGGCTTGGGACGCAAATTCAAGACTTGGAAAATAACCCCGACTTAGGTCCGCTCAATCGGACTTCGCGCACGTCGGTCATCGCGGCGCTTCAAGCGGGCTACCGTCATTTGGACGACGCGCACGGCTATCGTAACGAGCGCGGCGTGGCACAGGGCATCAGAGACAGCGGCGTCCCCCGCGAAGAAATTTGGCTTACCGACAAATTATGGCCCAGCGAGTATGCAAATGCGGAAACCGCGATAGACGCGATGCTTGACCGTCTCGGCGTGGATTACATCGATCTTTTGTATCTCCACCACCCCGCAGGGACGATCAATAACATCGAACACGCATGGCGGGCTATGGAAGAAGCCTACCGCGCGGGAAAAATTCGCGCCCTCGGCATTTCCAACTTCGACAACCGTCCTCAGGCGTATGACGCGATCATGGACGAGGATATCAAACCGCAGGTCATGCAGATCGAGTGCCATCCTCTCGCCCAAAGAAAGGAAACGCGGGAGCTTGCGGCGCGTGACAATATCCAAGTGGAATGTTGGTATCCCTTAAAGCACGCCGACCCCTCTCTTCTCGGAGATACGACCCTCGACGATATTGCCGAAGCGCACGGAAAGAGCGTCGTACAGGTCATTGTCCGTTGGCACATTCAGGAAGGATTTTCCGTCATCCCCGGTTCCACAAACCCCGATCACATAGCCGAGAATATTGACATCTTCGATTTTGAACTCACGGAGGATGAAATGAACCGCATCCGCGCACTCGATATGGGCGACAGCGGCCGTTCCTTCCGAATGGGATATAGCGACAGTTTGAGTTTCTTCGGCTCGGACCCGCCCGATTGGAATGGAACATTTGAATGATCTTTTAGGAGGCCACCCATGAAAAAATTTATATCTATCATAACGGCGGTTTTGCTTTCTCTGTGCTTGTGCGTCGGGCTTGCCGCTTGCGGCGGCGGAGAACCCGTCACGCCGACGGGGGACGTCCTTGTCGTCTACTATTCGGCAAGCGGCAACACGAAAAAAATCGCAAACTACATCGCGGAGATCACGGGCGGTACCCTCTTTGAGATCGAACCCGTGGACCCCTATACAGAGGACGATCTGAATTGGCGAAACAGCGGCAGCCGCGTAAACAACGAACACAATGACCCGAACCGCAACGTGGAACTTAAAACGACGCAGGTGGAAAATTGGGACAGCTACGAAACAGTGTTCATCGGCTATCCCATCTGGTGGCAGGAGGCTTCGTGGGTCGTCGATAACTTTGTGAAGAACAACGACTTTACGGGCAAGACGGTGATCCCCTTCTGCACGTCGTCGAGCTCGGGGCTCGGCAAAAGCGGTGAGCTTCTTGCACAAATGGCGGGAACGGGGAATTGGCTCGAAGGAAGGCGTTTCCGTTCCTCCGCTTCAAAGAGCGCCGTTGAGGAATGGATCATCCTTCCATGACAGCAGATTTTTTCCGAACATAAAAATTTCAGGAGGACCCTATGAAAAAATTTCTGACTACTTTGACGGCAGTTTTGCTTTCTCTGTGCCTTTGCGTCGGTCTTGCCGCTTGCGGCGGCGAAACGCATGAAGGCGATCATAATACCGACGGCCCCTACGAAGGCACGGGCGAATATCATACCGTGACATTCGACAGTCAGGGCGGAAGCGAGGTCGAGGCGCAAAGCGTTCTCGACGGCGACTACGCACGGCAGCCGAGCCGTCCCGAAAAGGCGGGTTCCTACTTCCTTCATTGGTCGGAGGAGATCGGGGGCGAACGCTTTGTGTTCACTTCCCGTATCATTACGCAAGATATCACGCTCTATGCCGTTTGGGGCGAGGCGTACACCGTGACCTTTGACACGCAGGGCGGAAGCGACATTCCCGCGCAGTACGTTTCCCCGAATACGTCCGCCCGCAACCCCGACTCTCCCACCAAAGATGGCTTCCACTTCCTCGGTTGGTACACCGCGGCAGAGGGCGGAGACGAGTGGCATTGGAACGATCCCGTAACGGGAAATATCACCGTCTACGCGCATTGGGAAGCGGACGGCGAAACGGGTGCGACCGCGAGCCTCGAATTTGAGTACGACAGCAGTCTCGGCGGCTACGTCGTGACAGGGGTCGGGCAGGAATCCGATCTTCGCATTCCCGCTACCTATCAAGACAGCCCCGTCGTCGGGATCGGCAACCGGGCGTTCTACAACAAGCGCATTTCGTCTGTGGAACTTCCCGCCTCCCTTGTCTCCATCGGGACGAACGCCTTCACACGGACAGACATCGTTTCCGTGACCATTCCCGCTTCGGTCACGACGCTCGGCAACTATGCGTTCAGCGAGTGCAAGTCTCTCACTTCGGTAACGTTTGAAGCGGGAAGTCAGCTCAAATCCATCGGTCAGCGCGCCTTTGCGGACGATCCCGCGCTTTCAGAACTCACGATTCCCGCGAATGTTACGAGTATCGGAAATCGACTGATTTACAACAGCGGCGTTACGACCATTCATTTCCTCGGCACGAGAAGCGCATGGGACGCGATAGACAAAGCGGAGAATTGGAACTACGGAAAGACGGACGTTGAGGTCATCTGCTCGGACGGCTCGGCTTCCGAACCTACGGACCCTGAACCTACGGACCCCGAACCCGACCTTGGAACGTTTACCGTCACATTCGATACGCAGGGCGGGAGCAGCGTGGCCGCGCAGAAAGTGGAAGAAAACGGGCTTGTGGAAGAACCCGAAGATCCCTCAAAGGCGAATGCGCTGTTCAGCTATTGGGAGACTGCGGCGGGAGACCTTTGGCGTTTCAACAGAGATCGCGTCACGGGTGACATGACCCTCTATGCCGTATGGAACGACGCCTATACCGTCACATTCGATACGCAGGGAGGGAGCGTCGTCCCGTCGCAGACGGTGGTCGCAGGCACATCCGCCCGCAACCCCGACTCGCCCACGAGGGAAGAATACAATTTCCTCGGCTGGTACACCGCGGCAGAGGGCGGCATTGAATGGCATTGGAACGACCCCGTAACGAGAAATATTACCGTCTATGCGCATTGGGAAGCGGATACGGCAACAAACCCGACCGCAAGCCTTGAATATACTTACGATACCACACTCAATGGCTACGTCGTGTCGGGCGTCGGACAGGAATCGGCTCTCCGCATTCCCGCCGAATATAACGGAACGCGCGGACTTCGCGCCGTTGTCGGCATCGGCGACAGGGCGTTCTACAACAAGCAGATCTTGTCCGTGGAACTTCCCGCCTCTCTTGTCTCCATCGGCACGAATGCCTTCACGCGGACGAAAATTACTTCCGTAACGATTCCCGCAAATGTCACAACGCTTGAAAACTATGCGTTCAGCCAGTGTTCTCAGCTCACGACAGTCACCTTTGCGGCGGGCAGTCGTCTCAGCTCCATCGGTCAGCGCGCCTTTGCGGACGATCCCGCGCTTTTGGAACTTACGATTCCTGCGAGCGTCACGAGCATCGGGAGCAGCCTCATCCGCAACAGCGGCGTCACAACCATTCATTTCCTCGGCACAAGAAGTGCATGGAACGCGGTGGCGAAAGAAGGTTGGGACACGGGGAAAACGGACGTGACCGTGATCTGCGCCGATGAAGAGACCGTTGCCATTCTCTCGGACCGAAAGGAACTTTCTTGATCAAACGAAGATTTCAAAATGAAACATACTTTGTTCATAGTTCTCCTCCTATTCATAGCCCTGCTTGCGGGCTGCTCTATATCGGGCGGCTCGCCAAGCAGCGGCACTCCCCCGCAAACGGAGAATGTGCCCTCGGACAATACCACGCCTACGATTCCCGAAGAAAAAGACGACCTCGTGACCTACGGGACGGAAAGTTATCGCGGATTTCTCCTCGATAACGTCTATCATTCTGCCTCGGA
>CANRPN010000092.1 GCA_947632505.1 uncultured Clostridia bacterium | reverse complement strand
AAACCAGCCTCAAGGACTATGTGCGCTCCATGCCCGGCCTCATCGCCTCCTACGGCGGCACACCGCTTCAATTCTTCTCGATCTATGTGGAATCGCTTGGCGGCGGAAGCTACTGCTTCTACTTCCTCTACTGATTCCATCCGAATCACCCACCCAAACCCCTTCGGTAAAACGGAGGGGTTTTTCTATTGCCCAAAGGCAGAAAGGAAGTGCAAGCCAATGAAACATTTTCTCAAAACGCACGTCCGGCGCGTCACGGCGGCGCTCCTCACCGTCCTAATGTGTCTCACCGCATTCCCGTTCTCCGCGGCGGCGATGACCGTCTCCGAGGGGAAAACCGTGAGCGCGTATTACGGCAGCAACTACGTCGGGTCGGACGGCATGACCTACGACAACTACCCCATGCAGTATATCGTGTATAACGGGAATGGCGGCACATCCACCCAGTACAGCGATATCACCGGCCCCCGCGTCAAGCTGATGATCTCCGACTACACCGGGTCTCGGCAAGTCATGTGCATCGAATCCGGCGTCGATTACAATGCCGGGGGTTCCTACCGGAGCGAGAGCGGCACGAACAGCTCGTATTTCCAGAACCTTCCGGCCACCGCACGCTACGGCGTTATGCTGACGAGCATCTACGGCTGGGCTCCGGGTAAGGCAGTACCGGTCTCAGGCTGCAACGAGGATGATTATTCGGTTGCGACGCAGATCATCATGTGGGAATACCAGCAGCAGCTTCGCACGAGCCCGACACAGATCTCGGCGAATGCCTACGGTATCCCCGCAAACACCTATTCCAAGACGATCCAAGGCCGCCCTGCGGAGAAGTGCTACAACTGGATCTTGAAGCAAATGGCGACGCACGCGACCGTGCCGAGTTTTTCCTCCAACAGCCGACTGAACGCGCCGACGCATACCATGAAGTACGACAAGGCGTCCGGGACGTATACTGTCACGCTGACAGACACGAACAACACGCTGGCGGATCTCGTGTTTCAGGCATCCAATGGCGTGACCGTTCAGCGCAATGGGAACAAGTACACGTTCACCTCGAAAAACAAGCTGACCAGCCCCGTCACGCTCACCGCGCAGAAGCGTGTGAGCCTTATCGGCGGGGATCTCTTTATTTGGGGGGCTCCCGGCTACCAGACAATGATGTCAGGCGCGGAAGATCCGGTTCTGTTTTATCTCAAGCTCGTCACAGAATCAGATGGTACAATTCGCATCGTCAAGACATCGGAGGACGGCAAGGTGGACGGCATTCAAATCCGCATCACCGGCGACGGGGTGGATACGACCGTTACGACCAATCACGGCGGTGAGATCGAGGTGCCGAACCTCCGCGCGGGAACGTACACCGTGACGGAACTTCCCGCCGATTGGTATGAGCCGCAGGCGAGCCAAAAGGTGACCGTTACCCCGGATGAGACTGCGACGGTGAGCTTTGCCAACAAATTGAAGCGCGGCAGTCTGACCGTGACCAAAACGGCAGAGGACGGTCTCGCGCAGGGCAGCCGATTCCGACTGCACGGCACGTCGCTCTCCGGTGCGAAGGTAGACGAGTATGCCACGGTAGGAGCAGATGGAAAAGCCTACTTCAAAAATATTATGATCGGTACGGGCTACACGCTGGAAGAAGTAGACACGCCGGATCGGTATGTCGTTCCCGACGCACAGACCGCTGATATCCGATGGAATGAAGTCACGGAAAAGACTTTTGAAAACAACTCCAAGCGAGGTTCGCTCGTCGTCACGAAAAACGCAGAGGACGGCCTCTCGGAGGGGATGCGTTTCCGTCTGCACGGTACGGCTCTCTCCGGTGCGAAGGTAGACGAGTATGCGACGGTCGGAAGTGATGGCAAAGCGTATTTCCGTGACATTCTTGTCGGCACCGGATATGTACTGGAAGAAGTGGACACGCCGGATCGGTACGTTGTTCCCGATGCGCAGACCGCCGATATCCGATGGAATGAAGTCACGGAAAAGACATTTGACAACGATTTGAAACGCGGCGACCTCACCGTGACCAAAACCGCGGAAGACGGACTTGCCGAGGGGATGCGGTTTCATCTTTCCGGCACGTCTCTCTCTGGCGCGGCGGTAGACGAATACGCCACAGTCGGAAGTGATGGCAAAGCGTATTTCCGTGACATTCTTATTGGCACGGGGTATGTACTGGAGGAAGTAGATACGCCGGATCGGTATATCGTCCCGGCAAATCAGACTGCGGAGATCCAGTGGAACACCGTCACGGAAAAGACTTTTGACAACCGGTTGAAGCGCGGCGATCTCACTGTGACCAAGACCGCGGAGGATGGCCTGACCGAGGGCATGACGTTCCGGCTCTCCGGGACTTCCTACAGCGGCCTTCCGGTCAACGAGACGGCTACGGTCGGCAAGGACGGCAAAGCCTACTTCAAGAATATCCTGATCGGGTCAGGCTATACGCTGGAAGAAGTGGACACCGCCGTGCGGTATGTCGTCCCCGCAAAGCAGACGCAGACTGTGGAGTGGAATAAGGTGACGCAGGCGACCGTGCAGAACATCCTCAAAAAATGGAATCTGACGGTTCATAAGAGCGACGCTGAAACCGGCGAAGCGCAGGGCGACGCCAAACTCGCGGGCGCGGTGTATGGCGTCTATAAGGGCGACGAGCTCATCGACGCCTATACCACGGACGCTTCCGGCAGCTTCACAACCCAATACTACGTTTGCGGTGACGACTGGAAACTCCGGGAGATCACACCTTCGGAAGGTTATCTTTTGGATGAAACCACTTACCATGTAGGCGCAGAGCCGCAGCTTTACACCGTGGAGTACAACAGCACCGCAAACGATGTGAATGAGCAGGTCAGCAAGGGCAAGATTGCCATCATCAAGCACACGGACGATGGGAGCACGCAGATCGAGACCCCGGAGGAAGGCGCGGCCTTTGAAGTTTATCTGAAACGTGCAGGCAGCTATGTGGCCGCAAAGGAAACCGAACGCGACATCCTTACCTGCGATGAATACGGTTTCGCAGAGTCGAAAGACCTGCCCTACGGCATTTACACTGTCCACCAGATCTCCGGATGGGATGGCCGTGAGCTGATGACCGATTTCGACGTGTTCATCAGCAAAGACGGAGAGGTCTACCGCTATCTTATCAACAACAGTAATTTCGAGAGCTATCTCAAAATCGTGAAGAAAGACGCGGAAACCGGCAAGGTCATTCTCGCCGCGGGGATCGGATTCGAGATCTACCGCCCGGACGGGAGCCGTGTGGAGATGAGCTACACCTACCCCACGCCCACAACGCTTTCCACGTTCTACACGAACAGCGAAGGCTATCTCATTACCCCGGAAAAGTTGGAATATGGCAAAGGATACACCCTCAAGGAAGTGCAGGCACCCTATGGGTATGTCTTAAACTCCGAGCCGGTATCTTTCGACGTGGTGCAGGAGGACAGTGAAGTCGCGGGCAGCATTTCCGTGATCGTTGTGGAGCTTTCCAACAAACCGCAGAAGGGCATGATCTCGGTCGGCAAGAACGGTGAGGTGTTTTCCTCTGTCACAGAATCCGATGGCGTCTACCAGCCGGTCTATGCTGTGCAGGGACTTCCCGGCGCAGTGTATGAGATCGCCGCCGCGGAGGACATCGTGACGCTGGACGGCACTGTGCGCTATACGGCGGGGGAACTGGTCGATACGGTCACGACAGACGCATCCGGCAGCGCCAAGAGTAAGGCGCTCTATCTCGGCAAGTACACCGTGACGGAAACAAAAGCCCCGTTCGGCTGTGTGCTGAACGCCGAACCGCACACGGTCGAGCTGACCTACGCTGGACAGGACGTGGAACTGACCGAAACGGCAACGGACTTTTATAATGACCGGCAGAAGGTATCCGTTTCGCTCCGGAAGATCATGGAGCAGGATAAGCCCTTCGGCATCGGGCAGGGCGATGAAATCCTCTCCGTGCAGTTTGGCCTGTATGCCGCAGAAGATATAACCGCGGCTGACGGTACAGCCATCCCGAAGGACGACCTCATTGAGATCGTGTCCGTGGACGAGAGCGGAAACGCCTCCATCCGCAGTGACCTCCCCTTTGGCAGCTACTATTTCAAAGAACTTTCCACCGACAAGCACTACCTGCTGTCTGCGAAGAAATATCCCGTCGTGTTCGAGTACGCTGGGCAGGACGTCGCAAATGTGGAAATCTCCGCGAACGACGCGAAGGGCATTGAAAACAAGCTGCTGCGCGGCAAGATTCAGGGGCTCAAGATTGACCGAGAAACCGAGGACAAAATTGCTGGTGCGGTGTTTGGCCTGTTTGCGCCCGACGTCGCCGAATACACTGAGGATAACGCCATTCTCACCGCGGTGTCGGGAGAGGACGGGGTATTTACGTTTGAAAATGTACCCTTCGGAAGTTGGACGGTCGTGGAGCTTTCGCCTGCGGAGGGCTACCTGCCCAACACTGAACCGCACCACGTCCATGTGACGACGGACGGCGAGGTGATCGAGTTCACGACTGTCAACGACCAAATTCCCGATCTGCACACCGCCGCTTCGACCGACGAGGGCAAGGACGCACATCCCTCTGACCGGCTCATCATCGAGGACATTGTGGAATACACGCACCTTATTCCGGGCAAGGAGTATAAGGTCATCGGAACGCTCATGGACAAAGCGACCGGCGAACCGCTGCTCGTAAACGGGCAGAAGATCACCGCGGAAACGGTGTTCTTCCCAGAGCAACCTTCTGGGAGCGTCACCGTGACCTTCTCGTTTGACTCCACCGGTCTCACGCTCAACAAAGACATCGTGGTGTTCGAGCATCTCTACAAAGACGGAAAGGAGATCGCCGTCCACGCGGACATCGAGGACGAGGGCCAGACGGTCCATGTTTATGTTCCGGAAATCGGAACGACCGCGACCGTAGACGGTTCCCATGATGTATGCGCAACCGAGGTGTTCACGCTGGAGGATACCATTGCGTATGAAAATCTGATTCCCGGCAGAGAATACACGGTTCGCGGCACCGTGATGGACAAATCCACCGGCGCGCCGTTCCTTGTGGACGGTGAACCGCTCACTGCGGAAACGACCTTCACGGCGGAGAGCGCGGCAGGCGACGTCAAGGTGACGTTCACCTTCGACGCCAAAACCATTCATGAGGACACCGATCTCGTCGTCTTTGAATCGCTCTTTGAGGGTGAAAAGGAGCTGACCGTCCACGCGGATCTGGAAGATGAAGGCCAAACCGTTCATGTTCATATCCCGGAGATCGGGACAACGGCGACCGTGGACGGTTCCCACGACGTGAACGCCACGGAAGTGTTCACGTTGGAGGATGTCGTCGCGTATGAAAACCTCACGCCCGGCAAGGAGTACACGGTTCGCGGGACACTTATGGACAAATCCACCGGCGAGGTACTCTTGCTTGACGGCAAGGAGATCACCGCCGAGACGACGTTTACTCCAGAGGGATCGTCCGGCGAAGCAACCGTGACGTTTGTGTTTGATTCTCGTCTGCTTGACACGGATACAGACATTGTTGTGTTTGAATCCCTGACCCGCGAGGGCGTAGAGATCGCTGCGCACGCCGATCTTGACGACGAAGGACAGAGCGTTCATGTTCACAAGCCGAAGGTAAAGACCGAGGCGACGGTGGACGGCAAGAAGGAGATCACCTCGGACGGTAAGATCACCATTGAAGATGTGGTCGCCTATGAAAACCTCACGCCCGGTAAGGAGTACACGCTCTACGGGACGCTGATGAATAAATCGACCGGCAGGCCCTTTACCGTCAACGGCAAGGCAGTCCACGCCGAAGTGAAGTTCATCCCGGAAACCGCAAACGGTGTCGTGTCAGTGCAGTTCGAGTTCCGTGCGCCTACGATTTTCGAGACAATGGACGTCGTAGTCTTTGAAAGTCTGCAGCGCGACGGTGTGGAGGTCGCCGCCCACGCAGATATTTCCGATGAGGGGCAGACCGTTCGGCTGACCCCGACGCCGCCGGAGACGCCGAAAACCGGAGACGACCGCAACTTTCCGCTTTGGTGGGCGCTCTCTGGGCTCTGCTTTGCGTGTTCGCTCGGCTGCACCGGATATACCCTCTGGGATAAATTCAAAGAAAAGCGGAAGGAGGAAAAAGCCAATGATGAAAAACAGAATCGTTCGTGACCCTAAACTGTGGATGTCGGTGCTCGGCGTTTGCACGGCGGGCAATATTGCCTGTCTTGCGGCGATGCTTTGGAGAAAGCATCACAGAAAGGGCTGATTCATTTTGGACAAAGAGATCGACAGGAAGAAGTGAGATATGCTGGAGGGGCGGCAGAAAAGCCGCCCCTTATACATACGGTTATTGTTGAACTGTTCATTTGTCAATGATGTGAGACTGGGCAAGGCGAAAGAATTTACGGTATACAGGGGACGGATTTGCTGACGGAG
>CANRPN010000091.1 GCA_947632505.1 uncultured Clostridia bacterium | reverse complement strand
ACGCCTTCGGTCGACATGACATTTGAAAAGCCGCATAGTCGACAGAGCATTCTAATTGTCATTTCGAGCGGAACGAACGGCAGTGAGTGCAGTCGAGAAATCTCTACATTATTTTAACACTAAGGTCCTTCCGTCCCGTGTCGGGACGGTTTCGACGTGTAAAAAAACTGCATTCTGTCAAAAAACGGGAAAAAATATGGAGGTCGTATGAAATTTATCAGTACCAGAGGAGGCTCGGCGGTTTCGGGCGCGGAAGCCATCGTCCGCGGCATGGCGGAAGGGGGCGGTCTCTATGTCCCCGAGACCATTCCGCCTGTTTCGGCAGAGGAGCTCAACGCCATGCTCTCCATGAACTATCCCGAGCGCGCCGCTTTCATCCTCGGCAAGTTTTTCGACGAGTTCCCGCAGGAGGAACTGCTCTCCGAATTGGAAAAAGCGTATGCCCGGTTCGACGGGGACGACCCCGCTCCTCTTGTGAAGATCGAGAACGGGCTCTTCCTTTTGGAACTCTTTCACGGTCCCACCTGCGCCTTTAAGGACATGGCGCTCTCCGTGTTGCCCTATCTTCTGCGCAAGAGCTGTGGCCTGCTCGGCATCAAAGAGCAAGTGCTCATTCTCACGGCCACGAGCGGGGACACGGGCAAGGCCGCCCTCGAAGGCTTCCGCGATGAGCAGGGCATCAAGGTAGCCGTATTCTATCCCGATGAGGGCGTCTCCAAAATGCAAAAGCTGCAAATGGCGACGCAGGACGGCGACAATGTGGACGTTGTGGGCGTCAAGGGCAATTTCGATGACTGTCAGGCGGCCGTAAAGAAAATTTTCCGTTCCCGCGAGTGCGAGGAAAAGCTCAGAGAAAAGGGGGTTTTGCTCTCGTCCGCGAACAGCATCAACATCGGCCGTCTCGTGCCGCAGATCGCCTATTATTTTTCGGCCTATTGCGACCTGGTGAGTTCGGAGCAGATCGCGATGGGGGATCTTGCCGATTTCGCCGTGCCGACGGGCAACTTCGGCAACATTCTGGCGGGCTATTACGCCAAGAGAATGGGGCTCCCCATCGGCACGCTCGTCTGCGCTTCCAACCGCAACAATGCGCTCACCGACTTCTTCCGCAAGGGCACATACGACAAGAAACGGCCCTTCTACCGCACGATGTCTCCCTCCATGGACATCTTAGTGTCCTCCAATCTCGAACGGCTTCTCTTTGAGATTTCGGGCAGGGACAGCGCGCTCACGATCGAGCGGATGAAGGCGCTCGCCAATCCGGGGCGGTATTCCATCCGCGCCGAGGAGCTCAAAGAACTCTCGCAGACCTTCTATGCGGGGTTTGCCAGCGAGGAGGACACCGTGGAGTGCGTGTATGAATTTTTCGAGGAGTTCAACTATCCCCTCGATACGCACACGGGGGTCGCGATGCACGTTGCGCGGGGATATTGCCGCAAGCGCGCCGAGGACGTGAACGCCGAACCTCGTCCCATGGTGGTCGTGAGCACGGCAAGCCCCTATAAGTTCCCGCAGGCGGTGTATTACGCGCTCACGGGCAACGACGTAAAGGACAGTTTCAAGGGGATCAAGCGCATTCATCTGATCACGGCGATGAAAGTGCCCGAGAGCTTGAAGGCGCTCCGCTATAAACCGCCGCGCTTTAAGACGGTGGTCGCTCCCGATAAAATTTTCGAAGAAGTTCTGAATTTTGTTGGGTAAGGAGAAAGAACGGCGCCGCCGAGGGGGTCCCCCTCGGCGGCGCCGTTTGTTAAATCGCGCATGCCCGTTTCCTCACGGAAAAAGATTTTGCGCAGCAAAAGATTTTTCGTGAACTATTTGATCAAGTTTTTCCAAATCTCCTCGAACCGCTCCTCCATTTGGAGGGTGTCCTCGGCGAGTTTGCGGATGTCCTCGTCCTCCTCGTCGTCGCTCATGTCGGCAAGGCTCGATTTAATGGCCGTGATGCCCATCACGGTACCCTGCGTCATCATTTCCGCAATGTGCGCGCGGGAATTGTCTGTCATCGTGCTCATCTTGATGCTGCTCCACATCATCGCCTTCTTGATCGGCCCCGGGTCTTTGAGTTCGATGTTCTTGTCCTTGGCGAGGATGGCCGCTCTCCCGCACATGTGCTCGTATTCGTCGTGCTGGCGCAGAAGCTCCTCCCTGACGTCGCCGTCCTCCGCCTCGGGCAGAATGTCCGAAATGGATTGCAGCGCCAGCTGGCAGTTGCGGTGGATCTCCGAAAGTATCTCTTCGCTCTTTTTCAAAGCCATAGTCATTCTCCTTTTATCGGTAGTTTGAGAAAATTTGCATTTCCTATGCAAAAGCGCTTGACTTTTCCTTGACGCTGTGATAAATTTAACGATGAGCCGCTAAGGACGGGCACAAAGCGTTTTTGAAACAGAAGGCCGCCTAAGTTGCCTTGCGAGACCTATAAGGAGGTACAGAAAATGTACGCGATCATCGAAAACGGCGGAAAGCAGTATAAGGTTTCCGAGGGCGACGTGGTGAGAGTGGAAAAGCTCAAAGCAAATGTGGGCGACGAAGTCACTTTCAACGTACTCATGGTGGGCGGAGACGACGGCGTGAAGATCGGCAAGGAAGCCGAGGGCGCAAAGGTCACCGCGAAAGTCGAAGCGCAGGATAAGTTCAAAAAGATCATCGTCTTTAAGTACAAGTCCAAGAAGAACGAGCGCAAGAAACAGGGTCACCGTCAACCGTTCACGCAGGTCAAGATCGAGAGCATCACGCTCTGATCGGCCGCAAGGGGCATTTGCCCGGGAATTTCAGAAAAAGGAGAAAGAAAAATGTTTTTTATCGCATTGTTCGCTCATAAAAAGGGTACCGGTTCTTCGCACAACGGCAGAGACAGTAACGCGAAGCGTCTCGGCGTGAAGCGGCAGGACGGCCAGCTCGTCCATGCGGGCACGATCATCGTCCGTCAGCGCGGCACGAAGATCCATCCCGGTGAGAACGTCGGTATCGGCGGCGACGATACCCTGTTTGCTTTGAAGGACGGCATTGTCCGTTTCAAGCGTTTGGGCAGAGACAAAAAGCAGGCAGTCATCGAAGAAGTCAAAGAAGCGTAAACACAAAGCCTCCCGTTTTCGGGAGGCTTTTTCGATGGGGGAAATGACCTGCCCCCGTTTACGGGGGCGGGTGGCACGGCGTAGCCGTGACAGGTGGGGGTAAATACATCAATCCCCACCACCGCCTATCGGCGGAGCTAATCTCGCACGGATAGAGTCCCGTGCTCGGTCACCGTTCGCGCCTCCGATGCGCTCACTCATGTCGCATTGCGCCAACGGTTATCAACCATTAGCAGAATGCAATGTTCTACCCTTCAAAGGGGGCAGCTCTTCACTCGCCCCTTTGATTATGTCATTTCGCCCCGCCCGCACGTTTTATTTATCGAAGGGCGGCACGAGCACGAAGTGCGAAGTACCGAAGTGAGCGCAGCGAACGAAGTGGAGAAATCTCGCCTTATGATAATGCGGTAGAGATGTCTCGACTACGCTCGACATGACATTTTGGAATGCCGTTCTGCTCCCCCTTGCTGTCCCTGAAAGGGAAAGTACCCGAACGCAGTGAGGGGGAAAGGGTTCTCAGAAAACCCCTCAGTCACTCACTTTGTTCGTGACAGCTTTCTCACACGGGTAGAAACCCGTGCTCGGTCACCGTTCGCGCCACAATGCGCTACTTCGCCTTCGGCTCGTGCCGCCTAAGGAACCATAACATTAGAAAGGCGGGGCACTCATGTCGCAGCGCGCCAACGGTTATCAACCGTTGGCAGAATGCGCTGTTCCACCTGCAAGGGGCGCCGAGGGAGCCCTCACACCTCAACCATCTTCAAAATGCACTCGCCTGTGTTGGCGTGGCCGAAGATGTACACCGTGCCGTCAATATAGCAGGCGCGGGCATCGTCGAAATCTGCGCCGACGTTCTCCACCGTCGTCAGTTCCACGAGATCGTAGCCGTCGAACCGCAGCAGGAGATACCCGCTCGCGTGCCCGTAGGCCGCGTCGACCTGCAAGCCGATGAGCCCGTGTTCCGCGTCGATGAAGTACGCCTTGAACTCGGTGGAAAAGCGTGCAGGCAGCTTAAATTCGCAAAGCGGGGTCACGTTCTCTGCATCCGAGGCATAGACTTCGATCTTGAGCTCGTCGAACCCGTCGCCGTAGCCGATCCCGAGCAGGGTATCGTCGAAAAACTTGATAAGGCTGAGCGAATACCCGGGGATCGTGCCCGTGTCCTTGGACGTGATGTGGCTGTAATCGCTCAGATCGAACTCGAACACGGGGTCGTCGAACTCGACAACATAGTTGTTGTAGGTGACTTCCGCCGTGCAGACGTAGGCGGTATCTCCGTCGAAGCGCACCGACTTCACGCTCTCGCCCTTGGGCGCAAAGTTCTCCGCGGCGGCGATTTGCTTGAAGGTCGAAATGTCGAAACAGTAGAGGTTGCAAGTCGGCTCGTTGCCCGTTGTCACGACGCGCAGGACGCCTTTATACTCGTCGAGGGAATATTGGTCGACGATGCTGCCGTACGCCGACACTTCACCGCGATAGGTGAGCGATGTGCCGTCATAGGAAGTGCAGGCGATGTCGGTAAAGGTCATAGGGGGCGGCAACGGGTCGCAACCTCCCGTATATTCTGCGCTCACGATTTCCTCCCGCGTGGTGTAGATGTTCTCCGCCGAGACGTACACTTCGTCCGAAAAGTCGAAGTACGCCTCGCCGTCGTTTGCGGAAAGAGTATCCGCCGCAAAGGAAGTGAGCACGGTATAGCGCGCGCTTGTCGGGTTTTCGGGCAGCACGATGCTTTCCATGGGCAGAACTTCGCCGTTTACCGAGGGCAGATATTGCTCTTGCATGGCAAAGTTGGGGGTCCTTCCCACCTTAAAATTGCTGACAAGGAGCAGGGTGTTCCCCACGAGGCGGGAGGAGACGTAATCGCCCGAGACGGAAGTCCTCGCAAATTCGCGGGGAGACGTGGGGTCGGAGACGTCGATTCCGAGGATGCGGGTAAAGAGCGCCCTTGCGTCTGTGTCGTAGTAGGGCACGAGGATGAGAATTTTGGTGCAGTCCTCGGTCAAATACATCTCCCGCCGCTCGCCGTAGCCGTTGTAAGTGAAGGTTTCCTCGCCCGAAATCGCATACGTACTCACCTTTTCGCCGTTTACGGCGTAAATATTGAGGATGAGTTTGGCGGGGTCGATACGGTCGAAGACCAGCTTGTTGCCGTTTTCATCCAGGACATCTTCTATATAATGGGTCGCGGGGGCGTAGCTCAGATAGTAGAGGTACTTGTCGCTGCGCTTCAAAAGGTCGCCCTCCACAACGCCCTGAACCTGGTTGTTCGTCACTTCCTCGTAGCGCTGATCCGAGGTCGGCGGGGCCGCCTCGCCCGAATCGCCGTCCGAGGGGGACATATTGCTTCCTCCCGAGAAGAGGCCGTCCAATTCCCACCTTTCAAAATTGTTGGTTTGGTAGGGCCTTGTATAGGTGAGGGAGGCGATCTCGTTCATGAGGGCGTAGTATTCGCTGCCCGCGTAGGCGGAAATGTCGTACCCGCCGACGGTGTAGGGGACAAAGAGGGTGAGATTGAGCGCCAAAATGAGCGCGGCCGCCGAAGTGAGGACGGAGGCAAGGGCGATCTTGCGGCGTTTCTTCTGCGCCGCCCGCTGCGTTTCCGTCTTTTCGAGAATTTTATTCAGCCGTCTGCCGTAATGATCGTGTTCGTCATAGATCGTCATAGCCGATTCCTTCCTTTAAGAGAATTTCTTTGAGGGCGGCTTTGGCCCTCGCGAGGAGGTTATACACTTTTTTGCGGCTCTTTCCCGTCATCGCGCTGATCTCGGAGATCTTGTAGCCGTCGAAATAGGCGAAATAGAGCGCGTCGCGATAGTCCTGCGGAAGTTTTTGCAAGGCTTCAAAGACGGTCCTGTCCCGCAATCGGTCGGCAATGCCTTCCTCGGGGTCGGCGCAGACGAGCGCCTCTTCATAGCCCGAGAGGGGGAGCTCCCTGCGCTTCTTGGAGCGCAGAAGATCGAGACTCTTGTTGCGGGCGATCTTATAAAGGTATGCCTTGAAGTGCAAGAGATCGGGGAGCTGCTTGCGCTTTAAGATGAGCGCGGCAAAGGACTCCTCCATGACGTCCTCGGCGGTCGCATAGTCGTGTACATAGAGATAGGCATATTGGGTAAGCCCGTCGCTGTATGTACGCACCAACTCTTCGAGCGCATGGGGGTCTCCTTGCAGATAGCGGCGGTAGCTACTTACACCGTTGTCTGTCATCGTGTACCTCCTACACTATTAAGACGAAGCAAAAGAAGAATTTACTCACTGAAAAGTATAAACTTTTCCGAATTTTTTGTCAAGGGTGAGGGAAGAAGGAAGAGCTGCCTCCTTCTACACTGTCATTTCGACCAAGCGAAGCGCGTGGAGAAATCTCTACCTCGTCGCCGCGCGCCCGCTTGATACGCTTTTCTTACGAAAAGCTCTGTTTGCGGGCGGCGGCTCCTCTTCCCAAAAAAGTACTCCGTCCTTTTT
>CANRPN010000090.1 GCA_947632505.1 uncultured Clostridia bacterium | reverse complement strand
TCCTCTGCCGATGATACTGCCGAAGAGCGGGGTGAACATTTCGGGGAATAGCGTTAATATGGTGATTTTCATAGTAAATGAGTTACCTTGGCGCCCTTGTAGGTGGAGCAACGCATTCTGCCAACGATTGATAATCGTTGGCGCGTTGCGACATGAGCGAGCGCATTTGTCGCGCGAGCGGTGCCCGAACACGGGTCTCTACCCGTGTGAGAAAGCTGGCGAGGCGTTAGCCGAGACTGAGGGGTTCTCGGCCCCTCTCCTACTCCACCACTACCTCGTCGAAGCGTTTTTTACAAACCGTAATGCGGCCTGCGGAAACGTCCACGTCCGTGATGACTCCCTTCACCGCGGGAAAGAGCAATTCCTTCCCATCGCGCTCCAAAAAATAGATGTCCGAAGCGGCGGGACGGATCTCCTTCAAAACGCCCAAACGCTCGCCCTCCTCGGAAACCACCTCCGCGCCGAGAAGATCTGCGATGTAGTAGCTCCCCTCGCCGGGGTCGGGGGCTTCCTCACGGGGAATGGTGAGCTCCTTGCCGCGCAGAAGTTCGGCGGCGTTGCGGTCGGGCACTCCTTTGAGCCCCAAAAACACTGCGTCCGCGCCGAAGCGCACGGAGAGAATTTTCACTTCCTCGCCGTCGAGAAACACCCGTTTCAAGCCGCGGAAACTCTCCGCGCCGTCGGTGTAGGGCTTTACCTTTACTTCGCCGCGGATCCCCTGCGGCTTTACAATGAGACCGATCGTAAGATCTTTTTCCATATTTATATATTTATCAAATTTCCATTCGGGGTCCGGCTCAGAATCCGAATACTTCGTCTACGATTTTGCGGATCTGCGCCTGCGTCTGTTCCCTGTCCTCCCGGCTCAAAACGACGGCGATCTTCTCCCGCTCTTTGAACCGCTCGAACAGCGCGAAATAGTTATCGCGGATGAGTTTTTGCTTTTCGAGCGTTTCATACCGCTCCTTGTCGCCGCGGCCCGAGACCCGCCGCATGCTCTTCTCGGGAGGAAGGTCGAGAAACACCGTGAGATCGGGTGTGACCGCCTCCATGACGGGCGCGTTGAGGGAAATCACCCATTCGAGCGGGACGAATCCGCCGTTGTAGGCGAACGAGGAGAGGTAGAACCTGTCGCACAACACCGTAATGCCCTCATTCAGCTTTTTGAGAATGCCGTTGAGCCCGTTGTGGATATGGTCGAGCCTGTCAGCGGCGAACATGGCCGCGATCGTGTGTTCGTCGGTCGAGATCCGGCCGATTAGGCAGGAATGGATGAGCGAGCCGAAGGGGGAATCGGTGGGTTCGCGGGTGAGGTAGACCTCCTCCCCCTTGCTTTCGAGATAATTTGCGAGGGATTTGAGCTGCGTGCTCTTGCCGCTGCCGTCGCACCCCTCGAATACGATGAATTTTCCTTTGATAGCCATACGGGAGACAGTATAACATAATGAAAGGGAAATGTCAATCGGAAATTTTAAGGCGGCGGACGGTTTCGTGAAACCGCCCGCCGCCCACGCACCCTCGCTCTCCGTTACCTCTTCGCGCTCTTTTCCCGCTTCGGCCTCTGTTCAAGGCTCGCCGTTTGCCTCGCGCAGGTCGGCTACGAGCTGTTTGACATGCTCCGTCTGTGCGGCAGTGAGCCCGTCCACGCAGACGGTATTGTGCCCTTCCAACCCAAGGAGCGCGTCCGTCGTCACGCCGAAGAACTTTGCGATCCTCACCAACATCTCCACGGACGGCAGAATGTTGTCGTTCTCCCAATTCGAAACGCACTGCTTACTGACGTGCAGGCACCCCGCAAGTTCCACCTGGCTCAGATGCCGCAGCTTCCTCAATTCCCTGATATTTTCGTTCAGCATAATGTTCCCCTTAAAAATTTTTGCTTTTTTCGTCAAATTTTACTTTACAATCGTAAAAAATTACTTGACAAATGCAAAATACTTTGGTATTTTAATATTGTACTTTTGGAAAAAAGATATGGACATTGCGATGAGCGGAAAAATCGGGAAAAAATGGGCGGCGATCTTTGCGGCGTGCGTATGGGCGATATTCGCCTTAGCGGCCTCTGTCGCTTTCCGCGCCGTAACGGCGAAGGCTGCCTCTGCCGACGATGTGATCACGATCAAGGCGACGAGCACGATTAATAGTGAAGGCGGAAGTGCCGGAGCGTTTACATGGGGAACAATCCGTCGTGGAATTACGCTGTTGACGACCGCAAGCTACGATGTGAACGGAGTGCAAGGCAGCGTGTCGATCACCACGATCAACGCTTCTACCGTCAGCATCGGCAATGTGTACGGTTCGGCGTTAGATGAACGATCGCACGAACACGACTTCACCACGAAGACGGAAAGCAGCCCTTGGGAATCTACCAAGAACGGTCACTATGCCGTTTGCAGTTGCGGTATTAAGCTCGAAGTCGCCCACCGTCCCTCTGAGGGCGACATAAACACCTGCAAGGATTGCAACATTACCGCTATCAACGAGTATTCGTTCAAACTTCCCGACGACACGATCACATGGGACCCCCAATACGGCGCGACAATCAATCTTACGATCGACCATATCTATCTCTTTGCGGGCTTTGTTCTGAAACTCAATATGAGTTGCGCCGGCGCGCTCCAAACACAAAACGGTGCTACCATTTCCTATACCGTCAAAGTCTCCGGCGCGGGGATTACGGGAGAAACGCCCTCCAACCCCTCGGGCGGAAACGGAGCGGAAACAATTTGGCAATTAAGCGCAGCCAGCAATTTAAGCGGCAGCGACATGCGGACGAATATCGACAGCGGCAACGGCGCCTCGATCACCGTGACGCTAACACCGAGCGGGAGCGGCGACAGTTCGTCTGCCTATGCGGGTACATATACCGACACGTTGACCTTTTCGGTGACGCTTGAACAGGAGAACGTATGACAAAAAAGCGTATTTTATTTCTTGCTTCCTACATTGCGCTCGCGCTCCTTCTCGTGTTCGACCTGATCATGCTCTTCTGCGTGATCGGGATGAAGGAGGAGGTGAGAGAGACGGGCGGCGTTGTATTCGATCCGGGTTCTTCGGACGAACGGCCGGGCGGCACGCAGACCTCCGCGCCGGGCGTAACAGTTGCGGGCTTTTCCTCGCTCACGGTCCCGCCCGATGTGGACACGATCGCGATCGACCTCTACAACCCCGCCGAAAACAACGGCTACTACTATATGACCTTCGAGCTTCGCCTTCTCAATGAGAGCGAGCAAGGCTATGAAGTGTTGTTCAAAACGGGCTATGTTGCGCCGGGGAAGCACATCTATCAGGTGACGCTCTCCCACAGTCTTTCCGAGGGCGAGTATGCGGCGCAGCTGCTCATTCAGCCCTACCGCATGAAGGACCTCTCCCCCACCAACAACGTGTCGGCGGCGGTAAAGCTGACGGTGAAATAGGTGATTGCGGGCAAACCCCGTCGTCATAAAAAAATTTTTTTAGAGGTATTATTATGAAAAAGAGAAACTTGGTACTTTTCGGCACAGTCGCCACCCTTTCGTTGGCGCTCGCAGGCTCGATCGGCACAGTCGCCGCTTCCGCAGCAGAAATCGATCAAGGCGATCAGTCGAACAACAAAACAACAGTAACTTATACCGCCGCTGATTCTTGGACGGTCACCATTCCCGACACGATCGACATCGCTTCTCCTAATGGGGACAACGATAAAGTGAGTGCTTCCGGGGTTAAAATCGAGGAAGGAAAGGAACTCAACGTAACGGTTACGAGCAAAAATAATTGGCATTTGAAGAATGGAGACACCGGAACGGGTCTTGAATATGAGTTGAAGGCAGACGGTTCAGCGCTTACCGAAAACAAAGTTTTGTCAGTTGCTGCCGGAACAGATGGAGACGAAGCCGCCCTGACTGCTGAACTTAAAAATGCAGATAATTATTCTACGGGTGGGAAAGCATACACAGACGAACTCACTTTCACCGTTTCTGTTGACGACGCTGAATAATTATCTGTCAAACATAAGGGGAAGCGATGTTAGCTTTGAATGCGATCGCGTTTTCGGGATTAAAGCTGTTTACGCTCGTCTTTGCGTGTGTAAACGTACTCGTCCTTGCTGCAGTTCTCGTCTGTTTGCTCGTTGCGCACGTTCTGAAAGAGCAGCCCGAGAAAAAAACGCGCTCTTTCTTCGACGAGCCCTCTGAGCCAAACGCAGAATCGGACAAAGCCTCTGAGTGACAATTCAGAAAGTACAATTTAATAGTAAAAAAACGGTATGCACCTCGTTTGCATACCGTTTTTTTATGTTTGCAGTGGAAACACCCCCACCACCCGCTTCGCGGGAGCCGTCTCATGCGGGTAGAAACCCGCATTCGGTCAACGTTCGCGCCTCCGATGCGCTCACTCATGTCGCATTGCGCCAACGGTTATCAACCGTTGGCAGAAAGCAATGCTCCACCCAAGTAGGGGTAGGCTTAGACCCTCCCCCAACTTGTTGGGGGAGGGTGTCACCGCAGGTGACAGGTGGGGGTGTCCTAAAAATTGTCATTTCGCCCCGCACACCATTCCAAATTGTCATTTCGAGTGGAGCGTAGCGGAATCGAGAAATCTCTACCTTATTCTTGCCCCCTCCTTAGGAGGGGGGGGTAGGGGGGTGGTGTCCTTTGCTCTAATCGCTCACCGCTTTATTCACCACCTCAGTCACTTCGTGACAGCTCCTCCTTAGGAGGCGCCTTCCCGACCCTCTCAAGGGGGGGCAAGAAATTCACTGCTTTTTACCCCCTGCACTTCACCCACTCTTTGAAAGCCTTGAACGCCGAGGGGAGGGCGTAATGTTCCTGCATCTCTTCGGGCGTGACCCATGTAAACTGCGGAAAAAACGCCTCCGCTGCGATGAGATACCCCGTCATTTCCCACTCCACGTGCGTGAAGATGTGTTTCGCCCTTTTTTCGGCAAGCACTGTTCCGTAACTCGCGCTCTTGTTCTCGCTCCCGTTGGGGAACTCCCACAGCCGCGCGAGAAGTCCCCGCTCCTCCCGCTTGCGCAGGGCGAACTTCCCCTCCCGTGTGAGCACATACACGAAGATGCGCTCGACTTTCCGCGCCTTCTTTTCGCCGCGGACGGGAAATTCTTCCTCTCTGCCCAAAAGATGTGCAGCGCACATCGTTTGCCACGGGCAGAGGCTGCACATCGGCTCGCCGTTGGGCACGCACACGATCGCCCCGAGTTCCATGAGTGATTGGCAAAATTCCCCCGCCTCTTTGGGGTACACTTCCTTCAAAAGGTCGGAAAACGCGATACGGGTGGACATTTCGTCGATATTTCTCGTGTCGACGGTGAGGCGGGTGAGCACGCGCAGCACGTTGCCGTCCACGGCGGGACAGGGCAGATCGTAGGCAATGGAGCAGATCGCGCCCGCGGTGTAGTCGCCCACGCCGGGAAGCGCGCGCACCCCCTCAAAGTCGCGCGGGAACCCCTTTTCGGCAATGAGTTTGGCGGCTCTGTGCAGATTGCGTGCGCGGGAATAGTAGCCGAGGCCTTCCCACGCCTTTAAGACCTCCTCCTCGGAGGCGTTTGCCAAGGCCTCTGCGGTGGGGAATTTTTCGAGGAAGGCGGCGTAGTAGCCCTTGACCGCCTCCACGCGGGTCTGTTGGAGCATGATCTCGGAGACCCATATTTTGTATGGGTCGCGCGTGCCCCGCCACGGGAGTTGGCGTTTATGAACGCCGTACCACGCGAGCAGCGGCGGCACGGCGTTTTTTAATATCTGTATTGCATTTTGCATAATTATCATTGAGTAATGGTCGCGTCCGATCTAAGCTGTCCCCCGCGCAGCGGGAGAAAGTGGCGAACGCAGTGAGCTGAAAGGGGGCTCCGCATTTTACCCCCACCTGTCTCACTGCGTGAGCCACCCGCCCACATAAATGGGGGCAGGTCGTAATAAGGTGCCCCCTCCCCTACCCCTCCCCCGCGCGGTCTGCGCGGGGGAGGGCAATGCTGTCCCTCGCAAAGCGGGGGAAAGTGGCGAACGCAGTGAGCCGAAAGGGGGCTCCGCATTTTACCCCCACCTGTCTCACTGCGTGAGCCACCCGCCCCCATAAATGGGGGCAGGTCGTAATAAGGAACCCCCTCCCCTACCCCTCCCCCGCGCGGGGGAGGGCAAGAGTGGCGACAAAGACATGCGACGCTTTCCAAAAGCGTTTCTTAAAACAAGCCCGAGATGACGCCGTTCTCGTCCACGTCGATCTTCTCCGCGGCGGGAACTTTCGGAAGCCCCGGCATCGTCAGAATATTCCCCGTGAGCGCGACCACAAACCCCGCGCCCGCCGAAATTTTTACCTGCCGCACCGTCACCGTAAATCCGCGCGGCGCACCGAGCTTTGTTGCGTCGTCCGAGAAAGAGTACTGCGTCTTTGCCATGCAGACGGGAGTATTGCCGAACCCGAGTTCTTCAAGCCGCTTAATCTCCGCCTCCGCCTCGGGCGTGTAGGAAACGTCCTTGCCGCCGTAAATTTTCGTGACGATCGCTTCGATCTTCTCTTTGATCGGCAGCGTTTCGTCGTAACAGAACTTAAAATCGCTCTTTTCTTTGCAGAGGCGCACGACCTCGCGGGCAAGCTCCTCGCCCCCCTTGCCGCCCTCCGCCCAGACGGTGGAAAGGCATACGTTGACACCGAGTTCCTTGCAGCGTTCGATGACGAGCGCGATCTCTGC
>CANRPN010000089.1 GCA_947632505.1 uncultured Clostridia bacterium | reverse complement strand
CCGCGCGAAGTTTTGATTCTCTAAGCGCGGCACGAGGAGCGTTAGCGACGAAGTGGCGTAGTCGAGACATCTCTACCGCATTATAACAAGGTGAGATTTCTCCACGAGCTTCGCTTGGTCGGAATGACGATTCAGAAAAGCGGTCGCTTCGGTACTTTGTCTGCGGTTCGTGCCGCTCATTCTCATTTTCATTCTCTTTTTCATTTTCATATTCATTTTCATTCTCATTCTCATTCTCATTATCATTATCGTCGGCAAATGACGCGTGTTTCGAACAGTTGTCTCATTTGCTCCGGTTGCCTCTCGGAAAGGACAAAATCTTTCGTTTTTTTTGCTTGCCCCCGCTGAAAACTTGACATTTCCCGCACAAACGCCTACAATAGGAGAAAAAATTTCGGAAGGTACTCTATGTTTTACAGAACCCACACCTGCGGCGAACTCCGCAAAGAGGACGAGGGCAAAAAGGTCAAGCTCTCGGGTTGGCTCGATAGCAAGCGCGATAAGGGCGGCCTGCTCTTTGCCGTCCTCCGCGATTTTTACGGCGTCACCCAGATCGTCGCGCAGGAGGAGCCCTGCCTTTCGCAGCTCCGCGAGACCCCAACGGAATCCACAGTCTCCGTCGAGGGGGTCGTTGTGCTTCGCTCCGCTCCCAACGAAAAGCTCCCCACGGGCCTTATCGAGATCGTTCCCGAAAAGGTGGAGGTGCTCGGCAAGAGAACGGTGCCCGCCCTGCCCTTCGAGGTCTCCCATTCCACCGAAGCGGGGGAGGACGCGCGGCTTCGCTACCGTTTCCTCGACCTCAGGAATCCCGCCGTCAAGGACAAGATCATTCTGCGCTCGCAAATCGTCGCAGACCTCAGAAAACTCATGACGGAGCGCGGCTTCTACGAAATTTCCACGCCCATTCTCACGAGCTCGTCCCCCGAGGGAGCGCGAGACTATATCGTGCCTTCCCGCCTCTATCCGGGAGAATTTTATGCCCTGCCGCAGGCGCCGCAGCAGTACAAGCAGCTTCTCATGTGCTCGGGGTTCGACAAATATTTCCAGATCGCGCCCTGTTTCCGCGATGAGGATGCCCGCGCGGACCGCTCCCCCGGCGAATTTTATCAGCTCGATATCGAAATGGCCTATGCCACGCAGGAGGACGTGTTTGAAGTACTCGAAGGGGTGCTTCCGCCCGTCTTTGCCAAGTATTCGGGTTGGGATGCGGACAAGCCGCCCTTCCGCCGCATTCCCTATCTTACGGCCCTTGAAGATTACGGCACCGACAAGCCCGACCTTCGCAACCCGCTCGTCATCAAGGATGTCACCGAACTTTGCGGAAATTGCGGCTTCGAACCGCTTCAACTCAAACACGTAAAGGCGATCTGCGTCACGGGCGCGAACGTGCCGAGAAAGTGGATCGACAAGACCTGCGAGGAGTTCAAAATCAAGACAGAGGGCGGCGCCATGTATTGGTTCAAGCTCGACGAAAACGGTGCGCCCGCGGGCGGGATCGCAAAGTTCGTCGCGGAGGACCTCGCGGCGTGGAAAACCCTTCTCGGCGCGGAGAAGGATGCCTTTGTCGCCCTCGTTGCGGAGAGCAAATTACAGGACGTCCAAAAACGGGCGGGGATCCTCAGGACCATGCTCGGAACGGGGCTGGACCTTCTCGAAAAGAACGTGTTCCGCTTCTGCTGGATCGTCGATTTCCCCATGTACGAGATCGGCGAGGAGAGCGGGCAGCTCGAATTTTGCCATAATCCGTTCTCCATGCCTCAGGGCGGGCTGGAAGCCTTGGAAACGCAGGACCCTCTGCAAATCCTTGCGTGGCAGTACGACATCGTCTGCAACGGTGTGGAACTTTCGTCGGGCGCGGTGCGGAACCACGATCCCGAGATCATGCTGAAAGCCTTCTCGTTGGTGGGGCTGGACAGAGAGGCGGTCGTGAGCAAGTTCCCCGCGCTCTATCACGCGTTCGAGTACGGAGCGCCCCCGCATGCGGGCGTTGCTCCCGGCGTGGACAGAATGGTGATGCTCATCTGCGACACGGTGAATATCCGGGAAGTCATCGCTTTCCCCATGAATGCAAAGGCGCGCGATCTTTTGATGAACGCGCCCTCGCCCGTGGAGCAGAAGCAACTCGACGAGGTGCACATCGCGATCGTAAAGCCGAAACAATAACGGGTTCGCAGCGTTTGCGGGTTTCTTCGATTTTTTCACGGGGCCTCCGATTTTTTCACGGGAGGCCCCGATTTTTTCATGATTTTTTCACGGAATTGTGATGAAACGGTGAAAAAAAATTCCAAAAAACGCTATTTTACCCAATTTATTATTTAATTTCGACATTTTTTCCGATTTTTTTTCATAATTCGTGGAATTATGTAAAAAATTCTTTGATTTTTTTACAAAAATACCTTTACAACAAAATAAATTTATTATATAATATTTTCAAAATTTCGGACGTGCGGCGAAAGGGTTGTTTGCGCTGCGCAAACAACTTATCCATCTGCGGTAACGGACCGATAAAGAGGTATTCTATGAAACAGTTGTCCGTGCTCATACTTGAGAGTAACCCAGGATTTGCAGAAGATGTAAAATCGGCGATCGCAGCACGAGAGGGGCTCAAAGTGTGCGGTGTCACCGGTGACGGCTCGGAAGGACTCGAATTGATCAAGAGCCAGAATCCCGCCGTGATCGTGCTCGATCTCCTATTGAAAAATTTGGATGGATTCAACATTATGGAGGCGGTCAAGAAGGAGGGCCGCAGGGTAGAATTTATCGTCATCGGGAATTTTTCGGACGACAAGATCATCAACCGTGCGATCTCGCTCGGGGCGCGCTACTATCTCATGAAACCCGTGGATGCGGAGGTCGTTGCCGACCGTGTTGCCGAGGCGGGCGGGGAAGAGCTGCTCACTGTGCGCGAGAGCGTGGAACGCCGCCGCGCCGGGTCTCTCGACGAGCGGATCTCCGGGATCTTTATCTCGATCGGCATTCCGCCCCACATCAAGGGGTACAGCTATCTCAGAGAGGGCATCAAGATGGCGGTTGCCGACCCGCACGTCATCAACAATGTCACCAAGGGGCTCTATCCCGTCATCGGAGAGAAGTTCGGCACAACGGCGAGCAAAGTGGAGCGCGCGATCCGTCACGCCATCGAGGTCGCCTGGAACCGCGGCCGCGTCGACGCCGTCAACGCCATTTTCGGCGCGCGCGTCTATATCGGCACGGAAAAGCCGACGAACAGTGAATTTATTGCGCTCGTCGCGGATAAACTCATGCTCGAAAATATGGTTTGATCGGTCCGCTCCGGGGAGGAGAGGCCGGTCGGATAGGGGGGATCACGGCGCCGCCGCATGCGCTTGCATGCGGCGGCGCCCTCCTTTTTGCACGGTTTTCACCCTTATTCCGCCGTCTTTACGGGAAAATTTTGAGGCCGAACGAAATTTTCCCCCTTTATATTGTTGAAAAGTTCTTGCAAAAATGTTATAATGTAGCATGAGAAATCATCGCCCCCCGCGCGAAGGGGGGAGAAGGAGCAATACTTTGAACGGTTACGGGCGCGGCGAGGACGGCAAAAACAAAGAGAAGCTGTCCTCCGTCATCACAAGAGAGACCTTCGGCATGACGATCCTGCTGTTTTCGGTCGTCCTGCTCTTCATATCCGCTATCGGTTCCTACATGCTTGGGGAGATCGGCGTGGCCATCACCGCCTTTCTCATGGGAATTTTCGGTTACTTTATCTATCCCTTCCTGCTCTTTTGCGTAGGGCTCTCCCTGCGCATGATCACGGGGAAGAAGTTCTTTGCCGGGAAAAGAGTCATGCTCACCATGGCGGTCCTCGCCTCGGTGTTTGCAGTGGTGCACCTCGCCACGAGCGCGCAGTATCTTTCCGCGGGCTTCGGCGATTATCTCGGCAGCTGTTGGAACGCCGCCAAGACTTCCGCTGCGGACTCCACGGGCGGCGGCGCGGCTTTCGGGATCATCGTCTATCCCGTGCAGGCTCTCCTCTCCGAGGTGGGGGCCTATCTCGTGTTTTCGCTGCTCATCGCCCTTTCCCTGTTCTTCTTCCTTTGGACCACTCCGTTAAAGGAGAAGTTCAAGAAGGCAGTCAAGGCCAAGGGCCGTACGGTGGAACGGGTTTCGCCCGAGGACGACGATGACGCGCGCCCCATTCCCCCGCGGAACAGCGAATCCCGCCGTCCCCGTTACGAGGAGCCCAAGCGCGAGACGCCCAAATACGAGGAACCGAAGTACGACGCGCCCAAATACGGAGACCGGAACGCTTACGACGACCCTTACCGCAGGTCTCCGCAGAATTATGCCCAGCAGAGTTATTCGAGACAGCAGGGCTATCAACCTCAGAACAACGGGCAGCCCAATTACGGCCAGCAGAATTATCAATCCCAAAATTACGGGCAGCCCAATTACGGACAGCCCAATTACGGACAGCAGAGCTATCAACCCCAAAATGGGCAGCCCAATTACGGCCAGCAGGGCTATCAATCCCAAAACTACGGGCAGCCCAATTACGGCCAGCCCAATTACGGCCAGCAGGGCTATCAACCCCAAAACTACGGGCAGCCCAATTACGGCCAGCAGGGCTATCAAACCCAAAATTACGGACAGCCCGATTACGGCCGTCAGGGCGATCCGCAGCCGCAGGGCAGAGGGGGGGTCTACAATGCGCCCTACATGGACGATTTCGACCGCTACACCCCGCCCATGACGCAATCCAAGCCCACCGATCCCATGGACATTCTCTATGGAGACCCTGCCAGCAGCTATCGCAACAATCTCATTTTCAACAAGGATTCCCGATACAACACCCAGAAGCGCAGGAGCAGCATTCTTCCGAACGAAGCTCCGCCGCGCGCCAATCCGAGAGAGATCCCCGTCGGCTTCGGCAGAACTTACGAGCCTCCCAAGCAGGAGCCGCCCAAGCAGCCGACCAAGTACGTCGAGCGCTACTCTTCCGAGGCGGAAAACGCCCGTCCCGCCATGCCCCGCAGGATCGTGGAGCAGCGTGCGCAGTCCTTTACCGACCTGAACTATGCCCGCCAGCCCTCCTACAAGGCGCCCGATTCTCCCGAGGTGCAGGAGGCGCACGACTTTTATGACAGCGACGTGCCCTTTGAGGAGGAGTTCTCCTCCGCGCCCAACGTGCACGATCTCCCGCAGGAGCCCCGTGAACGCATCGAGCTGCGCAGGGCAAGTCCCGAGCCCCGTCCCGAACCCGTCAAAAGCGAACCCCGTCCCGAGCCCGTCATCCCGCAGGAGCCTCCCGTTTCCGCAGGCCCGCGCGACGAGGGCAGAGATCATCTCCGCAGCTTGTTCAGTGTCGACCGCGGAAATTTGGGCAAGGAATACAACTTCAACAGAAGCGAACCGCCCGCCCGCGACTTCGGCAGGGAAGAGGGCCTCGGGCGCGACTTCGGCAGAAGCGAACCGCCCGCCCGTGACTTCGGCAGGGAAGAGGATCTCGGGCGAGACTTCGGCAGAAGTGAACCGCCCGCCCGTGACTTCGGCAGGGAAGAGGATCTCGGCTTCGGCGAGCAGACGGAGGAGACGGGCGGCAGCCGTGCCGCAGAGGGGCTCTCCCGCGCCAATCTGTTTGACGAAGAGGAGAGCTACGACGTTCCGCCTGCCCGGGAAGCGCCCGTGCGCAAGGCGCGCGAGGAAACGCATCCCGTTCCCGCCACGCCCGCGCCCCGTCCGCAGAAACATGTGTACCGCCCCTATGAGCGGCCCTCCCTCGATATCTTCCACCGTTATGACGAAAGCGTCACGGTGGGCAAGGAGGAGATCGACCAGAACTCCCAGATCATCATCGAGACGCTTGCGGGTTTCCGCGTAGACGCCGAGATCATGCGCGTCGCCGTGGGCCCCTCCGTCACGCGGTACGACATCGACATTCCCAAGAATATCTCCGTCGGCGCGGTCACCAAGCGCGATGAGGACGTCGCCATGCGTCTGCACGCCCGCGACGGCGTCAATATGTATTCCAACAACGAGTCGGGCTTCATCTCCATCGAGGTGCCCAACAAGAACCGTGCCATCGTCGGCCTGCGCTCCATCTTGCAGTCTGAGGAATACCTCAAAGAGAAGCCGGGCGCTTTGATGTTCGCCATCGGCAAGGACCTCGAAGGCAGGTGCGTTTGCGGAAACATTGCCAAGATGAAGCACATTTTGGTGGCGGGCGCCACGGGCTCGGGCAAGTCGGTCTGCCTCAACGCCATGCTCATCAGCCTCCTGTGCAAATATTCTCCCGAGGATCTGCGCATCATCCTCATCGACCCCAAGAAGGTCGAATTTGCCATCTATGACGGGCTGCCCCACCTCATGATCAATGAGATCATCGCCGACGCGCAGAAGGCGGTCACCGCCCTCAACTGGGCGATCAAGGAGATGGAGCGGCGGTATGAACTCTTCGAACAAAAGACCCGCTCGGGCATCGTTGTGCGCGAGCTCGACGAATACAACCAGCACCTCACCGAGGACGAACAGAAACTGCCCAAGATCGTGATCGTCGTCGACGAGCTTGCCGACCTCATGGCCGTCGCGAAGAAGGACATCGAGGAGCGCATCCAGCGGCTCACGCAGAAGGCGCGGGCGGCGGGCATCCACCTCGTCATCGCCACGCAGCGTCCTTCGGTGGACGTCATCACGGGCGTCATCAAGGGCAATTTGCCCACCCGTATGGCGTTC
>CANRPN010000088.1 GCA_947632505.1 uncultured Clostridia bacterium | reverse complement strand
GACGATTCCCCCCTGGCCTGCGCCTATGCAAGGGCGCGGGGAACGGACAGAATGTCCTCTTTCGGTGACTTCATCGCCCTTTCCGACGAGTGCGACGAGGTCACTGCAAAGATCATCGCCCGCGAAGTTTCGGACGGGATCATCGCGCCTGCATATTCTCCAAAGGCGCTTGAAATTTTGAAAGGAAAGCGCAAGGGAGGGTATAACATCGTCAAGATCGACCCGTCCTACACGCCCGCGCCCATCGAGCGCAAGCAGGTTTTCGGCGTCACCTTTGAGCAGGGGCGCAACAACTTCAAGATCGACCGCGCGCTTCTCGGCAATCTCGTCACGGCCAACAAAGCTCTGCCCGCAGACAAGGCGACGGACCTCATCATTTCGCTCATCACATTGAAATATACGCAGAGCAATTCGGTCTGTTTTGCGGCGGACGGACAGGCGATCGGCGTGGGCGCGGGGCAGCAATCCCGCATCCATTGTACCCGTTTGGCGGCGCAGAAAGCCGACCTTTGGCATCTGCGGCGGCACGAAAAGGTGCTCTCCCTCCAATTTGCGGAAGGAGTGGGGAGACCCGAAAAGAACAACATCATCGACCTCTATCTCTCTGACGCTCCCGAGGAAGTCACGGGAGAGGGGGTCTGGCGGCAGTACTTTGCCGTGCGGCCCGAGCCCTTCTCCAAAGAGGAAAAGGAGGCCTATCTGGCGGGAATTTCGGGCGTTTCTTTGGGGAGCGACGCGTTTTTCCCGTTTGCGGACAATATCGAGCGGGCGCACAAGAGCGGCGTCTCCTATGTGGCCGAACCGGGCGGTTCGGTGCGCGACGATCTTGTCATTGAGGCGGCCGACCGACACAATATGGTCATGTGCTTTACAGGCATGAGGTTGTTTCATCACTAAAAAGGTTCACGAAAAATCTTTTGCTACGCAAAATCTTTTTCCGTGAAGGGTTTGACCTGCTGGTCCTTCGGTTCGCGTTGACGGGCACTAAGCCGTAAGCATACGGCAAATTGGGTGCGCTTATGGAAAATGGCGATTTTCCAACGCGCAGGGATTTTTTGATGGTAAGGCCATTCCCAAACCGTCATGCCTCCTCGCGCGAAGTTTCCAAAATGTCATCCCGAGCGTAGTCGAGGGATCTCTACCTTAGTGTTATAAAATAAAGTTTAGTTTTCTCGGTTTCACTGCGTTCCGCGCGGAATAAATTTGCGCTGCGGCTCCCGGAGCTTGCCCTCCCCCGCGTCAGCGGGGGAGGGGTAGGGGAGGGGGCACCTTATTTTTGAAAGCCTGTTTCGGTCGAAATGACAGATTAGACCCTTGGTTCCACTGCAAGGGGCGCCGAGTGCGCGGCGGCTCTCCACAGTTGCGCAACCGTGCAAGTCAACATAAAAAAGGAGCATTCTATGGATCTTTTAGTCATCGGGGGCGGGGGAAGGGAACACGCCGTCGTAAAAGCATTGAAAAAAAATAAGAGCGTCGAAAAAATCTGGTGCCTTCCCGGCAACGGCGGGATCGCGCGCGACGCGGAATGCGTCCCCATCAAGGCAACCGATCTTGAAAGCATCGTCGCCTTCGCAACGGAGCATCGGCCCGATTTTGCCGTCGTCACCCCCGACGACCCTCTCTGCCTCGGCCTCGTAGACCGGTTGGAGGAGATCGGTGTTCCCTGCTTCGGTCCCACAAAGAACGCCGCTATCCTCGAAGGAAGCAAAGTTTTTTCCAAACAGCTCATGGAAAAATACAATATTCCCACCGCTGCCGCCCGCACCTTCACCGATCCCGCAGCCGCGCTCGCTTACCTTCAAACGTGCGACTATCCCACGGTCGTCAAGGCGGATGGGCTCGCGCTCGGCAAGGGCGCGCTCATCGTCGGTTCGTTTGAAGAGGCGAAGGACGCGGTGGAAAACATGATGGTGAAAAAGATCTTCGGCGAAAGCGGGAGCCGTATCCTCGTGGAGGAATTTTTGACGGGTCCCGAAGTGTCTGTTCTCTCCTTTACGGACGGCAGCACCGTGGTGCCCATGGTCTCCTCCATGGACCACAAGCGCGCCGGTGACGGCGACAAGGGACTGAACACGGGCGGCATGGGAACGGTCGCACCAAACCCTTATTACACTCCCGAAATTGCAGACGTGTGCATGAAAACCATCTTCCGACCCACGATCGAGGCCATGAAAAAGGAGGGGCGACCCTTCCGCGGCTGTCTCTATTTCGGGCTCATGCTCACCCCCAAGGGACCGAAGGTCATCGAGTACAACTGCCGCTTCGGCGACCCCGAAACGCAGGTGGTATTGCCCCTTCTTTCAAGCGATCTTTTGACGGTCATGCAGGCGTGCAGGGCGGGGACGCTCAGAGAGGACATGGTGAAATTCGAAACGGGGGCCGCCTGCTGCGTGGTGATGGCAAGCGACGGCTATCCCCAAAAATACGATACGGGTTATGAAATTACCCTTCCCGAAACGGGGGAGGGGGAGGAAATTTACATTGCGGGCGCAAAGGTTTCCGATGGGAAACTTCTCACGGCGGGCGGCAGGGTGCTCGGCGCAGTGGGGAAGGCGGAGACGCTCGAAAAAGCGGTCGAACGCGCCTATGCGCTGGCGGAGCGCATTGAGTTCGGGAACGCCTACATGCGCCGCGACATCGGCCAAAGAGCGCTCGCCGCATTGAAATAAAGCGGCTCAAATTGCGGCAGGAGAAAGGAAAAAGCTATGGTTTACAGAATTTTCGTGGAAAAAAAGGCGGGCTTCGATAACGAGGCCCGAAAATTGCTTGCGGATGTGCGCGAGTTTTTGGGCGTGAACGCCGAAAACATCCGCATTATCAACCGCTATGACGCCGAGGAGATCTCCCCCGAGCTCTTCCAAAGAGCGGTAAAGACCGTTTTCTCCGAGCCGCAGATGGACCTCGCCACGCCGCAGGTGGACCTCGGCGGCGCGCATGTCTTTTGTGTGGAATACCTGCCCGGGCAGTTCGATCAGCGCGCAGACAGCGCCGCCCAGTGCATCCAGCTTCTCTCAAAAGGCAACCGTCCCCTCATCCGCACCGCCAAAGTGTACGCCGTCTACGGCAATTTGACGGAAGAAGCGCTGGAAACGGTCAAACGGTATGTCATCAATCCCGTGGAGAGCCGCGAGACCGGTCTCGAAAAGCCCGAAACGCTCAAACTTTCCCATCCGGAGCCCTCGGAAGTGGAGACCTTGCACGGCTTTTTGCAGCTTGACCGCGCCGCGCTCGAAGCGTTTGCAACGCAATATTCCCTCGCCATGGACTATGACGACATTGCCTTTTGCCAGAGCTACTTCCGCAGCGAGAATCGCGACCCCACTCTCACCGAGATCCGCATGATCGACACCTATTGGTCCGATCACTGCCGCCATACCACCTTTCTCACGACGATCGACAGCGTCACTTTCGAGGACGCGCTTTTGCAGCAGACGTATGAGGAATACCTTGCCGCGCGCAGGGAGCTCGATCGCACCAAGCCCGTCAACCTCATGGACATCGGCACGATCGCGGCCAAACTTCTCAAAAAGAGGGGACTGCTCCAAAAGCTCGACGAGAGCGAGGAGATCAACGCCTGCACTGTCAAGATCAAAGTGGACGTAGACGGCAAAGAGGAGGACTGGCTGCTTCTCTTCAAGAACGAGACCCACAACCATCCCACCGAGATCGAGCCCTTCGGCGGCGCGGCCACCTGCATCGGCGGGGCCATCCGCGATCCACTCTCGGGCCGCAGCTACGTCTATGCCGCCATGCGCGTGACGGGTGCGGGCGATCCCACAAGACCCGTCTCCGAGACCATGGAGGGCAAACTTCCCCAACGCAAACTCGTGACGACGGCCGCCGCGGGCTATTCCTCTTACGGCAACCAGATCGGCCTTGCCACGGGGCAGGTGGACGAACTCTATCATGAAGGTTACACCGCAAAGCGGCTCGAAATCGGGGCTGTCATTGCGGCAACTCCCGCGGAGAACGTGCGGCGGGAGGTCCCCGTCCCCGGAGACAAAGTCATCCTGCTCGGCGGAAGAACGGGCAGAGACGGCTGCGGCGGCGCAACAGGGTCCTCGAAGTCCCACACCCTCCAATCCCTCACCCACTGCGGCGCGGAGGTGCAGAAAGGCAACGCGCCCGAAGAGCGGAAGCTCCAACGGCTCTTCCGCAACAGGGAGGCGTCTCTCCTCATCAAGCGCTGTAACGACTTCGGCGCGGGCGGCGTGTCGGTCGCGATCGGCGAACTCGCCGACGGACTTTTCATCGACCTCGACCTCGTCCCCAAAAAGTATGACGGTCTCGACGGCACCGAACTTGCGATCTCCGAATCGCAGGAGCGCATGGCTGTCGTCGTGGAGGAAAAGGATGCGGAGGCGTTTATCGCGCTCGCCCATGCGGAAAATCTCGAAGCGACCGTCGTCGCGACCGTTACCGAAGAACCCCGCCTCAAAATGCAGTGGAAAGGCAAGACGATCGTGGACGTTTCGCGCAACTTCTTAAATTCCAACGGCGCGGAGAAACATATCTCCGTCGCTCCCGAAAAATATCAAGATTATCAAAGGGAGATCCCCCAAACGTTCACGCAGGGCCTTTTGTCGCTCGCGGGCGATCTAAACGTCTGCTCCAAGCGGGGACTTTCGGAGCGGTTCGATTCGACGATCGGCGCGGGGACCGTGCTCATGCCCTTCGGCGGGAAATACCAGATGACCCCGCCGCAGGCGATGGTGCACCTCGTCTCGGTAGAGAAGGGGCACACGGATACCGTCTCCTACATGTCATGGGGCGGAAACCCCTACATCGCCGAGAAAAGTCCCTACCACGGCGCGTATCTTGCCGTCGTGGAGAGCCTCTCCAAGCTCGTTGCGACGGGCGCAAGTTTCGAGGACGTGTATCTGAGCTTTCAGGAATACTTTTTGAAGCCGCAGAGGGACCCCAAACGGTGGGGACAGCCCCTTTCCGCCCTCCTCGGGGCGTTCAAGGCGCAGCTCGATTACGGTGTGGCCGCGATTGGCGGAAAGGATTCGATGAGCGGCACCTTCGAACAGATCGATGTTCCGCCCACATTCGTCTCCTTTGCCGTGACGACGGGGAAGGTCTCCGAAGTCGTCTCTCCCGAGTTCAAGGGCGCGGGGCACAAGGTCGTACTGCTCGCGCCCGAATACGACGAAAACGGTCTGCCTGTACCCGCTTCCCTCATCGAAAACTTCAAACGGGTGACGAAACTCATGCGGGAGGGGAAGGTCGCTTCGGCTTTTACGCCCGCCTACGGGGGGATCGCGGAGGGTATCATGAAGGCTGCCCTCGGGAATCAGCTCGGATTTTCCTTCGCGGCCAAGACCGATCTCCCCCGTATTTTCGGCTATATCTACGGCGCGTTCGTACTCGAACTCAACGCGCCCGCCCGCGTGGGGACTCTCCTCGGCGAAACCGTTTTGGAGCCCTTCCTTTCGCGGGGCAAAGAGAGAATTTCCCTCGAAGAATTGCAAACGGTCTATGAAAACAGGCTCGAATCGGTCTATCCCTGCAACATTCCGACGCCCGAAGAGAGGGCGGAAAAATTTACCTATGCCCGTCCCTCCTTCCTCGTGCCCGACGTGAAATATACCCGTCCGCGCGTGCTCATTCCCGTGTTCCCGGGCACCAACTGCGAATACGATACGGCCAAGGCCTTCGAGGAAGCGGGCGCAAAGGCGACGGTGTACGTCATCCGCAACCAAACGGAGGACGAGGTGGCGCGGTCGGTGGAGGAATTTGCGCACTTGTGCAAATATACCGAGATCGTGTTCCTGCCGGGCGGGTTTTCGGGCGGCGACGAACCAGACGGCTCGGGGAAATTCATCACGGCCTTCTTCCGCAACGAAGAGGTAAAAACGGAGATCGAAACGCTGCTCAACGTCCGTTCGGGGCTCATGGGCGGGATCTGCAACGGTTTCCAGGCGCTCATCAAATTGGGGCTCGTGCCGTACGGAAAGATCATCGAGACGGACGCAAGCTGTCCCACGCTCACCTACAATACGATCGGGCGGCACCAGTCGCGCATCGTGCGGGTTCGGGTGAGTTCGGTCAATTCCCCGTGGCTTTCGGGGGTTAAGGCGGGGGAGGTGTACTCCGTTCCCATTTCCCACGGCGAGGGCAAGTTTGTTGCGAGCGAGGAGCTGATCTCCCGCCTTGCCGCCAAGGGGCAGATCATGACGCAGTATGTCGATTTGAAGGGAAATCCTACTATGGACGTGCGCTTCAATCCCAACGGCAGCATGCAGGCGATCGAGGGGATTCTCTCGCCGGACGGCAGAATATTCGGTAAAATGGGTCATGCCGAGCGCGTAGGCAAGGGCCTGTATCAAAACGTCCTCGGCAACTACGACATGAAGCTGTTCCAAAGCGCAGTGAGATATTTTAAGTAGTTCACGAAAAATCTTTTGCTTGCGCAAAATCTTTTTCCGTGAGGAAATTGGCGTGCGCGGTTTAACTTAGTTGGCTCTCTTGTTCGCGTTGTCGGACAAGAAGCCGTAAGTATGCGGCAAATTGTGTGCGCTTATGGAAAATCGTGGTTTTCCAACGCGCAGAAAATAGAGAATGACCCCCACCACCCGCTTCGCGGGAGCCTCCCCCAACAAGTTAGGGGAGGTTAAGAGACCCGACCCCTTCAAGGGGGTGGAGCAACGCTTTCTGCCAACGGTTGATAACCGTTGGCGAGTTGCGACACGAGTGAGCGCATCGGAGGCGCGAACGGTGACCGAATGCGGGGCTCTACCCGCATGAGACAGGTGGCATGGCGCAGCTATGAACGGGTGGGGGTGGGCTCGTCGAAAAGAATCGGGCGAAGAAACGGGCAGCAGGAATAAGAAGATTGCGGGAATACTTTTCTTGGCG
>CANRPN010000087.1 GCA_947632505.1 uncultured Clostridia bacterium | reverse complement strand
TGAAAATCTCTTGCAAAATCGGTAAAATCTGTTAAAATATAGTTAAGGAAATAAAAAAGGATTTGACATGGCAGAGCGCAAACGGGTGACACTCTATACGGACGGCGCGTGTTCGGGCAATCCGGGCGCGGGCGGCTGGGGGGCGATACTTCTTTTCGGAGAGCACAGGCGGGAACTGAGCGGAGGCGAAGAGGAGACGACAAACAACCGCATGGAACTCACAGCTGTGATCGAAGGGCTGGAAAGGCTCAAATATCCCTGCGATGTGGATGTGTTCAGCGATTCCGCCTACACCGTAAACGGCTTCGCAAAAGGTTGGGTATACGATTGGGAAAAGAGCGGCTGGAAAAAAGCCGATCATAAGCCCGTTCTCAACGACGATCTTTGGAAAAGATTGCTCTCCCTCACGCGGACACACGGAGTCGTGTTCCATAAAGTAAAGGGCCATGCCGACAATGAACTCAATAACCGTTGCGACGAGCTTGCCCGCAACGCGATCAAAGCGCTTACCGATAAATAAAAGGTTGTTACCTGTATATACTATTATTGAGTAATTTTCCGTTCTGTCTCGTGATATACATTGAGCGGCGGCAATATGAATATGAAAAATAGGGCAAAAGTCATTCATATCATCTGCATTATCCTTGCGGCGGCGGCCACGCAAGTGTTTTTTCTGCTCTGCCTGAACTATTTTCCGGAGAGTTGGGCAACGTGGCTCTATTGGCTCATCTTCATCGGCGGGACGGCGCTCAACGTCGCGTTGCTCGTTTTCGACATCGTAACCTATATGATCGGCAAGGAGTTCCTCTATAAATCGTGTATCATCGCCTATGTCCTGCTGGTGTTTGCGGGCGTGGTGATGTATATCCTGCTCAGAACGGGATTTATGGAGATCGCGAGAGATAAGGAACTTTTGGAGGAATACCTTGCGCGCACAGGGGTTTGGATGACCGTTCTGTTCGTGCTTCTGCAATTTTTACAGGTCGTCATTCTCCCCATTCCGAGCACGGTGACGGTGGTCGCGGGTGCGGCGCTCTTCGGCCCTTTGAAGGGCAGCCTTTGGAGCCTTCTCGGCATTGTTCTCGGTTCGCTCGTCGCATTTTTCATCGGACGGTATGCGGGCAGCAGAGTTGTTGCGTGGCTCATCGGCAAGGAAACGCTCGACAAATGGCTGAAAAAAATAAAGGGGAAGGATAAGCTGCTCCTTTCGGCGATGTTTTTGCTCCCCGTCTTTCCCGACGACGTGCTCTGCTTCGTGGCGGGACTTTCGAGCATGTCCGTTTGGCTCTTTCTCAGCGTGATCTTGATTTCCCGCATTCTCGCGATTTTTACGACGAGCTATTCCATCGCCCTCATTCCGTTCAACACATGGTGGGGGATCCTCATTTGGTCGATCCTTCTTGTGCTCGTTGTCATTCTGTTTGTGGTGCTCTACAAAAAGTCGGACGCGATCCTCGGATGGTTCGAACGAAAATTCCACCGCGAGACGCGTGTGCGGGAGAAACAGAAAAAAGGGGATTTCACCCTCGAAGTCGTGGGCCCGGACGGGGCGATCGTCGAAAAAGGAGTCAATAGAGAGGATGACAGAAAAGGAAACTCCCGTTGAGGGAGTTTTTTTCGGGTGTTCAGGCCGCAAAAGACCTTTTACGACCTCTGACGAAACGCTTGACAACAGGCATCCGATCGAGTAAAATAGTATTTGGTAGAAATTGGAGTTTTTATCCGAAAGAGGTATTCATGGAACAAATTCAACGGTTGCGGGAGAGAAAAGAGGCGCTCAAAAAAGCGGGCGAGGCGGTTCGGAACCAAATCGCACAGATCGCCGATGAAGAGAGCTTTGTAGAACTTTCCTCTTTTGGTTTTTCCGAGGAGGGATTCGGAGATCGTCCCGCGGGAGAGGGGGTCGTCACGGGCTTTTGCACGGTGGGCGGCTATCCCTTTTATCTTGTTGCGCAGAATTTTGCGCAGGACTTCGGCGGACTTACAAAAGGTCAGTGTGAGAAGATCGCAAAGACGCTGGGCGCCGCCGAGAAAAACGAGACCCCCGTCATTTGGCTGCTAAACTGTCAGGGCGCCAAGATCGGCGAGGGCGTGAACGTGCTCGAAGGCATTGCAGGACTTCTGCTCAAAACCACCCAACTCAAAGGGACCGTTCTCCAATACGCCATTGTGGGCGGCGGGGTCTACGGTGCGGCGGCGGCGATCGCCGCTACGGCGGACGTCGTGTTCTTTCTAAAAGAGGGTGCGCTGTCGGTTTCGAGCCCCCTTGTGCTCTCGGCCAAAGCGGGCAAGGAGCTGAAAAAGGAGGAAGTCGGCGGCTACGATGCCTTAAAGAATGCCATTCTTCCGGCAGTCAAAGTCAAAGACCTCGAAGAGGCGGCGGCCCACATCAAATTTCTCACGGAGCTGTTTGGCGGCGAAACGGTGGATGCAGAACTCAACGCGCCTGCGCCCGCACTCGAAGGAAAGATCGGGGCTCAGGAAGCGCTCTCCCTCATCGAGGACGGGCTCGAACTCGGCGCAAATTGCGCGCCCGAGGTCAAGACGGTACTCGGACGGATCGGCGGCATTGCCGTGGCGGCGGTCGTGTTCGAGAACGTGAAGCTCAATGAAACGAATGTGAAAAAGATCCGCGCGTTTGCCGAGCTTTCCTGCTGTTACGGGCTGCCGCTCGTGCTGTTTGTGGATTGCACGGGCGTGGAGGAGACCCTTTCCGCCAACGACAGTGCGCTTCTCAAAGAGATCACGGAATACCTCAATCTCCTTGACGCCATCGACACGGCGAAGATCTCCGTTGTTACGGGCAGAGCGGTGGGACTCGGCTATTCGCTATTTGCGGCGAAGTCGGCGGGCTTTGACTTTACGTTCGCTCTTGCAAACGCGGAGATCGCGCTCTTCGAAAGCGAAAAGGGCGCGGAGATCTTCTACGGCGGCAGCGCGGAGGGGAAAGAGGCGCTTCTCGAAAAGTATGCGCTCGAACACGCCGATCCCGTGAACGCGGCGAGAGGGGGGTATCTCGACAATGTGATCGAGCCCCGCTTTACCAAGCAATATCTCATCGCCTCGTTGCAGATGCTTTTGAGGTGAAACATGAATTTGCTCGATAGTTTTATCAAAGTCGATCTCGGCGAAGGCGCCTTTTACGCCGTATTCGGATTTTTGTTTGTCTTTGCCGGTATCGCTCTCCTGATCGGGATTTTTACTTTGCTCGGGTTCATCATGAAGAAATTGAACGGTGGAAAGAGCAGAGGAGCGCAGGAGCGGACGTCGGCAGTAGGAACCGTGTTGCCCGAGACGGACGAGGGCATCTCGCCCGAAACGGTGGCGGTGATCGCGGCGGCGCTTGCGGCGTATTATGAGGCCGCACCTCAAAAGTGCGACTTTGTGGTAAGGCGAATAAAAAGGTTGTAGGGTAGAGATGTCTACGCTTCGGCTACGCCTTCGGTCGACATGACAGTTTGATTTGTCATTTCGAGCGGAATATCATCACAAGCGTTGTTCAAGATTGTCATTTCGACCAAGCCGCTTTGCGGCGCGTGGAGAAATCTCACAATATAAAATAAGGTAGAGATGTCTCGACTGCGCTCGACATGACAATTTAGAAATAAGATAGAGATGTCTCGACTGCGCTCGACATGACAATATAAAAATAAGGTAGAGATGTCTCGACTGCGCCGACATGACGATTTGGAAATAAGATAGAGATGTCTCGACTGCGCTCGACATGACAGTTTAAGGACGTGTTTCAATTTGTCATTTCGACCGAAGCGAACGAAAGTGAGCGAAGCGGAGAAATCTCGCAATAAAGAGGTAACATCAATCACGAGGAGTAATTATGCGGAATTTTATCATCACAGTGGACGGAAAAAAGTACGAAGTGGGTGTGGAGGAAGTCGGCACAGGCTCGGCTCCCGCTCCCGCGGCGGCTGCTACGCAGCAGGCGGCGGCTCCCGCGCCCGTAGCGGCCCCCAAGGCCAATCTCAACGGCACCAAAGTTGTTTCGCCTTTCCCCGGGCTCATCAAAAATTTGCTCTTTGCAAACGGGGCGGCGGTCAAGAAGGATCAGCCCATTCTTGTGCTTGAAGCAATGAAGATGGACAACGACATCACCGCTCCCTGCGACGGCGTCATCACTTATAACGTGCAAAAGGGCGCGAACGTCGAATCGGACGCAGTTCTCGCCGTCATCGCCTAATTGGGGTAGTTTCATGCAGAATTTACTTGCACTCGACTTCGGAAAGATCTTTTCCGATCTATGGCAGTCCATGGGACTTTCGCAGGGGACGTGGCAGAACTATGTCATGCTCGTCATCGCGTGCGTTCTGGTCTTTGTGGCGATCAAGTTCAAGGCGGAGCCAATGCTCCTCTTGCCCATCGCGTTCGGCATGTTCCTCATCAATCTCCCCGGCGCGGAGAGCGTGCTGTGGGGGAAGCCTTCCCCGAATTTGAATCTTTCTCTCGGCGTTTCGGGGGAGATGGAATATGCCGGTGTTTATGCCAATAACTTAGGGGAAACGATCTATATTCGCTCGGGTTACTTGGTCGGTGATACCGTGAACTATTTTGCGGATTTTGCCGCATTGCAGAACAATATTGTATCGCAAATGTCAACGGGGCAATTTGCAGTATATTCTTTACAAGGATATGTGTCGGGTACAATATCGGAAGGCACGACGGTTTTCGCGGAAAGTTCGCTGATTATGAGTAGTGCATATGATGACATTGTCGATCGAGGGCTATTGTGGTACCTCTACTACGGCGTGGATAAGGTCATCTATCCGCCGCTCATCTTCCTCGGCATCGGCGCGATGACCGACTTCGGCCCGCTCATCGCCAATCCCAAGAGCATGCTCATCGGCGCGGGCGCGCAGCTCGGCATCTTTATCGCGCTCTTCGGCGCCATGCTTCTCGGCTTCGAGGGGGCGGCGGCGGCGGCGATCGCCATCATCGGCGGGGCGGACGGTCCCACGGCAATTTACGTTGCCAAGACCCTTGCGGAAAATTTGCTCCCGATGATCGCCATCGCGGCGTATTCCTATATGGCGCTCATTCCGTTCATCCAAAAGCCCATCATGCGCCTCCTCACCACCAAAAAGGAGCGCATGATCCGCATGAAGCCTTTAAGACAGGTTTCCAAAGTGGAGAAGATCATCTTTCCTGTGGCGATCACGCTTGTCGTGGGGCTGCTCCTGCCCGACGCGGTGCCTCTTCTCGGCATGCTTATGCTCGGCAATCTGTTCCGCGAATCGGGGGTCGTCGAGCGGCTCTCCTCCCAGGCGCAGAACGGACTTATGAACACGGTCACCATCTTCCTCGGCATTGCCGTCGGCTGTAAGGCGAAGGGGGACGTCTTTCTTACGACCAATACCTTGAGTATCATTCTCATCGGCGTTGTCGCTTTCTACTGCGGTACGATCGGCGGACTCCTCACGGCGAAACTCATGTGCAAACTCACAAAGGGCAAGATCAATCCGCTCATCGGCTCGGCGGGCGTTTCGGCAGTGCCCATGGCGGCGCGCATTTCGGAGGATGTCGGCAGGGAGTACGATCCGCAGAACCACTTGCTCATGCACGCAATGGGACCCAACGTGGCGGGGGTGATCGGTTCGGCGCTGGCGGCGGGCGTACTGCTGGCGTGCTTCGGATAGGGTTCACGAAAAGAAGGGTTCACGAAATTCTTTGCTTGCTCGCTGCGCTCGCTTCGAAAAGAATTTCCGTGAGCGAACTTTCCTCCTGCATCAACGGCGTTGGCTTCGGAAGCCGCTTTCCCGTACAATAAGCGCGAAGTATGGCGCAAATTGTGTGCGCTTATGGAAAAGCGTGGTTTTCCAACGCGCAGCAATTCAGAAGCTCTTTGCAAGAGTTCACGAAATTCTTTGCTTGCTCGCTGTGCTCGCTTCGAAAAGAATTTCCGTGAGCGAATCCTTGCATAAACGCATCCAAAAAATCGGAGACTGAAAAGGTAAATAGCATGTCTAAAAAAGTAATGATCATGGATACCATTCTGCGCGACGCGCACCAATCGCACGCTGCGACGCGCATGCGGACGGAGCAGATGATCCCCGTCCTTGAACAGCTCGACGAGGTGGGCTATTATTCCCTCGAAGGTTGGGGCGGCGCCACGTTCGACTCCTGCATGCGCTTTTTGCATGAGGACCCGTGGGAGCGGCTGAGAACGCTCCGCAAATATCTCAAAAAGACGCCCATTCAGATGCTTCTGCGCGGGCAGAATCTCCTCGGCTACCGCAACTATGCGGATGATCTCGTTGAAAAGGTAGTGGAAAAGTCCTTTGAAAACGGCGTGCGGGTCATTCGCGTGTTCGATGCGCTCAACGATCCCCGCAATATCGAGGCTTCGATGAAGGCGATGAAAAAATACGGCGAGGGATACGGCGGGATCGCGGAAGCGGCGATCTCCTATACCTCCGGTCCCGTGTATGATCTTGATTATTTCGTGAAGCTCGCCAAGACCTACGAGAGCATGGGCGCGGACAACATCTGTATCAAGGACATGGCAAACCTGCTGTTGCCTTTCGATGCATATGAGCTCGTGACCGCGCTCAAAAAGGAGCTCCGTCCCGAGACGAAATTGCATCTTCATACCCACAACACGACGGGCACGGGGGATATGGTCAACCTCATGGCGATCAAGGCGGGGGTGGACATCGTGGATACCGCGCTCTCGCCCCTCGGAAACGGCACCTCCCAGCCCGCGACAGAACCCTTGGTGGCCACCCTCAAAGGGACGGAGTACGACACGGGCATCGAGCTAGAAAAACTGATCCCCATTGCGAATCACTTCAAAAAGGTGGCGCAGGAGCTCGAAAAAGAGGGCTCGCTCAACCCCAAAGTGCGGCAGGTGGACGTGAATACGCTCATCTATCAGGTGCCGGGCGGCATGCTCTCCAACCTCATGAACCAGCTGAAAAAGGCGGGAAAGGAGGAAAAACTCGGCGAAGTGCTTGCGGAAGTCCCGAATGTGAGAAAGGACTGCGGCTACCCGCCTCTCGTGACGCCAAGCTCGCAGATCGTGGGCACGCAGGCGGTGATGAACGTCGTCATGGGCGAACGGTACAAAATGGTGACGAAGGAGACCCGCGACCT
>CANRPN010000086.1 GCA_947632505.1 uncultured Clostridia bacterium | reverse complement strand
ATGCGGGTAAGGGTGGAAAGGCGAGGCAAGAGCTCACCGACGGGACGGTAACGCCCCGTGCCATGTAAACCCCGTCCGATGCAAGTTTGGGTCTCTCTCACGAGGGTTGCCCGCCCGAGGGAGTACCGTGAATAACGCTGGAGCCTATCGGCGACGGTAGGCGTAGATAAATGACCGCGCTCGACAGAACCCGGCTTACAGGTCCGGTCGGATTACATTTCCGCTCCGCAACTGCGGAGCGGAAATGTATTTTGAGCATATTGTAAGACGGGTTCTGTCGAGGGGAACCCCGCAAAAAAACGAAGTGTTTTTGTGGGGAGAGGAGGAGCATTGCAATTCTGCTCAACAGCCCGGTGGGCTGTGAGCAGCAATGCGACAGCCGAGCCGGTAGCGAGGCGGGGCGTGGCGGACACTACCGCCGCACAGCAGCCGAACAAAAGAGCTTTCCGCGAGGAAAGCGACAATCTACGGCGTGCTCCGACGAAGAACCCGGCTTACAGGTCCGGTCGGATTACAAGGCTCACTGCGTTCACCGCTTTCCCCCGCTTCGCAAGGAACAGCAAGGCGTCATGCTCCGCCCGCGTCATTCCGAGCCGTAAAGAAAATTACAAAGTCCGTAGCGGCAATTCTCCGAGGGAATCTTGCTACGTTCATGTGCGTTCAAAACGAACCTTATCGTACCAAGATGCCTTCGCGGACTTTCTCTCATGACTGCGTACCTACATTACGGCTCAGCATGACGCTACCCCCTACCCTACCCCTCCCACGCGCGAATGCGCGGGGGAGGGCAAGAATTAAAAAAGCCCCCTCCGATGGAGGGGAATGTCAGCGAATGCTTTCCCGAACAATTTGTCAGAAAAATTTCAAAAAAACCCTTGATTTTTGCTTTGATTATGATAAAATAAGTTTGAAGTTTATTTTGAGGGGGGCTTTATGAAAAAGACAAAGATCGTTTGCACGCTCGGGCCTGCTTCCGAGACCGAGGAGATCATTTCCGCCATGGCTGACGCGGGCATGAACGTCGCACGCATCAATTTCTCGCACGGCACCCACGCCGACCACGCCAAAAAGATCGAAATTATCAAGCGGATCCGCGAGAAAAAAAATATCCCGCTGCCCATTTTGCTCGACACCAAGGGTCCTGAATTTCGCATCAAGACCTTTAAGAACGGCAAAGTATTCCTCAACGAGGGCGACGCCTTTACCTTCACCTCCGAGGAGATCGAGGGCGACGAGACCCGCGTGTCCGTCTCTTATAAAAACATCTGCGCCGAAATGAACCCCGGCGATAAAATTTTGCTCAACAACGGCCTCATGGTATTCGAGGTCGCGGAGGTCAAAAAGCCGAACGTCGTATGTAAAGTGCTCATCGGCGGCGAACTCTCCAACCGCAAGAGCATGTTCTTCCCCGAAAAGCAGCTCGATCTCGTCTACCTCTCCGAACAGGACAAGGCCGATTTGCTCTTCGGCATCGAACATGAAGTGGATTTCGTCGCCTGTTCCTTCGTCTCCAAGGCGCAGGACATTCTCGACGTGCGGAATTTTTTGAAAGAACATGGCTGCACGAACATCGACCTCATTGCAAAAATCGAAAACCGCGCGGGCGTGAACAACCTCGACGAGATCTTAAAAGTTTCGGACGGGATCATGATCGGCCGCGGCGACATGGGTGTGGAGATCCCCTATGAAGAGCTGCCCGACATTCAAAAGACGATCATCACGGCCTGCCGAAAAGCGGGCAAGCGGTGCATTACGGCGACGGAAATGCTCGAAAGCATGATCCACCAGCCCCGCCCCACCCGTGCCGAAATTTCCGACGTTGCCAACGCCGTTTACGACGGTTCCTCCGCAATCATGCTCTCGGGCGAAACGGCCGCGGGCGAATATCCAGTACAGGCGGTGGCGGCCATGGCGCGCATTGCCATGCAGGCGGAAAATAAGACGGAATACATCCAATATGTGGAAGATAAAGACTATCTCATTCGCGGACTTTCGGACGCGCTCTCCCATTCTGCCTGTCTCCTTGCCCACGATGTGCATGCAAAGGCGATCGTGGTGTGCACGCGGACGGGCGGCACGGCGAAGATGGTCTCCCGCTTCCGTCCCAATATCGACATCATTGGCATGACGACGGATGAAAAGAGTTACAGAAAACTCGCGCTCTCGTGGGGGGTATTGCCTGTCCTCAGCGAGGAGTACTTCTCGGTGGACGTGCTCTTCCATTTTGCGAAGCGCGCGGCGGTGGAGAGCGGGCTCGTAAAGCACGGGGACGTGATCGTCATTACGGGCGGCACGCCGAACGGCAAGAGCGGCAATTCCTCTCTCATCAATCTCGAAACGGTGTAACGCATTGAAAATTTATGAGACCCGATCAAAGGCCTGTTCAAATTACGTTTGGACAAAAGAAAATAAATAACTGATTGGCTGTAAATTTTCGGCGGCGGGGCGCAAAATTTTGCGCCCCGCCGCCCCTTTTTTTCAGAAATTTTTTTCGGAATATTAAATTGTCTTGCAAAATCTCCTGCCCTTGCTTGCAAAAAATACAAACCTATGCTATAATTTTAACGATCGAAACGGGAGAAGAAAAAAATGCACGAAGGACACAGACAGCGGATGATCACACGGCTCGCAGACCATGAAGATAGCCTCAATGATCATGAATTGCTCGAAATCCTCCTCTTTAACGCCATCCCCCGCAAGAATACCAACGAACTTGCCCACGCGCTTCTTACAAAATTCGGTTCCCTCTCGGCGCTCTCCCGCGCCGATCTCAACTCCCTCGCCTCGGTAGACGGCATCGGTAAGAATACGGCGGCCTATCTCCGCTGCATTTTTCTCTCTCTCGAACGCATCCGCGTCTCCCCCGTTTCCGGATTTCCCTCGGCGCGCAACTTTTCCGCCTTTGCGGAGCTGCTCGATAAACGGCTGCGCGGTTTGAAAGAAGAACGGATCGAGCTGTTTGCCACCGACAAAGCGGGCAACATCCTCGGCGTGGATTCCTACACTTCCAGCGGACAGGAAAGCGCCCGCCTCACGCCCTGCGCCGTGTCCAAGTTCTTTGCTGCATACGATCCAAAGGCGCTCGTGATCGCCCATAATCACCCGAGCGGGCCCGCGACGCCCTCTCACAGCGACGATCTCTTTACCCTGCAAATGCAGACGGTATGCGCCTTTCACGGCATTCCCCTTTACGACCACATCATCGTCGCACCTACGGAGATGTACAGCTACCATACCAGCGCACGGTTCGAATACCTCAAAACGCTCCCCTACGACCCCTTTGCACCCAATAAGCCGCTATGAGTTCCTTTTCGCTCAATAAACAGAATTTAAGCGCCTTCATCCGGATCGGCAAGATCCTCATCTTCTGTCTGCTGATCGTGGTGGAGGTCGTGGTCGCGGTCAACAACCGCAGCCTGAATCTCACGGGATTCAATGCCCTGTGGGTGATCATTCCCGCGGAAGCGGCGCTCGCCGCCGAAAATGCCGTCAAAATGTGGGGGCTCAAACGGTTCAAGCAAAAGATCACCTGCTATGTGCTCGATGTTCTGCTTCTGCTTGTCCTCACCTACTTTACGACGGGGGCCCTCATCTCCACCCTCTATGTCGTCATTCTCACCGAATTTTATGTCAGCCAAGAGAAACTTGCGGGCAGCATTGCGATGGGCGTTTGCAGCGTTGTGCTCTTCCTCGTGGTGTTCGCCGTCTCCAATGCCCTAAAAGGACAGGAGGTAGACGTGGGCGCCCTTGTGGCGGGAGCCGCAAACGACCTTATCATCCTCGTTCTTCACTTTTTCATTGTCAATTTTACCCTCCAAATTTACCGCAAGAACGTTGAGATCGCCCGCACCGTAGACGAACTCAACGAAACAAACGAAAAACTTCTGCTGGCCAATGCGGAGCTGAAAACGGTGGCCGTGCTCGAAGAACGCCAGCGCATCGCAAAAGACATCCATGATACGGCGGGACACTCCATTACGACCGTCATTATGCAGACGGAGGCCGCCAAGCTCGTGATCGACACCGACCCCGAGGATGCGAAGCGCAAGCTGTTCGCCGCAAATTTGCAGGCCAAGCACGCCCTCGAAGAACTGCGCGAAAGCGTTCACCTGCTCTCCGGCAACGAGGAAAAGCCGCGCTTGAAAGAGTCTCTCGAACGCATCATCCATGAGTCCTCGGACGGCACCGACGTCACCATCCGCAGCGATATTGACGACATTCCCCTCTGCGACGCCAAGGCGCGCTTTGTCTGTAACAGTCTCAAAGAAGGTATTTCCAACGGCCTGCGCCACGGCGGGGCGAACGCCTTTTGGTTTGAATTTAAGAAAAAGGACAATACCCTGCGTTTTCTGCTCTCCGACAACGGTAAGGGTGCGGATATTTCCGCGCTCAAAGAGGGCTTCGGGCTCTCGGGCATGCACCGCCGAGCTGAAAGTTTGGGCGGCACCGTGTGGTTTGAGGCGGAGGAAGGCGAGGGCTTTGAGGTCCATATCCTGCTGCCGGCGGACGCCGAAAATTAAAATACGGGAGGAATATTATGATAAAGGTACTGCTTGCCGACGATCAGGCGATTCTTGCGGACGGACTCAAAAGCGTACTGCAAAGTTGCCCCGACATCAGTGTTGTAGGCATTGCAAAAGACGGCTTCGAAGCCGTGAAACTTGCGGAAGAACTCAAACCCGATGTGGTGCTCATGGACATCCGCATGCCCAACATGAACGGCGTGATCGCAACAAAGGAAATCAAGCGGCTGGATCCCGACATCAAGGTGCTTGTGCTGACCACTTTTGACGACAGCGACTATATTTTAAGCGCCATCAACAACGGCGCGAGCGGCTATCTTTTGAAGGACACCAGCGCCGCCGCCCTCATCGGCGCCATCAAAAATGCCTATGAGGGAGATACCATTCTGCCCGCCAAGATCGCGCGCAGGATCGCGGATGCCGCCCGTCTCATTACGAGCGACCGCGAGATCAAGCTGAAACGCGCATACGGCTTTTCCGACCGCGAAGTCGAGATCGCGCTCATGCTCTGCGAAGGGTTCACCAATAAGCAGATCGCCTCTGCGCTCAAACTTACCGACGGCACCTCGCGCAACTATATTTCGGCCATCTATGAAAAGACACAGAGCGACGGCCGCGTCGCTGCCGTGGAAAAGATGAAGCAGCTCCTCAATTCGTGATGAAAGAGAGAAGCAAACGCGCCCGCAGCGGACATCCGCTGCGGGCGCGTTTGCTGTTGCGTATTCTTCTTTCTTCCGTTCGGGAAACGGGGGCGGATTGTGCGGAAGGAGTTCCAAAGCGGAAAAACGCAAAAAATACGAAAAACTTAAACCGCACATTTTAATGAATAATTTTGTTCAAAACTTTAATATTTTTTTCTTTTTTATCACCTTTTTTCATTTTCCCGTTTGGGGAAGTCTTGACAATCCTCGCAACGTATGATATAATTAAGGGACCCACAAGGAGTGTGATCCACTTATGACCAATTATTTGGACGAGGCGGTGAAAAGCATTTGCGAGAGCGTCCGCTTCGATTCTACGCTCGCAAAATATTCTTCGAAGTTTCCCTTCGGTCGGGGCGCGGCAGACTGTCTTTGCCACTTCCTCCAACTTGCGGAAAACCTCGGCTTTCAAACCTTTAATTACGACAACTACATCGGCGAAGTCGTTTTCGGCGAAGGGGAGGAAGAATTTGCGATCCTCTGCCATCTCGACGTTGTCCCTGCCGGCGACGGTTGGACGAAGGACCCCTTCGGCGGCGTTGTGGAATACGGCAGCATCTGGGGGCGGGGCACTGTGGACGACAAAGGCCCTGCGATTTGCTGTCTGTATGCCTTAAAATCCCTCAAAGACAAGGGATTTGCCCCTTCCAAGAAGATCAAACTCATCGTCGGCTGCAACGAGGAAAGCGGTTGGGGCTGTATCGAGCACTACAACGAAGTCGCCCATATGCCTGACGTCGGATTTTCTCCCGATGCGGAATTTCCCGTCATTTATGCGGAAAAGGGCATTCTGCACCTTCGGCTACACTTCCCGTTACCGGCTGCACCTTTCCTGCACCTCGAAGGCGGCAAACAGGCAAACATGGTGTGCGACCGCTGCGAAGCGACCCCCCGTTCTCTCTCGGTGACAAAGGCGCGGGAACTCGGCCTCACCGTGCAGAACAAGAAGGTCATCGCCTTCGGCAAGAGCGCGCACGGCTCCATGCCAGAACTCGGGGAAAACGCCATTCTCCCGATTTTGAAATTCTTTGAACCGAAGAGCGAAGTCGTCTCCCGCATTATCGATTGCGTGTTTAACGACATCTACGGCCTCAGAAAACTTTCCGATGAGACAGGCCGTTTGACGATGTCTCCCAATGTCATCAAATACCGCAAAAAGCAAGTGCTGGTCTTGGTAGACATCCGCTACCCCGCAACCGTTCCCGTAGAGGAAGTGCTCGAACGGGTGGCAAAATTCGGCGTGAAATACGAGACGGTGCACTTCCAGAAGCCGCTCTTCCACGACAAAGACAGTGAATTGGTGCAGACGCTCCTGAAAACCTATGAGGATTGCACGGGCAACCATGCGGAGCCGATCGCCATCGGCGGCGGCACCTATGCGCGTGCGATCAAAAACGGCGTGGGCTTCGGCCCCGAAATGCCGGGAGACCCGCCCGTCGTGCATATGGCGAACGAGCACATCTCCATCGACCGCGTGAAACTGCTCCTCGAACTGTATGAAGCGGCCATCGAACGTTTGACAAAATAACAAAAACAATACAATGCCGCGCGGGGCGAAACTTCGCCCCGCGCGGCTGTTTTTTTCTCTCTTTATCTTCTCTTGTGCGCACAGAGCAAGACGTAGACCCCCACGAGCAGAGCGGTGGCCGCGGCGAGCACGAGATAGCATACCCACGGCGGTACGGCGCTGCCGAAGAAATACAGATTGCAATCGAAACCGTCCCTCATGCCCTTGATGATCTGCGCGGCGGCTTCGGCGGGCAGGCCCGCGCCGACCTCCCCGATCGCGCCGCCCATGAGGTGGGCATGCAGCAGTCCCGTGCCGTACGTCCCCGGCAGGAACATGATGGCGTTTCTGAGCCCCGTTGCAAGAAACGCCATCATG
>CANRPN010000085.1 GCA_947632505.1 uncultured Clostridia bacterium | reverse complement strand
TCGATCGTGAGTGAGCGCAGCTCGTTGTTCATTTCGAGCACTTCTTCGGGCTCGATAAAGACCGTCTGCCCCGTTTGCGAGCGGTCATGAATGAACCCTTTCACGCTTCTCTTATATTCCACCTTGACGGGAATGACGTAACGGTCGCCGCGCATAGTGATGACGGCGTCCTGCAAATATTTGCTCTCGTCGCCCACGAGATATTCCGAAAGGCGGGCGCGGATGCGCTCGTTCAAAAGCCGTATTTCGCGGCGGATGTTGTAAAGCGCTTCGCTGGCGTGATCGGAGACTTCGTTTTCGCCGATGATCTTTTCTCCGATCTCCTCTTCCAGCCGTTGGTCGAACACGAGACGCTCTGTGAGCTCCTTCATGTCCGAGATCCCGTCTTCCGCAAAGGAATGCACCGACTTGTAACAGACACGCGCGGCGCGGAGAAGAAGAGCGACGTCCGTCAGCTCCTTGCAGGATAGGGTCGCCTTTTTTTCGGCGCGCTCCAAACTGTCGCCGAGGGGCGGAAAGTGCTCGATCTTGCCTGCGCCGAGACGGAACAGAAGCTCGATCGCCTCTCCCGTGAGCGAAAGAATACGGCGGGCCTCCGAGAGGTCGCTTGTGGGCTCCAAAGCGAGCACGGCTTGCCGGCCGCCCTCCAAAGAGGCATAGGCGGAAGCGGCCGAAAGAATTTTATCCAATTCCAGACGGACATGATGTTTTTTCATAGTAAACTCCTGTTCGCATGCCCGCGGTTTCCGTTCGCAAGCGGCGCATCTTCGGGATTTCGGATATAGGGGGAAAGCGGTCCCGCTTGCCCCGTGAAGTCAAACAGCCGGCCCGTATCGTGTTTCCCGATGACGAGCGGCGCACAATTATACAGTTCGAATCGGCAGTTCCCGCCCGGCGCGCGGTACCTGTGCAGCGGAAATTTTCTCCCCTCCTCGTCGGTGAGGGTGTAGCTCTGCCGTCTGTCGCAAACGGAACAGCTCTTTTCAAAAGGGCAGTAACAAAGATCCATCACCTTCACGCCGCCGAAATCAAGAGAAAAGATGCCCTTGCCGGCGAGAGCGTTCTGCTCGCGCACGGTGAGCTCTTTGGAGAGAGCGATGCAGTCCGCACCCGCCGCCACGGCTTCCGCGACCGAGAACGCATTGGTGAGATTCCATCCCGTTCCCGCAAAAAATTTCTTGCCGTAAGCCTTTGCGAGGGAAAGCCCATAAAAGCCGTCGCAGTAAATTCCGCAAAAGAGGGGCAGCGCGGCTTGGATGAGCCCCTCGTCCTCCGAGGAAAAAAACGGGGGAAGAAAGAGATACTTTTCCCCCTCTCCCTTTGCGACCTCCGCGGCAGGAATACGGGCATAATCGCGCGGCTTGTAGATGAGAATATCCGCTTTCAGCCCCGTAAGATCGTCCGAAAGAACGGCCGTGCGGCTCTCTTTTCCGCCCGTCGTTTGCGGAACGAGCTCAATTTTGCGCAGCTCCTCCCGCGCGGGAACAAGCCGGGCGACGAGCGCCTCATAAAAATCCCGCCGCAATGCATTCAAGGCCGCTTTCGGAAGAAAGGCATCCTGCGTTTCCACCTGTTCAAACGTCACGGAAAGAGGCAGGGCGTCCGTCTTTTGAAAATTGGCTTTCAACTCCTCTTTTGTGAGCGGGGCATTCTTCGCCGCCATCAAAACATCGTAAGTCCGCGAAAAATCGCCGCAGGAGACGGTTGCGGGCTCCCCCGCAAGGAATCGCAGGGACAGCACGATTTGGCGCTTACGCTCCGATTGAAGCCGCTGCGGAAGGGCCGCCTCGGTCGTGAGACGCACCTCGTCGCCCGCTCTGAGCTTTGCCTGCGAACTCACGTAGAATCCACCGCTGCCGCATTCACGGAAAAGCGCTCCGCCCACCTCGCGGCCCTCGCGCAAAATTTTGAATCCGTCCCCCCTTTGCGCGCAGTATGCGCTTTTACAGAAACTGCCGCTCTGCATTTCGCCCACGTTCTCGCCGATATGCCCCTGCACCTTGCGGGAGAGAAATTTTTTGTCCTGTCCGAAAGCAAGTCCTTCGGTATAGTCGCCGCGGTTGTAGGCGCGCTTCAAGTCGGAGAGCGCGGCAGCTTCGTCCCCGCCCTCCAAGATCGCACGGTAATAGTTCACCGCCGCCGCAACATATTCCGGGCGGCGCATCCTCCCCTCGATCTTGAAAGAGACGACCCCCGCCGAGAGCAGTTCCTTCACCCTTTTTCCCACCGACAGATCGGAGAGCGAGAGCGCATAGGCATACTCTTCATAGCCCGATCTGTCGATCTTATATTTCTTACGGCAGGGCTGCTTGCACCGTCCGCGGTTGCCGCTGTGATTCCCCGCAAAGGAGGAGAGATAGCACTGCCCCGAAAAGCAGGTGCACAGCGCCCCCTGCACGAACACCTCTGTTTCGAGGACATTTGCAATGTTTCGGATCTCGGCAAGCGGCGTCTCCCGCGCGAGCACGACCCGCGAAAAGCCGCACGCCTTCGCAAATTCCGCACCGCGCACATTGCAGCAGCCCGCCTGCGTGGAGAGGTGCAGCACGACTTCGGGATAAAACTCCTTTACTTTTTTGCCGAGGAGCATATCTTGCATGAGAATTGCGTCCGCGCCCGCCTCCCAAGCGGCCTTCACGCTCTCAAAAAATTCGGCAAGCTCGTCGTCCTTGATCAGCGTATTGAGACAGACATACACCTTTGCACCCAATAAATGTGCATGAACGGCAAGCTCTTTGAGAGAGGCCGCGTTAAAGTTCTCCGCGCTGCTGCGCGCGGAGAAGCGGGAAAGTCCGAGATAGACGGCGTCCGCGCCGCAGGTAAGAGCGGCGCGGGCGGATGACATATCCCCCGCAGGAGCAAGAATTTCATATTTCATCTTCCGATCGTGCGCTGTATGAGCTCCTGCGCCGCATCATAACCCATCTCTTTCAAACGGCTGTTGCGGGCGGCGACTTCGATGAGAATGGCGAGGTTCCGCCCGGGCGATACGGGAATGACAAGTTTGGGAACGTTTACGCCGAGAATTTCCTCACTGTTGCGCTCGCCGCCGATGCGGTCATACTCCTTTTCCTTTTTCCACGGTTCGAGCTCCATGACAAGCTCCACCTCTTTTTCGCCGAGCACCGAACCCGAACCGTACATGTTTTTGACGTTGATGATACCGATCCCGCGCAGCTCCATAAAGTAGCGGATCCGCTCGGGGGAAGTGCCGATGAGTTCATTCTCCACGCGTTTGATGAGCACGCTGTCGTCCGCGACGAGACGGTGTCCGCGTTTGATGAGTTCCATGGCCGTCTCGCTCTTGCCAACGCCGCTGCTGCCCGTGAGAAGAATGCCCACGCCAAAGACATCCATCAATACCCCGTGAATGGTCGTCGAAGGTGCGAGCAGACGGTTGAGATAGATGACGAGATCGCTCATGAGGAAGGTCGTCATTTTGCCCGAACGGAAGATCGGTGTGCCTGTATCCCGCGCGCAGTCCATGAGTTCGGGAAGAACGGGCAGATCGCGCGAAAAGACGATGCAGGGGATCTCCCCGCAGTCAAAAAGTTTTTTGATCTTCTCCCGTCTCTCCTCATCGGAGACGGAGCGCAAATATTCATACTCGGTGAGCCCGATCACCATGATACGGCGGGTGTCGAAATAGCTGAAAAAGCCGGCAAGGCGCAGGCCGGGACGGTCTACGCTTGCGCTCGTGAAAGTGAGAATGCCTCGCCCCGCATACAGAAGTTCCAGCCCGAGATCGGCCGCAAACTTGTCCAGCATGAGTGTTTCACTCGGCAAAAACATTTCGTTCATTCGTCTATTCCCCCATCGCAATGTTGATCGCTTCCGCCACACCGTCCTCTTCACAAGAGGAGACGACGGTTGCGATTTTTCGCAATTCCTCCTGCGCGTTTTGAACGGCAAATCCGCCGCCCGCCGCACGGATCATCGGCAGATCGTTGAGCTGGTCGCCGATCGCCGCCACACGTTCCCGCGGGATCTTGTACCGCTCGGCCAAAAATTCCACCGCGCCCGCCTTACTGACTCCCGCGGGAAGCGCCTCTACCAAAAAATCGGAGGAGGAGGTGATGAAATACTGCCCGCCGAGCTCTGCTTGCATGCGCCCGATGAGCGCGGCCTTTTCTTCGGGCGGGAGCATGGCGATCGCTTTGTTCACCGTTTTGTTCTCTCGCGCGACGAACGCGGAGAGCGGCTCGTCCACGACGATCCCCTTGACCCCGCAGATCTTTTCATAAACTCTGAGATATTCGTCGTCGCGGTTGGAATACAGGACGTCCTCCATGTAGACATGGATATGCAGATCTTCCCGTTCGAGAAAGCGGATGACCCGAAGGGCCGCCTCACGGGAGAATCCTTCGTTTTTTAGCTGCTCCCCCGTGGCGATATCCGCGATCATGCCGCCCTGATAGGCAACGACGAGTCCTTCTGTAAGGCCGAGCTCTTTGAGCCGTGGACGGATGGAACAGAGCATTCTGCCCGTGACGACGGCAAAGACGCCGCCCATTTGCCTGTATTTTGCGATCGCCCGGATATTCTTTTCGGAAATGCTGCCGTCGGCGCGCACCAAAGTGCCGTCGAAATCGGAGAGAAAGAGTTGATATTTCATAGATTTTCAAAATAATTCCGGATACGGCTTGCAAGCTCGGGGCCAATGCCCTCCGCCTCCGCAAGTTCCTTTTCGGAGGCATGCATGATCTTGTCGATGGTGCCGAACTTCTCCATCAGCGCTTTCTTTTTCTGTTTGCCGACCCCCACTATCTCGTCGAGCACGGAGGCAAGATTGCGCTTCGAATGAATGTTCCGGAAATAAGTAATGGCAAACCGGTGCGCCTCGTCGCGGATACGCTGCACCGTTTGCAGCGCGTAATCCCTGCGGGAGAGACGGACGCTCTCCGCGCGGCCGAGGGTGAAGATCTCCTCCTCCTGCTTGGCAAGGGAGATGAGGTCGATGTCGGAGATATTCAGCTCGTCGAAAATTTCTTTGACGGCGGAGAGCTGGCCCTTGCCGCCGTCGATGACGATGAGCTGCGGCTTGGGGAAACGGTCCTCTTCCTCCGTGCCCAACTTTTGCAGACGGCGCAGGAGCACTTCTTTCAACGAGGCGAAGTCGTCCGCGCCCTCCACCGTTCTGATCTTGAAGCGGCGGTAGGCATACTTATCCGCCTCGCCGTCGGTGAACACCACCATGCTGCCCACTTTGTCCACGCCCGAAATGTCCGAAATATCGTAACATTCCATGCGCTTGGGATATTTTTGCAGCCCGAGCAGCGTTTGCAGACGCGCGCAGGCGTTCTTGGTCATGTCGTTCTTGTGTTCGATGGCGGACACCGACTTGTCGAGAAACTCCTTGGCATTGCCGAGCGCCATGTTGACAAGCTCCCGCCTTACGCCGAGCTTAGGACGGACGATCTCGGGCTTTTTGCCCGCCTTTTCCGAGGCGTAGCTTTTAAGAAGCTCGTCCTCAAAAGGTTCGTCCGTGACAATCTCGTGCGGAAATTCGTGGTTTGTGTAATACTGAATGAGGAAGGAGAGGAAACTCTCGCCCTCCTCGCCCGCGCCCACTTCGAGGGGAAAATTGCGGCTGCCCTGCATGACGCCCTTGCGGGTGACGAGCACGCTGATCACCGCATACAGGCCGTTGGAAGCGACCGCCCAAATATCGGCGTCCACGTCGCGCGGCATGGAGGTGATCCGTTTAAGTTGCAATTTTTTGAGCATTCCGATGCGGTCACGGTATTCCATGGCCAGCTCAAACTCCTCGTTTTCCGCAAACGCCGCCATCTTTTCGCGCAAAATTTGCTCCGCTTCCTCGTAGTTCCCCGAGAGAAAGGAGACGGCCTTCTCCACCCGCTCCGCGTATTCCTCCTCGCTGCAAAGGTGGGCGCAGGGGGCAAGGCACCGCCCTAAGTGATAGTTCAGACAGGGCTTTTTCGGCTTTTCCGTGACGGAAGTGTTGCAAATGCGCACATTGTACACTTTTGCCGCGACGTCTAAGATGTCCTTGCAGGAGATGCCGCCCATGAACGGCCCGAAATATTTGCCGTCCTTTTTCACCCTGCGGGTGATGGAGAGGTGCGGAAACTTCTCCCGCGTGTGCACTTTGATGTAGGGGTAGGTCTTGTCGTCTTTTAAGAGGATATTGTACTTGGGCTTGTACTTTTTGATGAGGTTATTTTCGAGGGCAAGGGCGTCTACTTCGGTGGGCGCCACGATGTAGGAAAAATCGGCGATCTGCTCCACCATTGCCTGTACTTTGACGGGCTTTTCGGAGGAATGGAAGTATTGACGCACGCGGTTTTTGAGGACGCGCGCCTTGCCGACATAGATGATCGTCCCCTCGCTGTCGAGCATGAGGTACACACCCGGGCAATCGGGCAAAAGTTTGAGTTTTTCTTTGAGTACACTCTCACCCATAGCTTTATTATACACAAGTGAAGCGGATTTTTCAAGAGAAATCGAGAACTTTTTAGAATAAATATCCCTTCTGGGACAGCAAGGGGGAGCGGGAGGACATTCCCAATTTGTCATCCCGAGCGTAGTCGAGGGATCTCTACCTTTGTGTTAAAATAATGTTGAGATTTCTCGACTTCACTCACTGTCGTTCGTTCCGCTCGAAATGACAGTTAGAAACGCATGGGCGATATGACAATGAAAAGCGGCGGGTTGAAATGACAATTTTAATGTCATCCCGAGCGTAGTCGAGGGATCTCTACCTTAGTGTTAAAATAATGTGAGATTTCTCGACTTCACTCGCTGTCGTTCGTTCCGCTCGAAATGACAATGAAAAGCGGCGGGTCGAAATGACAATTAGAAACGCATGGGCGATATGACAAAATAGGACAGCAAGGGGGTCATCAAGGGGTAGACGAAAAAACGACCCTCTCTGGGTGTATTCCATAGGGAATCAAGAAAAATCTTAATTTAATATCGGAATACACCTTTGGGCGAGTCGGAAAAACAGCGAGGAACACGTTCCCCGCTGTTTTTCTATATAAAAGAATAGGTGTATTTATCGGTCGCCCGCCCACTCCCGCGCTTTGAGTTCAAAGAGCTGTGTATGTTCCGCGTTCATGAAGTGGATCGCGGAAAGGACGGCAAGCCGAAAATCAAGGCTCTCCGTGTCGCTGTTCGCAAG
>CANRPN010000084.1 GCA_947632505.1 uncultured Clostridia bacterium | reverse complement strand
AAGGACCTCCTCCCCCCTTCAACGGGAATATTTTTCATAAAATTTTCATCTATGATATTGACATTTGAAAAATTCTGTTCTATAATGATGTAAATTAAAAAATCGGGGGGAAAGTTTTTATGGTTTTTTTGGTTATCGGCATTATCACGCTGTTTTTGACCTCGTTTATGCTCGCATATTATGGGTACCTCTTCAAAAACACCGATCATGACGTGTCCTTCTTTTTGAGCGTTGGCATCATCTCCATCGTGATGAATCTCTTCACCAATATGAGCGCGGACGCCGCCGTGCTCTCCGTGGTCTATCTCGTGGTCGCGCTCGTATTCCTCGGCGTCGGCTTCCTGATCGATGCACACAGCTCTGTGGCGTTCTATTCTTCCATCGGCGGCTGGTGCGCGAAGGTCTTTGACGGCAAAACCGTCCTTTGGACACTGCTCAGCTTCGTTCTCTCGCCCGTGGGCATTGTGCTCTTCTTCGTGTTCTACAATTCCGACCACGAGCGCGCCATTCTCTGCGGCAAGGCGGGAGCTTGGGGACTTTTGATCGAACTTCTGCTCGTCTGGGCGATCTTCGGCATCATCGGCGGGATCAACGCCGTCAATGCGGCACAACAAGTCGCATCGATCGTTTCCGCTCTGTAATTTCCGAATATACGGCGCGCCCGTTCCGTCAAATGACGGAACGGGCGCTTTTTTTGCTCTTTTATTCTCTTTTCTCGTTTTTCAATCGCTTACGGTCTCGAACCGATAGGCGGTCTCCGACTCATACACATCCCCCGCATTGAGGTAGGAGGAGAGGATCGCGGCGTACTCGGGCACATTGACGTTGTTGGGGATCGCCTGCGTTTCGAGGCAGAAAGCCGCCCGCTTGCCGTAATAGGCGGTCTTGCCCTGTTGGTGCAATCCGTTGCCCGTGTAGAGTTGTACGGCGGGCAGATCGGTAAAACAGCTCATCAGAATGCCCGTCTTTCGGCTCTTTGCGGCAGCGTACTTTACAAAGGCGCGGTCCCTGTTTTTGAGCACATAGCAGTGGTCGTAGCCGTTGCCCTGCTTCAAATCGGGATCGTCCGCTTCGATGTCCCGCCCGATCTCCTTGGGCGTGTTGAAGTCGAAGGGCGTACCTAAAACCTTGCGGAATCCGCCAACGGGGATCATGGTGGGATCGGTGGGCACGATCTCGCCACTGTCGATCCAAAGAACATGATCGAGGACGGTGCCGTCCCCCTCACCGTTCAAATTAAAGTAGGCGTGGTTGGTGAGGTTGAGAACGGTCTTTTTGTCAGCCACGGCGCGGTAGCGGAGACGGAGTTCCCCGCCGCGGAGGGTGTAGACGACCTGCACTTGCAGGTTGCCGGGGTAATTCTCCTCGCCGTCCGGAGAAAGGTAGGAAAGAACGAGCTCCTCCCCGTCGACCGCATGCGCCCAAATCTTTTTGTTGAAGCCCTCCTTGCCGCCGTGGAGATGGTTGCCGCGGTCGTTGCAGAAGAGCTGATAGTCTTTGCCGTCCACGGTGAGTTTGCCTTTGCCGATGCGGTTGCCGAAGCGCCCGATGAGCGCGCCGAGATAGCCGCCGTTCTGCTCATATCCCTGCACGGTGTTATAGCCGAGGACGACGTCCGTGGGCGTACCGTTTTTGTCGGGCACGACGAGACTTTGCAGGATACCGCCGAAGTTCAGCACGGTGGCGGAGGCGTTGCCGTCGCGGAGGGTGAATGCGAGTACCTCGCGCCCGTCCGCGGTCTTTCCGAATTTTGTTGTTGTGATCATGTTAGTTCCCCCTATTTTTTTATTTTTATAATACGGTTTTTTTGTTTTATACACCCCCCACCCGTCATGGCTGCGCCATGCCACCCTCCCCCAACTCGTTGGGGGAGGGTCAAAAGCCTACCCCTTTTCAAGGGTTGAGCATTGCATTCTGCCAACGGTTGATAACCGTTGGCGCAATGCGACATGAGCGAGCTCATTTGCCGCGCGAACGATGACCGAATGCGGGGCTCTACCCGCATGAGACGGCTCCCGCGCAGCGGGTGGTGGGGGTTTCTCGCTGTCCCTGAAAGGGAAAGTAACATGAGCAAAGCGAATGCCGAAAGGGTTTCTGAGAGCATCCTGAAAACCCCTCAGTCTCGGCTTACGCCTCGCCAGTTCCCCGCAGGGGCGCCAAGGCTCTTGCCCCCTCCAAGGAGGGGGGGTAGGGGGGGGTGGTGTCCTTGACTCTGGAACTCACCACCTCAGTCACCTTCGGTGACAGCTCCTCCTTAGGAGGAGCCAAGACGCATTTCCCGCCCTTACACTTCGCACGCACCGACGTCGCGCATCAACGTGTAATAGACGTTTTCTTTCCCGAAAATGCGAGCCATTGCACGGCCGTATCCCGCTGCTTCGCCCTCGCGCACAAACGCCAGCGCCGCGCCCGCAAATCCGCCGCCCATCATGCGGAACGCTCCGTCTTTGATATACTTCTCACTCACTTTCAGCGCCAGCGTGAGCGGCTGCTCGATCTCCCCGGGAACATAGCAGTTCTGCAAAAAGGCAAGACTGCTCTCCCCGCTCTCCCGCACCGCCGCAAGAAAGCCCTGTACGTTCCCCTCTTTCAGCGCCGCCGCCGCCCGTTCCACTCTCTCGTTTTCCTCAAAATAATGGAACGCTCTCAAAAGCGCACGGTCGCTCACCCGTTTGCGGAGAGCGGGAAGCACGGAAAGCAGCTCCTCCTCCGAGCTCTCGCGCAGGACGCTCTTGCCGAGAGCCGAGGCGACCTCCCCCATCTCGCGGCGGATGTCGGAATAGTGCGACGTAAGCGAGGAATGGGAACCGCCCGTGTTGGTGAGCACGATCTCATAGCCCGCGGGGGCGGGAACGGGCTCCACGGCAGGTTCGGAGAGGTCGGCAAAGTCGATGAGATTGAGACCGCCGAAGGCAATGCCGCACTGGTCCAAGAGCCCGCACGGCTTGCCGAAATAGACATTTTCCGCATACTGTGCGGCCTTTGCGCGTTCGAGGGGAGAAATTCTTCCGCCGCAGTAGAGCATGTTTAAGATCTCCGCGACAAGCACTTCGAAGGCGGCCGATGAGGACACTCCCGCACCGCGAAAGACGTTGCTCTGCGTGACGGCAGAAAATCCGCCGATGGGATAGCCGTGCGAGGCAATATAGTAGCACACGCCCCGTGCCAAAGAGACAGATCTCCCCTTTTCCCGTTCGCGGCTGTTGAGGTCGGTGACGGGAAAGTGCACGGGAGAGAAGGCCTCGGCGCGGATGTCTATAATGCCGTCCGCGCGGGGGGAAACAAAGCACAGTATGTCACAGGAGATGGCCGAAACAAGCACCTTGCCGCGGTTATGGTCGGTATGGTTGCCCACGATCTCCGCCCTGCCGGGGGAGGAAAAGAGCCGCTGCGGCACAGAGCCGAACTCGGCTTTGAAATAGGCTTCGAGCGCGTCCAAACGCTTTTTCTCGATGATAATGTCGGACATAGTTCCTCCGTGTTTTGCGGGATAGTTCGATTATATCACATTTGTGCGGAAAAGTAAATAATCTTACGCAAAAACATGCAAGCTGAAAATATGCACAAAAAATATCTGCCTCTCACCCTTGTGTTGGCCGCGCTGCTCACCATGCTCGCGGCGCTCGGTTACAGAGCTCTGAATCCCGCCACTCCTGCGATCAGTCTCGCCGCGGAACAAGAAAAACAAATTTATCTCACCTTCGACGACGGTCCGAGCACCGTGGTGACCGGCCGCGTACTCGACGTGCTCAAAGCCCAGAATGTGAAGGCGACCTTTTTTATCGTGAGCGACCGCGTAGAGGGCCGCGAGGACATTTTGCGCCGCATCGCCAAGGAAGGACATACGTTGGGCGTACATTCCAAAACGCATATTTATACACAAATATACGCCTCCGAAGAGGCGTTTCTCAAAGATGTGGAAAGCTGTGCAAAGGTCATTGAAAAGGTGACGGGCGTGCGGCCGCGGGTGTACCGCTTTCCGGGAGGAGGAGACGGACACCGCGAGCAATATACAGCTCTGCTGAAAGAGCGGGGGTACGGGGTAGTTTCGTGGAACGCCGTGTGCGGAGATGAGGAGATCCCGAATGCTTCCGCGGAGGTGCTCTACCGTGAGAGCGTAAAGACCGCGCGCGGAAAGCAGCCGGTGGTGCTGCTTCTGCACGATTCCGCAACGCACAAGGAGACGGCGGCCGCGCTTCCGGACATCATCGGTTATTTTAAGGAGCAGGGCTACACCTTTTGCGCCTATTGAACGACGTTTCGGGATAAAAATGCGTTAGAGATGTCTCCACTTCGGCTAACGCCTTCGGTCGGCATAACATTATTGAGAACAACGCGCGGGACGAGATGACATTTCAGAAAAGTTCGTGGAACGACATGACATTAAAACTGTCATTTCGACCAAGGGCGCGTAGTGAGATGACATTAAAACTGTCATTTCGACCAAGGGCGCGTAGCGGCCGCGTGGAGAAATCTCGGCCTTGCCTTCCTCCGCACAGAGCAAACAGCTTTATAAAGCTCGCCCAACGGGAAAATCGCAAACGAAAAGCCGAATACAAGCGCCCATTGCACGCCGTTGAGCGGCACAAGGTCGAACGCATGCGCCAAAAACGGCACAAAGACCAACGCCACATTGAGCAAAATGCCGATCGCCGCCGTCAAGAGCAGCGCATGGCTTGAAAACAGCTCTTTGAGCGTGGTTCGCCCCTCCTTCCGCACGTTGAACGCGTGAAACAGCTCCAAAAAGGACAGCACAAAGAAGGCGCATGTCGTGGCAGCGGCGTTTCCCCAATGGTTCACTCCGTAAACAAACAGCCCCACCGTGATGGCCGCCTGCAACACGCCGAACGTGAGCATAAAGAGCACCGACCGCCGCGAAAAGATCTCTCCCGCGGCAACGGGGGGACGTTCCATCATGCCCTCCGTTTTTTCCATGCCGAGCGCAAGTACGGGCAAACTGTCCGTGATAAGGTTGATCCACAGCAGCTGGGTGGAGGTCAAGAAGCGGAACTTCCACAAAAAGAGGGTGGCGACGAGCACGGCAAGCACTTCGGCCAGATTGGTGGCGAGAAAGAAGGAGATCGTGCGCTTGATACGGGCAAAGACATTTCGCCCCTCCTCCACAGCGCTCACGAGCGCGGAGAGATCGCCGTTTTCGAGCACCATGTCGGCCGCGTTTTTGGTGACGTCCGTACCGCCGCCCATCGCGACGCCGATGTCCGCCGCACGCACCGAGGGAGCGTCGTTGACGCCGTCTCCCGTCATGGCAACGACTTCCCCTCTCGCCTGCAACTGTTTGACGATCTGCTGTTTGTGTCCCGGAGAGACGCGGGCATAGACGGAGATCACCGCGCGCGAAAGAGCGCTCTCCCCCATTTGATCGAGTTCCTCTCCCGTGACGACTTCGCTGCGGTCTTTGGCAATGCCGAGCTCCCGCGCGATCGCAAACGCCGTGTCCGGACTGTCGCCTGTGATCATGACGGTGCGAACGCCCGCCCGCCGGCATGCGGCGATCGCCTCCTTTGCGCCCCGTTTGGGGGGATCGTACATCGCCGCGAGCCCCAAAAAGACGAGTTCCTCCTCGCTCTCCTGCGAGAGTTCCCCCGCCGCGGCATTTGTTCGCGCCGATTCGGCCAAATCCCCGCTCTTTCCCGCGGCGCGTTCGGCAAAGGCCAAGACGCGCTGTCCCTCTGCGGCGAACTGCGTTGCCGTCCGCAAAATTTGCGTTCTTTCGGCAGGAGCCAACCTTTTTTGCCCTTCATCCCCGGCGACAAAGGCGCAGCGGGAGAGCACCGTCTCCACACCGCCCTTGACATACAGCACGGGACCCGTTCCGCAATCCGCAAGAACGCTCATCCGCTTGCGTTCGGAGGAGAAGGGAATGCCGCCCAGCCGCCGGCCGCTCAGCGCAAACCCCACGCGGTCGGCGTATTCGAGCAGAGCGATCTCGGTGGGGTCGCCGAGGTACCCGCCTGCGCTCCCCTTGACGCTGTGACACATGCGCATGCACGCGAGCAGCCGCCTCTGGACGGGCGCGCCCGTGTAGAGCTCCGCTTCATCTTGTGGATCTTCGGGGCGGCGCGCGCCGGAAGAGGTGCGGCGCGCGCCGCCCCCAAAGCGGGTCGCGATCGCCGTGACGGTCATTTTGTTCTCGGTGAGGGTGCCCGTCTTGTCCGAGCAGATACAGGTGCAGCTACCGAGGGTCTCCACCGCGGAGAGCCTGCGCATGACGGTGCGGGCGCGGCTCATGCGCTGCATTCCCACGGCAAGAATGACCGTGACGACCGCCCCCATGCCCTCGGGAATGGCCGCAACGGCCACCGCGACGGCGGTCATGAAATTTTCGAGCAGGCTCATCCGTCTTGCCAAAAGTCCGCAGACAAAGAGCACGGCCGCAACCGCAAGGACGGTGGCCGTGACGATCTTGCCGAGCTTTGCGACCGTCTTGTCGAGGGGGGAGGGAACGGGCGCGGAGGCGTGCAGCAGTCGGGCGATTTGCCCCATTTCGGTGTTCATGCCCGTGGCCGTAACGACGCAGCGGGCCGTGCCTCCCACGCAGAAGGTGCCCATGTGCACGGTGTTCCTGCGCTCGGCAAGGGAGGAGGAGTTCACGAGACAGTCCCGCTTGCCCGCGGGGGCGCTCTCGCCCGTCAATGCGGATTCGTCGGCGCGGAAGCCCTCCGATTCGAGAATGCGGCAATCGGCGGGAATGCGGTCGCCCTCATTCAGTTCGATGACGTCCCCGGGGACGAGGAGGGCGGCGTCGATTTGCCGCACGGTTCCGCCGCGGACGGCCTTTGCGGTCTCCGCGGAGAGCTTTTTGAGCTTTTCGATGGCGGAATCGGCGCGATACTGCTGGATGAAGCCGACGACAGCGTTGAGCAGGATAACGGCGAGCAGAATGGCGGCGTCGGCGATTTCGGAGGGGGTATGCGTGACATAGGCGAGAACGCCCGAAAGAAGGGCGGCACAGAGGAGAAGCAGGGTCATGAGATCCTTGAACTGTGCAAAAAACAGACCCGCAAGGCTTTTTTTCTTGCCTTCGGCGAGCCTGTTTTCCCCAAAGCGTTTGAGGCGGGCCTCCGCTTCGGACGGGGAGAGTCCGCTCTCCGCCGACGCGAGCAAACGGAGGGTCTCGCTCTTGGTGAGCTTGTACATTTCCTTCATGCTTACAAAGTATGAAGGAGCCGCCGGTTTTATGCCGCCCCGCCGGAAATGGATAATGCGGAGAGAGAATGACAGTAG
>CANRPN010000083.1 GCA_947632505.1 uncultured Clostridia bacterium | reverse complement strand
ATGAGCCCGCAGCTGAGCATCGTGATCTTCCTCTTTTCCATCCTTGCGAATCTGTTCATCCTTTGGATCCAATCGGGGATGCTTGAAAAGGTCGCCTTAAAGAGCGACGTGGAGGAAGTGCGGCGGCTCTGGCGGCAGGACAGGCGGCAGTATGAGATCGCGAAAGAGACGATCGATCTCATCAACATCAAGTGCCACGACATGAAGCACAAGATCAAGGCGATGCGGCTCGGCGAGGAGAAGCTCTCCGCCGAAGAGGTGGCCGAAATCGAGAGCTACATCTCCGTTTACGACAGCAAAGTGAGCACGGGCTGCGAACCCATTGATGTGCTCCTCACCGAAAAGAACCTGCTCTGCAACAGCCGCGGCATCCGCCTGAGCTGCATGGTGGACGGCGCGCCGCTCGGCTATATGCGCGATTACGACCTCTATTCCCTCTTCGGCAACATTCTCTCCAACGCGATCGAAGCGGTGCAGAAGATCCCCGACGAGGGCAGGCGGGTCATTACGCTGACAGCAAAGTGCTACGGCGGCGAAGTGATCATCGAATGTGAAAATTATTACAACGGCGACCTCAGAATGGAGGGCGATCTGCCTCGCACGAGCAAAGAAAGCGGCGAGCACGGCTACGGGCTAAAAAGCATCCGAATGCTTGCCAAAAAATACGGCGGAATGTTCGGCTTTACCTCCGAAAACAATATTTTCAGTCTCAAAATCATGCTGCCGGCGGGCGGAGAACGTGCAGCGCGCATTGCCTGAGCTCTTCGCCGCCGAAACGTGCTTTTTTTGCAAAGAAAGGAAAGATTAAGACAAAAAATGTCAGTTTAGGGCAATCCCATTGACGGGTTGCCCTTTCTTTTTTATAATTCCCGCGTATTGGGCGGCAACGCCGCCCGCGGAGGAAAACAATGAAGATCAAGAAGTTGACAACGTGTGCCATGGCGCTTGTGATGGCGTTCGGATGCGGTGCGCTCGCCGCCTGCAAAGACGACAGCGCCACGTCGGACGCGAAGCTCACGATTGGCGGGGCGAGCCTCATCATCAGAGGCTACGAATGGGGCCCCATGGTGGACGCCTTGGTGCTCAAATTCGACGGCAAAGTGTCGGGCGTGACGAAGGACACCTTCACCGTAAAGACGGCGAATACCGACCGCAAAGTTCTCGACGCGTACTGCTCGGACGCGAAGGGCGTAAAGGCGTCGGGCGAGACCGAATATGTGACCCTCGAGCTCGAACGTTCGTCGATCTCCATGTTCGGACCCGCGGCAAGTCCCTTCTCTTACAGCCAGCAGACGGGCAGGAACACGTGGGCGGAGGAATACGCGATCGCGCTGACCGCCACAAAGGAAGTGAAAATCGGCGACAAGACGATCGCCGCCAAGAAAAAGGCGACCTACAAAGTGACCAAGGCCGAGGAACGCATTATCCCGCAGACCGAGAGCTGGCATAAGGACACCGTCCACTACACGGGAGAGGGAAAGGACATCACCTTGCAGCGCGCGAGCTGGGCTCCCGAAGGCGCGGCGACGGACAGCGGCAAGAACCCGCTCGTCATTTGGCTCCACGGCGCGGGCGAGGGCGGCACGGACATCGATATCGACCTTTTGGGCAACGAGGTGACCGCGCTCACGACGGAGAACAGCACCAACGTGCAGGGCTATTTCAAACAGGACGGGCTCGCGGGCGCATATGTGCTCGCCGTGCAGACCCCCACGATGTGGATGGATCAGGACGGCAACGGTACATATAACCACACCGACGTGGGCGACGGTTCCCCGCAGGAGAGCTGGTACGAAGGCGCACTGTGGCAAGCGATCACGACCTATGTGGAGGGCAACTCCGACGTCGATACGGATCGCATCTATCTCGGTGGCTGCTCCAACGGCGGCTACATGACGATGAATATGATGTTCCACCACGGCGATTACTTCGCGGCGTACTATCCCACCTGCGAAGCATATGTCAACGGCCGCATTTCGGATAAGATGATCGAACAAATCAAGGACTATAAGATCTGGTTCGTGCTCTCCAACGACGACACGACGGTCGATCCCGCCAACTTCGAAAAACCCACCTTCGACCGTCTCCTGAAAGCGGGCGCGGAGAATACCTACATGACGCTGTACGCCAACGTCAAGGGCAAAGATTCCCCCGATACGACCTATATGGGACATTATTCGTGGGTGTATGTCTTTAACGATGAAGTCAAGACCCGCTTCGACAACAGCAAGGTGACGGGCGTGGACGACCTCACCCCCGCGAACTGCACCGAAACCGCCAACCTTTGGCAGTGGCTCGCCGCGCAAAAGAAGGGCGAGAGCGGCGAGACCCCCACTCCCCCTCCCGCGGTGGAAGGCAAGGAATACACCTTTGAAGCGGAAAAAGGCATCATTACCAACGGAAAAACACAGCAGTATGACCAGGCAACAGGGCAAACAAGTGAAGTGGAGCAGCCCGTCACCGTGGAGACGGGCACAGAATGGGGCGGCGACAAGGACACAGCGGGCCCCGAAGTGACGGCGCTCGGCTACTTCAACGGCGGCGCGACCGTCACCTTCAAGATCACGTCGGACAAGGAATGCGACGCACTTCTTACCCTCCGCGCGGCCTCTACCGAGAATGAGACGGATATGTGGTGGGGCGGCAACACCTTCACCGTGAAGGAAGCCGATCTCTCCAAGGGCGAGCATGCGACGCTTGCCGTGAACGGCTCGAACATTGCCCTCGCGGGCATACTCCCCGGTCTCACCCTTACGGGGGTCAGTGGGGCGGACATGGGCTGGATCTATGGTGCGCCCCTCAAAAACTTCGGCACGGGGACGGCGAGGGTCCACCTCGTCGCGGGGGAGAACACGATCGTTCTGACCGCGCTCAAAGGTTTCAACCTTGACAAGATCACAATCAAGGCAGACGCAACGCTCACATGGACGGAGACGGACAATTCGTCCCGCGCGCCTCAACAGGCTTAAAGTTCGGCTATTTGTTAGCAGGCGAGCCGCGCGCGGATGAGTCGTGATGGTAGTTCACGCGCGGTACGCCCTTCTCAATGAAAATTATATTGGAGGAAATTATGAAGAATTTGAAAAGTGTATTCATCGCGGGGATCGCACTTGTGGCGGTGTTCTCGATGGCGGCGCTCGGCGGCTGCGCTCCCGACCCGCAGGACTTTACGTTTGAATGCGAACAGATGATCATCGAGGGCAGCGGACAGGGCTCGGCAGGCGCAAGCCCCGCGGCCGTTGAAACCGGACCTCTCTACGACAGCGAAGAGGAAGGCACCTTCGTAGGCACCTTCTCCGACGCGGGCTCCACGCTCACCTTTACCGTAACTTCCGACTATGAGTGCGACGCGACCATCACCCTCTATGCGGCTTCCGCGAAGAGCGGCATGGATATGAGCGGGGTGGATTGGAACGACCCGACCACTTATGGCAACATGAAGATATGGTTGGATGCGATCGACCTCGAAGAGGTCACCGCGGACGGCGCGACCGTGAGCATCACCAACAACGGCGGCGCCCCCGTCACCCTCAAAGGCACCCTTCCCGGTTTGGAAACGCTTGATATGAACAATACGTCCCACTGGCATCAGGTCGGCAGCGGTTCGGGTACCATCCACCTTGTAAAGGGCGAGAACAAGATCGTCATCGAGCACGTTGAGAGCATCGGCATCAACTACGACAAGGTCGTCATCAACGCGGCGGCGAACCTCACCTGGACGCCCACCGAAAACGAATAACGTCTCTTCTTCATTCCATATTGGCTATCGAAAGCCCGCCGCACATCACGGCGGCGGGCAATTTTTTTGAATTTCAAATTTGATTTTAAGGAGTAAAAAACCTATGGCAAGTGAAAAGAAAACGCGCAAAAAGATGAGCGCAAAGGTATTTACCTGCATTATCGCTCCCCTTCTTGCGATCCTTTGGGTCATCTCCATCGTACTTCCCATTCTTTCGGTCACGAAGTACGATCTCGTATTCCGTGATATCTTCGGCGAAGCGGCGGCGGAAACGAGCGGCAACGCCTCGGCAGACGGCGTGGATACCGAATATTACAAGAGCGACTACAAGAGCATAAAAGATCTGGAAGCCGCCGAACAGAAATATGCCCGCGAGGGCGGCGCAGAGGGCTTGGTGCTCCTCTACAACAACACCGAGGGCGAGAAAGGCCTTCCCGTCAAGGCAGGAAGCAAGCTCTCCCTCTTCTCGCAGACCTCCGTAGACCTGCTCGCAGGCGGCACGGGCTCGGGCGTGAGCACCATCTCCTCGGATATGAGGACCGCGCTCACCGAACAGGGCTTCACCGTCAACGAAGCTCTTTGGAACTTCTATCAGGGCACGGGCAAGAAGCGCGGCGCGGGCTCCGTCTCGTACGGCATGTCGCAGGATTGGGCGCTCAACGAGACCCCCATTTCCGAGATCCCCGAAAACGCCAAGACGGAAGCCAAGGGCACGACCCCCGTATTCTTCTTCGGGCGCACGGGCGGCGAGGGCGTAGACCTTGCCAGATGGATGGGCGGCGAAAGCGACGTGCTTGACGCCGATAAGGACAAACACTACCTCGAACCCAACTCCACCGAGCTCGGCATCATCAGTTACCTCAACGACAACTTTGACAACGTGATCGTCGTCGTGAACACGAACAACGCGTTCGAACTCGGTTGGATCGAAAACTATCCCAACATCACCTCCGTGCTCTGGGCGCCCGGCGCGGGCGGCGACACCTGCCGTTCCGTTGCGGACATTCTGAGCGGCAAGATCAATCCTTCCGGTCACCTCGTGGACACCTTTGCCTACGACGCGTTCTCCTCCCCCGCCATGCAGAACATGGGCGACATCGACCTTCTCAACGGCGGGAAAGTCGTTGGCAACGGCGTGTTCTACGACGAGGGCATCTACGTCGGCTACAAATACTATGAGACCCGCTACTACGACAAGCAGGCGGGCGCGGAAAAGGTGGGCGATTACGATTACGCCGCCACCGTGCAATATCCCTTCGGCTATGGCCTTTCCTACACCACCTTCGAATGGAGCGGCTTCACGGTGGGCGAGATGGACGCAAATAAGGACATCGAGATCTCCGTCACCGTCAAAAATACGGGCAAGGTCGCGGGCAAAGAGGTCGTGCAGGTCTACCTGAACGCCCCCTACACCGACTACGACAGGACCAACCACATCGAGAAGGCCTCCGCCTCCCTCGTCGGTTTTGAAAAGACCAAAGAGCTTGCTCCCGACGCGAGCGAGACCGTCAAGATCAAGGTCAACCAAAAGGATCTCATCTCCTACGACGACGTGCAGGCCAAGACCTACATTCTCGAAGCGGGCGACTACCTCCTCACCGCGGCGCACAACGCGCACGAGGCGAACAACAACTTCCTCGTCTATAACGGCAAGGACACGGACGGTTCGCAGCTGTTCGGCGCGGGCGACAAGACGTTCGTCGGCAAATACACCTATTCCTACACCGAGAACGGCGGCGTGGACAAGACGACTTACTCCAAGTCCTTGAACGGCACCGAGATCACGAACCAATTCGATCATGCGCTTTGGGCGGGACACCAAAACATTACCGAGAGGACGCAGTACCTCACCCGTCAGGATTGGGAGGGCACCTTCCCCAAACACCACGGCACGCAAAACAGCAAGAAGAGCGGCATGAGAGAGCAAAACGGCCTCGTTTGGGAATTGGAAGTGGATAAAGCGACCGCAGACCAGCTTGCCAAAGTCGGCGCAGACGCCTCCCTCAACCCCATGACCGAAGAGGAAGCCGGCAAGAAGGCGGGCGTGTACGGACAGGAAGGTACGCTGGAACTCATCGACTTCCGCGGCCTCGATTACAATGAACTCGAAACGCAGGGCAAGTGGGATAAACTCATCGATCAGATGACGACCGCGAACATCAAGAAGATCATCCGCAACGCCGGCTATCAGACATTGAACGACAAGAATATCAACAAGCCCCGTGCGATCGACTTCGACGGTCCTTCCGGACTCAACGAGGGCGGCGTCACCCACTCCCCCTACTCCATCACCTATCCCTGCGCAGCGAACATCGCCGCAAGCTGGAACCGCGAGAACTCCCGTCTCCACGGCTACTACGTCTCCGAGGACGCCCTCCATGCGGACGAGACCTCTTTCGGCAGCCACCAATATAAGGGCATCATCTCGGGCTGGTACGCTCCCGCGATGAACATCCACCGCACCCCGTTCGCGGGCCGTAACTTCGAGTACTACTCCGAGGACGGCTTCATGTCGGGCGAGATGGCGCTTCAAGCCTCCCGTGAGACGGCGCAAAAGGGCGTTTACTCCTACATCAAGCACTTCGCCCTCAACGATCAGGAGAGCCACAGAAGCAGCGTCGCCACCTTCTCCAACGAACAGGCGATCCGCGAGATCTATCTGAAACCCTTCCAGACCTGCATCGAGGAGCGCGGCACGCAGAAGATCTTCATCCAAGAGTTCGACCAGACGACCAACGCCTTCGTCAAGAAGGAGATGGAGATCCCCGCGGTCATGGCAGTCATGACGGCGTTCAACCGCGTCGGCTGCACGTGGGCGGGCGGCAACTACCAGCTCATCACCAAAGTGCTTCGGCAGGAATGGGGCTTCAACGGCTCCGTCATCACCGACTACGACAACGGCGGCTACATGAACACCGAACAGTGCATCCGCGCGGGCGGCGACCTCAAACTCACCGCACAGGGCGGCATGGAATTTGATATGAAGAACCCCGCAACGCAGTACTATGCACGGCAGGCGATGAAGCACATCCTCTATACCACCGTCAACTCCAACGCGATGAACGGGTTCGTACACGGCGTAGTCGCGGCAGATCTGCCCTTCGCTTACTATTGGCTGATCATTATCTCAATCTGGGTCCTCACGATCGGTCTCACCGCTTGGGGTGCAACGGCGATCGTGCTCCGTTTCAAGAAGGAGCGCGCCGCAGCGACCGAAACGGCCGACGGTGACGCCCCGGACGCCGCAGGCGATGAAACGCCGGAGACAAGGGAATAACACCTATCCGAATGTGAATGTTTTCACATTCTTCCCTCCCCTATAAGGGATGCCCGCGGAATTTCCGCGGGCATCTTTTTTCTTGCACGCAAAGGCCCGGTCCGCGGGCGCGCCGCAGTCCGCCCGAGAGGAAGCGGCAAGAAAAGAAGCCCCGAGTGCGCCCATGTGCAGGCGTGCAAACGGCGGTTCTCTCCGAAAGGGTTGACATTCGGGCCGATCTGTGATACAATTCGCCTGAATCGGCATTTTTGTCCGTCGCGGCATGAATGCATACGGGGGAAATATGAAAAAACGGCTTTGGGAGCTGGGCGCGGCGCTTGTGCTTGCGCTCGCGGCGTTTGCGGGATGCACCGGGGAGGATGACATGAAGGACAAAGTTTTGCGGGAACTTCCGCAGGGGTTCAAGTATGAGATCAGGTACGAGGAACATTCCGTGGAATACTTCGATTCCGAGGGGAAAGAGATTTCCCTCTACG
>CANRPN010000082.1 GCA_947632505.1 uncultured Clostridia bacterium | reverse complement strand
AGTTACGTTGTCTGGCGAACAATGAGCTTGGATTGCAGATAGATCGTCTGCGTCTTTTGCCGTGGATGAGCAATGCGGTCGAGAAGAACGGACAACAGTTTTCTGCCCAGCCCCGTTTTGTCGATGTTGAAGGTCGTAAGTTGCGGATCGTGGGATTTCGCCTCCGCAAGATTGTCAAAGCCGACGACAAGGACGTCGCGGGGTACCTTTTTATGCAATTTTTTCAGCGCCTCGATCACGGAGATCGCAAGCGTGTCGTTTGCCGCCACAAAACAGTCGGGCAGTGCGGGCATCTGCGCAAACAGTCTGGCAAGTTCGGTCGGATTGCCGTAGGGGAAGGAGTCCTTCTCAATGACGGAGCATTTCGGATCATAGGTCAGTCCCGACAGGAAAATGGCCTCCCGCATGGCGAGGAACCGTTCGTAAAAGGAGGTACAATGGGTGTAATCGCCCACAAAGCCGAAAGTCTTGCAGTCCTGCTCGCCGATGAGGGTGAGACAGTAATTTTTGACGGGAGCAAAACTCTCGGGCAGTACGATGTCATAATTGCCCGTGGGGGAGACGTAAATGGGAAAATCGAAAAAGACGGTGGGGTAGCCGAGTTCGATGAGCTTTGGAACATAGTCGGCCTGAAAGAGTTCCATGCAGATGATGCCGTCGACCTTATTTTCGTTGAGATAATCCACAAGGCGTTCGAAAAAAGAAGTTTTTGTCGTGGTAAACTGCAAAAGCTCCACATTTTCATCCTCCGCAAGTGCGGACTCGATCCCGCGCACGACATGAATAAAGAAAGTCATTGTCATGAGCATTTTGGAGGTGATGAGCACGATCCTGCGGTGAGGGTCGTCCGATTCGGAGGCGACGGCATGATAGCTTTTGTAGCCCAATTCGATGGCGGCGTTCAGGACCCGTTCTCGGGTGTGCGGGGGTACATATTGCCCGTTGAGCGCTTTCGAAACGGTGTTGCGGGAAATCCCGAGGGAGTCGGCAATGTCTTGGATTGTGATTTTCTCTCTTTTCATGTTATTGAATTTCGTTCTCCGCGCAGATTTCTTGTTTTCATTATAACACATAATGAGAAAATGTCAAGATTTAATTTGTTTTTTGCCCAAATCCGATTGCCCGATTTGTGCAAATACACAAATAAAGAGAGAAATTTGCGGCAATTCTTGACGGCGAAAGTCCCCGAATTATAATAGGTAACACCGAAATCCCCGTTTTGCGGGGGAATACGATAAGGAGGTAATCTTATGGAGAGAAAGCTTTTGCAGACGGAAGCGGAAGCGCTCGCGGACGCGGGAACGGGCGAAGCGCAGGCGGCTTCCGTACGGCAAGGCGAAAAGGAATCGTTTGGAAAGAAGTTCAAAAACAGCTATTTTGCACGGAATTTCAAACGGAATTGGAGCTACTTGCTCTTTCTCATTCCGGCAGTCGTCGTCACCTTCATCTTCGCCTACATCCCGATGTACGGTCTTTTGATCGCGTTTCAGGATTACATGCCGGGCGACTCGATTTGGAGCGGCTATTGGATCGGATTCGAGAATTTTTCGTTGTTTTTGGGGGACTATGCGTTCTGGGGGTTGATGTGGAATACCTTCCTCCTCTGCATTCTCGGGTTTATCATCGGATTCCCGCTCCCCATCATCGTGGCGCTCATGCTCCACACCACGCGGAACAAGAAGCTCTCGAAGTTCTTGCAGACGGTATTCAACGGGCCGCACTTCATCTCGCTCGTCGTGCTCGTCGGTATGCTCCAACTCTTCTTCGGCAGATACGGGCTCGTGAACAACATCATCGAGAGCGTGGGAGGGGAGCGCTATTCCTTCTTCCTCGAATCGGGCGCGTTCCGTCCCATGTACATCCTGTCGAGCAACTGGCAGGACTTCGGTTGGAGCTCGATCATCTATCTTGCCGCGCTCTCGGGCGTGGAGCAGTCCCAGCATGAAGCTGCACAGATCGACGGCGCGTCCCGTTTCCAGCGCGTGCTCCATGTCGACCTTCCCGCGATCATGCCCATCATCTCGGTCATGCTCATCATGTCTATCGGCGGTCTCATGGGCGTCGGCTATGAAAAGGTTTTGCTGATGCAGACGGACGGCAACATCGGCGTGAGCGAGATCATTGCAACTTACGTCTACAAACAGGGCCTCGTGCCCGGCGGCCGCGGCGCGGGATATGCGACGGCGGTGGGTCTGTTCAACTCGATCATCAACCTCCTGCTCCTCATCATCGCCAACACCGCGTCCAAGAAGTTCTCCGAGAACTCGCTGTTTTAAGGGAGGCGCATCATGGAAGAGATCATGCAAAATCAAACATACGAAGCCCCCAAAAAGCAAAAGCGCAAGAAGGTCAAGGACCCCCTCGGCGACAAAATTTATTACATCATCACTTACGTTGTACTCGCTCTTTTGGCGCTCATCGTCATCTACCCGCTGTGGTTTGTCATCATCGCCTCCTTTTCGAGCGCAGACGCCGTTCTTGCGGGCAAGGTCTACCTCTGGCCGGTGGACATCGACTTTTCCGGCTATGTGAAGTGCTTCACCCGCGCGGACATCTGGATCGGCTATGCCAACACGATCTGGTACACGGCGGCCTACACCGTACTGAGCGTTGCGTTCACGCTCACGGCGGCATGGGCGCTCTCGCGCAAGACGCTGCCCCTCAGAAAGTTCTGGATGATCTTCTTTACGATCACGATGTTCTTCGGCGGCGGTCTCATTCCCTTCTACAACGTCGTCAGCGACCTCGGCATGCTCGACACCCCTTGGGCGATCATCCTCCCCGGCACGGTTTCGGCGTGGAACCTGTTCATGGCCAAGACCTTCTTCCAGACAGGCGTGCCTGATACGATCGTGGAGGCGGCCGAACTCGACGGCGCGAACAGAGCGAGACTTTTCCTCTCCATTATCGTTCCTATTTCCGCTCCCATCATCGCGGTGCTTACCCTGTACTACGCGATTGGACAGTGGAACAGCTACTTCAACGCGATGATCTTTTTGAGCGACAGCAACATGTATCCCTTGCAGCTCGTCCTCAAAGAGATCCTCACCGCGTCCGAATCGACGGTGGGCGGCAGCGGCGAAACCATGCTCGAACAGTTCCGCCTCGCCAACCAGCTCAAATATGTATCCGTCATCGTTTCGAGCCTTCCCGTGTTCCTGCTCTATCCCTTCGTTCAGAAGTACTTCGCGCAGGGCGTGCTCGTCGGCTCGCTCAAAGACTAAGCCAAATTCTTCTCAGGGGAAAGGGTGGAGCGAATTTCCCCCTATCGATCGCTTCACCCAGCCCCGCTGAGGCGTGAAAATCTATCATTAAAAAAGGAGTCAATCATGAAAAAAGTTTTTATGGCAGTTGCGATAGGCTGTGCGGCGGTGATGGCCCTTGCGGGCGCAGGCTGCGGCGAAAATGACGACCGCACGACCAATTCTCTCGACGAACTCAAAGACAAGTACGGCTTCCAGTGGGAGGACCCCAAAAAGCCCATCCTCAACGAGACGGGCGCGAAGGAGCTCTCCTTCCACGTCTATTCCTCCAAGAACGCGTCAGCAAAGGACTACAACGAGATGGACATCATGCAGACGCTCTACGAACAGACCAATGTGTATGTGCAGTGGGAGAACGTCTCCGAGAGCATCTACGGCGAACAGAAAGTGCTCAAACTCGGCAAACATGACGGCATCGACGCGATCTACCACGCCGGCCTCACCACCAACGAGATCCTCAGATACGGCGTAGACCGCGGCGCGCTGCTCGCGATCAGCGACTATCTTGACTACATGCCCAACTTCAAGGCGATCTTGGACAGCCGCTCGGACATCAAAAAGCAGGTCACGAGCATCGACGGCAAGATCTACGCTCTTCCCCGCGTGGAGGAAATGGGCCTCTTGCAGAACCCCAACCTCCTCTTCATCAACAAGACGTGGACGGAGAAGGCGGTCAACGAGGGCAAGGTCGACCTCGGCGGACAGAAGATCGAGGACGGGCTGGAACTCACCTCCGCGCAGATGGAAAACCTCCTCACCTACTTCAAGAACAACGACATGAACGGCAACGGAAATGCCAACGACGAGCGCCCGCTCTCCTTTGTCTGGAACAACTGGCAGGGAAACCAGTGTGACCTCTACGGCATGTTCGGCCTCAACGACAATCTCGAACACCGCGTCATCAAGGACGGCAAGGTCGTCTACACCGTGCTCGACGATGCCTACAAGACCGCAACGCAGTTCCTTCATAATTGGGTCGCGAACGGCCTCATCGACGCCGTTTCTTTCGAGCAGTCGCAAGACCAGTTCCTCGCGAACGGCAAGGGCACGGGCACGGACGAGAAGTACGGCGCCTTCTATTGGTGGGAGAGCGAAACGGTTGTCTCCGATCCCGAGAACTATGTCTGCTGCAAGCCTTTGAAGGGCCCGAACGGCGCTCAGACGGTATGCGTCTCCAACAACCCCGAGATCTCCATGGGCGAAGTCATTTTCTTCAAGGGCACGCCCAACGTCGAAGTGCTCCTCGCCTATTTCGACAGATACTACATGCCCGAGATCTCCGCGCAGATCAACTACGGCCCGATCGGCATCGCCTTTGAAGAGGAGAAGGACAACGGCAAGCTCGTTGCCAAAGATCCGCCCGCAGGCAAGACGACGGACGAGCTCCGTCTCGAAAACGCGCCCCTCGGCCTTTGCTACCTCTCGGGCGATGTGTGGAGTACGACGGTCGAAATGGAGCCCCGCGCAAAACTTCGTTTGGAGCGGCTCAACAAGTATGCAACGCCTTACTACGATCATAACAGCGTAAAGCCCGTTCCCAACCTTCAATTCACCAAGGAGGAACTTGACGTGCTCGCCCGCTATCAGACGACGATCGACAACTATCTCCGTGAGAACATCATCAAGTGGCTGAAAGACGGTCTCGACGACGCAACGTGGACGGCGCACAAGGAAAGAGCCGTATCCAACGCCGTCGGCATCGGGGCGGTGCAGGAAGTCTATCAGGCCGCATATGACAGATACGTCAACGAAAAGTAAAAAATTCGGGAGGAAATCATGAAAAAAATCTTAGCGATCGCAATGGCGGCAGCGCTCTCTTTGACGGTGCTTGCGGGCTGCGGCGAAACCAATAACAACAACAATAACAATAATAACAACAAGGACAACACTGCGCCCACCATTTCGGGCGTATTGCCCGAAGCGACCGTCATGGCCGGCGAGGAATTTGACGCGCTCAAAGGCGTTACCGCCACCGACAAGGAGGACGGCGACCTCACAAGCAAGATCACGGTCTCGGCAAACGGCCTCACCTTCACGAACGGCAAGACGACGCCCACCGAGGCGAGCGAATATACGGGCTATGAGATCGTGTACACCGTCAAGGATTCGGGCGGGTTGGAAGCGACCGAATACTGCACTCTCTATGTAAAGCAGGCGGCCGCCGAGCTTGAAAACGTGTTCACCGCCGACTTTACGGACGTTGCTCCCAAGTACGACTACGCCGAGGGCGCGGAAGGCGAGGGCGACAACCACTACTGGGTCCCCACGATCGACAAAGCCGAGGCGACGGCTACCCTCAAAAACGGCGCGTTCGTATTCGACGTCACCGACCTCAAAGACGCGGGCGACGGCGATGTGCGCCTTGCGAGAACATTCAACGATCTCGAAGCGGGCACCTATAAGTTTGTCGTCTGGGCGAGCTCCACGGTAGACACCTACATCCACCTCATCGCGGAGGACGCCTCCACCGACGACTGGAACGCGCGCGGCGAGTGGAACTTAAAGGTCGGCTCCAAGGTCGCAGCGCTCAGCACGGGTGAATTCGCGGTCGGAGGAGAGGACTTCAACACCACCAGCCTCGAATTCCGCATCCACATGGGCAAGATCACCCCCAACGGCGACAACCCGCAGGATACCACCCCCAATGCCTTCTCCCTTGCGATCGAGAAGATCTCCATTTTCAAGACGACGGGCGTAGACAGGGAGACCGACCTCTACAACAAGGCGCAATTCGACGACGTTGCGGGACTCGAAGTCACCAACCAAGGGGACGGCGCAACTGCGGCCGCAAGTTACGACGAAGCCGCCAAGGCCGCCAAGATCGACATCACGAAGTACAACACCGACGGCGGCATTTGGAGCATCTCCGCAAAACTTCCACTCACGGGCGTGCATGTAGAGACGGGCGAAAGATACGGCTATGAAGTCGTGATGAGCGCGACTGCGGCGTTCAGCGGCGAAATGCCCATTTCGACGGACAACAAGGACGCGGGCGAGCGCGAATTTGTGAACATTTCCGTCGGCACTACCGACACGAAGATCAGCGGTTCGTTTACCTCCAAATTCACCACCGACGCGGCGTTCATCCACTTCCAGCTCGGCGACAAGCGCGACGGATCTCTGAGCGTCACTTCCAACGCCATTCTCATCAAGAGCGTGCGCTTCTTCAAGATCGAGGGCGACAAAAAGACCGATCAATTCCGGGATAAGTTCATGCTGTTCGGCAATTCCTCGCACGACAAGACGAACGCGAAATATCCCTTCGAAGTGTTCAACGCCTCCGACGACAACCCCGACAACAAGGGGATCGGCACCGCCTATTTCGAAAACGGCAAGCTCGTGTACAAGATCCACGAAGCCGGTGCGGACGGCGGCAACAACAAGCTCGCGATCGGGTATTGGGACAATTCCATCGACCTTCCCGCAAACGCCTACTACGTCATTTCGTTTAAGATCAAGGCTTCCGTCGCGCTCAGCTTCAACCTGACGCTGCACGACATGAACCATGCCTGGGGCGATCCCGTCAACGAAGGCATTTTGCTCCGCCGCGCAAGCTGGCTGAACAATGCGGTGCAGATCGGCACGACCGAACAGACGCTCGAATTTGTCACGGACGCTCCCTCCATTGAGGCAAGCAAGTGCGAACTTCTGCTCGAATTTGGCTCGGCGGAACTTGCGAAACTCACAGGGGACGTCACGATCGAGATCTCCGAACTCACGATCGGCGTACGCAAGCTGGCGGACTAAACAAATAAAAGAACGCAACCGGACCTCCGCGGTAAACTCTATCGCGGAGGTAACGGCTAAAAAAGAGGTAATTTATGAACACGCTCTATGTGATCGGAGAAATGCTCATCGACTTCACGGCGCAGGAGACGGGAGCCGTCGGTGCGGCGGTCACCTTCCGCAAGAACGCGGGCGGCGCGCCCGCCAATGTCGCCGTCTGCGTTTCCAAGCTCGGCAAGCCCGCAAGCGTCATCACCAAGCTCGGCAAAGACCCGTTCGGAGACTTCCTCGTCGAAACATTGCGCCGCGAGAACGTTGGCACGGACTTTGTGTTCCGTACCGACCGCGCAAACACCGCGCTCGCCTTCGTCTCCCGCGACGAAAAGGGGGAGCGGAGCTTTTCCTTCTACCGCAACCCGTCCGCGGATATGCTGCTCGAAGAGAGTGAAGTCGGCGCCGTTCCCTTCGCGCGGGGAGACATTCTGCACTTTTGCAGCGTGGACCTCTGCGACGCACCCGTGA
>CANRPN010000081.1 GCA_947632505.1 uncultured Clostridia bacterium | reverse complement strand
ACCGTTTTCGATAATTTCCACTTCGTCGGGCACATCGCCGTACAGAAGGCCCGTCTCCTCGGGAAGGCCCTCCTTTTTGCGCACGGCAACGTCCGAGCGTTCGTAGATCCCCTTGGGCGAAAATTCGCGCACGAGGGCGGAGACGAGTTCCTTTTTTCTGAGATACATGCCGAGGGAGAGGATCTGCACGGAGAGATAGTCGGCATACTTATCCACGATGAGGGCGGGCAGGCCGTCGGCCTCGCCGAACACGGCGCGGTAGCAATTCTCGTAGCCGAGGGAGCGGCGAAAGGCGTTGGCGGCATGGATACGTGCGTAAAAGAGTTCCTCGCCGTCCTCCTCGTCGCGGAGAAAGAGGCGCACGAGGATCTTGCTGGCATGGTTGAGATATCCGCGGCCGAGGAAGCGTCCGTCGATGGCGCGGACGGTCGCGAGGCAGCCGTTTTTGTCCTTTCCTTCGAGGCGGGCGACTTCATTGGCATACACGAAGGGACTGCCTGCGAGAATGCGTTTTTCCTCACCCTTTTTGAGATACACGGTAATAGGCATGCATATATTATAACGGAAAGGCTTGACAAACGCAAGCGATTGGGATAGAATACGGAATAGCGTAACGGCGTTTTTCATTATTGAACGTGCGGGCGGGGCGACTTCACTTCGTTCCGCTCGAAATGACGTTTAGAAACACAATGACACGCAACCAAGACCCGCTCTTGCTTCCCAAACACATCGACCATTATGCAATTATACGAACTTCTCCTCATTGCGGTCGCGCTCTCGATGGACGCCTTCGCGGTGGGCATGACAAACGGCATGACCGAGCCGAAAATGCGTCTTTCCAAGATGTTTCTCGTGGCGGGAGCGTACGCACTCTTTCAGTTTCTCATGCCCCTCTTGGGCTATTATTGCAGCTATGCCTTCTCGTCTCTCGTCGCCAAGATCGCGCCGTGGCTGAGCTTCGCCCTCCTCGCCTTCATCGGCGGGAAGATGATCCTCGACTTCTTCCTCGACAGACGCAAACGCCTCCGCGGGGAAGAACCTGCGCCTGCGGGCCCGCTCGGAGCGGGGAAACTGCTCTTACAGGCCTTGGCAACGAGCATTGACGCGCTTGCCGTGGGCGTCACCCTGCTCGCCGAGGAGACGAGCGTGGGTCTGCCCATGCATGTGGCGCTCTGCGCCCTCGTTATCGGGCTCGTTACCCTGCTGCTCTCCCTCTTGGCCGTTTTTTTGGGGAAAAAGATCGGCGACCGTTTTTCAGACAAAGCCGGCCTTTTTGGGGGGACGATTTTGCTTGCGATCGGCATTAAGATTTTGATCGAGGGCATTTTGTAGCCGCTTTCCGCTGAAATGCCGCTCCATGATGCCGTTATAGATCTTCCGCCACATGGGGCTGACATCGGGCGGAAGATCCTCGTAACCCTGCTCATTTTCAGTTTCATTTTCTTTTTCATTTTTATTTTCATTTACAGTTTCATTTTCTTTTTCTTTTTCTTTTTCATTTTCATTATCGTCGGCAATTGCCGACTTTTTTTCGCGTGCGGCGTTGGTCACGGCGGCGCCCTTTTTTCCCGCTTCGGCGCGTTTTTTGCTGACGTCCTCATACTTTTCTCGGTCTCGGTCAAGCTGGTCGGCGATGACGGAAAAGAGGATATGGGTCATGGGGTCGAGCTCGGGGAGTTCCTTGCCGCGCGTATAGGAAAAAATCGCCTTCAAGAGCCGCCCGCACTGTTCAAAGTCGAGCAGCCGGATCTGATTCCAATAGTTTTCATAGAGGATAAAACTTTTTTTCATGCCTCCATTATATCAAACTTTTGTTTGGATTTGAGCGGTATGTGCCATTTTTTTTCGGAAAAACATAAAAAAAGCGGCCCCGAAGGGGACCGCAGCGCTTTGGCTCAGTGTTTCATCGTCAGGGAAATGCGGTTTTTTTGCTCATCTACAGCCTTCACCCACACGGTGACGACGTCTCCCACGGACAGCACCTCCGAGGGGTGGCGGATGAACCGGTACGAGATCTCCGAGATATGTACGAGCCCGTCCTGGTGCACGCCGATGTCCACGAACGCGCCGAAGTCGATCACGTTGCGCACGGTGCCGCGGAGTTCCATGCCCGGCTTCAAGTCCTTTATGCCGAGCACGTCCGTTCTGAGCACGGGGGCGGGGAGTTCGTCGCGGGGATCCCGTCCGGGGTTCTTCAATTCCTTGGCGACGTCGAAGAGGGTGGGCAGACCCACGCCGCAGGCGATCGCCGCCTTCTCCTCGCCGACGGCATGCAGCCGCTCCATGAGATGTCCCAGATTTCCCGCCTTCACGTCCTCCATCGTATAGCCGCACAGCGCAAGTAGCGTCTCGGCCGCCTTGTAGCTCTCGGGGTGGACGCCCGTATGGTCGAGGACGTCCGCGCTCTCGGGCACGCGCAGAAAGCCCGCGCACTGCTCAAAGGCCTTTGCGCCGAGTTTGGGCACCTTCAAGAGCTGCTTTCTCGAAGTGAACGCGCCGTTCTCCTCGCGGTAAGAGACGACGTTTGCCGCCACGCCCGCGTTCAGCCCCGAAACCCGCGCGAGGAGGGGCGCCGAGGCCGTGTTGACGTCCACGCCGACCGCGTTCACGCAGTCCTCCACAACGCCGTTGAGCGTCTCGGAGAGCCGTTTTTCGGGCATATCGTGCTGGTACTGTCCCACGCCGATGCTCTTGGGGTCGATCTTGACGAGCTCGGCGAGCGGGTCCTGCAACCGCCGCGCGATCGAGACGGCCGAGCGCAGGTTGACGTCGAAATCGGGGAACTCCTTGGCGGCGAGCGGGGAGGCCGAATACACCGAGGCCCCCGCTTCGTTGACGATGATGTAGCTCACGCCCGCGTCCTTTCCGAGTTCGCGGAGAAGTTCCACGGTCATGGCCTCCGTCTCGCGGCTCGCCGTACCGTTGCCGATCGCGATGTGCTTCACGCCGTATTTTCGGATATGTCCCTTCAATTTCTCGATGCATTCCCGCTTTTGGCGTTCGCCGTAGGTGGGATAGACGACGTCGGTCGAGAGCACCTTGCCCGTCCCGTCCACGACGGCGACTTTGCAGCCCATGCGGTACCCGGGGTCGAGCCCCATCGTGACGAATCCCTTCACGGGCGGCTGCATGAGAAGGGGGCGAAGGTTGAGGGCGAACTGCCCGATCGCGCCTTCGCAGGCCTTTTCGGTGAGGATCGCGCGCACCTCCCGCTCCACGGAGGGGGCGATGAGACGGTCGTAGCTGTCTGCGATCGCCGCTTTGACGAAGGGGGTCGCGGCGCAGGCGGGCCTTTTGAGCGCCAGCCGCTCGATGAGCGCAAGGGCATTTTCCCGCTCGACTTCCACCGAGACCTTCAAAAATCCCTCCCGCTCCCCGCGGTCCACGGCAAGCACCTGATGCCCCGCGATCTTCCCCACGGCCGCGGTAAAGTTGTAGTAATTGCGGTAGACCGAATCCGCCGTATCCTTTTTGGCGGCGAAGCTTCTCACATCCCCGCGGGCAAGCCAAAATTCCCGCATTCTGCCGCGCACGGCGGGGTCGTCGGAGAGATCCTCGGCCACGATGTCATTCGCCCCTTGGAGGGCTTCCTCGGCCGAATTGACCCCTTTCTCAGGGTCAATGAAGTCCGCGGCGGCAACAAGCGGGTCGGGGCAGCCGGGGTCCTGTGCAAAGAGGAGGGCGGCGAGCGGCTCCAATCCCTTTTCGCGGGCGGCCGTCGCGCGGGTGCGCCGCTTCTGTTTGTAAGGGCGGTAGAGATCCTCCACGGCGGCAAGCGTCTCGGCGTTTTCGATGGCAAGCGCCAGCTCTTCGGTGAGTTTTCCCTGTCCGTCGATGGCCGTTTTCACCTCTTCCTTGCGCGCTTCGAGGTTGCGCAGATATTGCAGCCGTTCCGCAAGCAGGCGGATGGTCTGGTCGTCCATCGCGCCGTGCATCTCCTTGCGGTAGCGGGCGATGAAGGGCACCGTGTTCCCCTCGTCGAGCAGGGTGACGATATTCTGCACGTGCTCTTCCTTTTTCCCGAGTTCGGCCGCAAGTCTTTCAACAATGTTCGACATATATAATAACTCCTTATAGTTCCGCGCATATCATATCATAAATGAAAAGGTTTTGCAAGAAATTTTCCCCTCAGAAGGAACGGAAACGGTTGCGCATTCCGCCCCTTTCGTGGTACAATAGAGAAGTACAGGAGGTAAAAATATGAAATTATCCCGATATTTTGCAATATTATGCGCGGCGTGCTGCCTTGCGGGCGGCACGGGTCTGCTGTCCGCCTGCGGCGAGAGCGAAAGCAATACGGAAAAGCTCGCCTATACCGTCACCGTATTCGACCCCGCGGGCGAGCCCGTGAAGGGGGTCAAGGTAAAGTGGGGAGAGGTGAAAACGGCCTATCCCACCCTCGAAAGCGGCAAGGCGACCGCCAACCTCGCGGGCGGGGACTACGACATCGCCCTCGAAGGGCTGTCCGAGATCTACAAATACACCCCCGTCAAGGCGACCGCCAACGACCGCGACAAGACGGTGACGCTCGAATGGAATCCCGAGGACGGGAAGATCGTCTACACGGTCAAGGTGGTCTATCCCGACGGAACTCCCGTCAAGGGCGTGAGCGTGGAGCTGTGCGTTCTGACAGACGGCGCGGGCGGCTCCTGCCAACCCTTCCCCGCGGCGACGAACAGCAAGGGCGAAACGTACAGCATGGGGGTCATCGACGAAGAGTTCGGCATCACTCTGCGCGGATTGGACGCGGGCGAATACGAGGCGAAACTTCTCGGCGGCGTGCCTGCGGGCTACACCTATGCGCAGGATGCGGACAACTACTACACGGGCGGCACGGCGACGGCGGAGGCCCCCGTTCTCACGATCACTTTGCAGAAGGCGGAATAAGTTCGCCCGGCGTGGCGCACAAGGTTCGGTCAGGACCGAAGCGCGGGCCGAGGACCGCGGCGGACATCATAAACGCAATCAAAACCGACGGGCTTCCGTCGGTTTTTTCTGAAACAAAATGTCATAAATTCCCGTTACAGGGTTGACAAGTCCGTGTAAATCCACTATACTTTTAACAAGAATTTACCGAAGAGGACGCATATGAAGATCGCGATGACGGGTACGAGCGGCAACATGGGCAGAGAGGCCTTGGCGCAGACCATGGAACTCAAAGGCGTAACGCTCGTGCGCGTTCTGCTCACCGAAAAAAAGAAGAACAACAAGCTCGCCAAGGCCTATAAACGCCGCTACGGCGACCGCATTGAGATCGTGCGCGGCTCGGTCGCCGACGAAGCTCTCTGCAAGCGTCTCGTCTTTGGCATGGACTACGTCATCCACATGGCGGCGGTCATTCCCCCCCGTTCGGATTCCTCTCCCGCTTCGAGCGAGGAATGCAATCTGCGCGGCGCGGTCGCGCTCGTAAACGCGGTCAGGGCGGCCTCGCCTCAGCCCAAATATCTGCACATCTCCACCGTCGCCCTCTACGGCAACCGCAACGAAAAGCACCCCTTCGGCAGAGTGGGCGATCCTCTCCTCGTCAGCGCGTTCGATTCCTACGCCATGCACAAATTGGAGGGGGAACGCTACTGCCTCGAAGCGGGCCTTGCCTCGTGGGCGGTCCTCCGCCAGACGGCCATGCTCCACCCCAACATGATGCACGACAACATCAGCGACGGCCTCATGTTCCACACCTGTCTCAACGCGCCCCTCGAATGGGTCAGCTCGCGGGACAGCGGGTACCTCATCAAGCGCATTTTGGAGCGGGACGAAAAGGGGGAGATCGACGGCTTCTGGAAAAAAATTTACAACATCGGCGCGGGCGAAAAGGCCAGACAGACGGGCTACGACACCTTCAAAGACGGCTTTTCGATCATCGGCGGCAGCGCGGAGAAGTTCTTCAAGCCCGATCAGCTTGCGGCGCGCAACTTCCACGGCGTCTGGTTCTCGGACGGGGACGAACTCGAAACCCTGTTTCACTATCAGCGGGATGACCCCACCGACTATTGGAAGGAGATCGGGCGCAACCATAAACTGTACAAGCTCGGGAAATTCGTGCCCGCAAAGCTCATCGACCTCTTTCTCTTCCGCAGGCTGCGCGCGCACCCCAACTCTCCCTGCCGCTGGCGGAAGGACGGAGACGCGGCCCGCACCTTTGCGACGTTCGGGAGGGAGGCTCCTCCCAAACGCTGGACGGATGTAAAGCTCCTCTCCAAGGGGGACTTCGGCGACTTCAACGCCCTTCGAAATGCCGAAAACGCAAAGAAGAGGGGCCTGCTCCTCTCCCACGGCTACGACGAAGAGAAGCCCATGGAAAAGTGGGAGCTTTCGGATATGCGCTCGGCGGCAAACTTCCGCGGCGGGGAGTGTCTCTCCGGAGAATACCGCGGCCCGTATGAGAAACTCACATGGAAATGCCACGACGGGCACGCCTTCGAACTCACCCCCTACACCGTGCTGCGCGGCGGGCATTGGTGCCCCGTATGCTGCCGCCCCGTCCCGTGGGACTTTGACCGTCTCTCCAAGGACAGCCCTTTCTTCGCGCAGGTTTGGTACGACAGTCACGAAAAGGACGAAAACGCCGTGTACGGCTACGACAAAGCGGGCAAGGCGACCATGGAGCGTTTCGACAAATGAGGATCATCGTCTACTGTTTCTCGGGCACGGGGAACACCAAATGGGTCTGCGAACGGCTTGCGGCGGAGCTGAAAACGCTCGGGCATACGGCGGAATTGTTCTCTCTCACGGCCGACTTCTGCCCTCCTCCCGCAAACGGATACGACGGCGTGGTGGTGGGCTATCCCGTACATGCGTTCAACGCGCCCGCGCCCGTTCTCAAATTTCTCAAAAAACTGCCCGCGGCGCACAAATATCTGCCCGTATGGCTCGTGCGCACCTCGGGGGAGCCGCTCAGGCTCAACGAGGCGGCGGGCATTTCCCCCAAGCGCATTTTGAAGAAAAAGGGGTACGCGGTGCGGGGAGAATTTCATTACGTCATGCCGTATAACATCATTTTCCGGCATTCGGACGGCATGGCGGCGCGCATGAAGGGGGCCGCGGAAAAGGTCCTCCCGCGCCACGCCGCGCTCATTTCGGCGGGCAAGGGGGAGCTGTACAAGAACGGAGCGTTCCGCAGAGTTGTCTCCTTTGCGCTGCGCGTGGAGCACCCCGCAATGCCGCTCATCGGGCGGCGGTTCAAGGCGACGGAAAAGTGCGTCGGCTGCGGCAAGTGCGCTGCGGTCTGTCCGCAGGGGAACATCAAAATGATCGGCGGCAGGCCGCAATTCGGCAAGAACTGCGCCGCCTGCATGGCGTGTTCCTTCCATTGCCCGCAGGACGCGGTGAAGATCTCGCTGCTCAACGGCTGGCGGGTGAACGGGCCGTATACATTCGAGGGCGAACCCGCCGCGGACGCCGACGTCTGCCGCTACTGCCGCAAGAGCTATCTGCGCTATTTCCACAAAATGGAAGAATGAGGAGAACTTGCCCTCCCCCGCGCGAATGCGCGGGGGAGGGGTAGGATAATGTAGAGATTTCTCCACTTCGCTCATTGCATTCGCTACGGTCGAAATGACATATGATACATTGTCATGTTGCCCCGCGCGAAAGCCGCGAACCATTTCCAAAA
>CANRPN010000080.1 GCA_947632505.1 uncultured Clostridia bacterium | reverse complement strand
TTGCCCGCAGAATGCCGGAGGGGGATGAAGCTGCCAAGCAGCGTCTGTCCGAGGCCAATCTCCGCCTTGTCGTTTCCATTGCCAAGCGGTATGTGGGCAGGGGGATGCTCTTTCTCGACCTCATACAGGAGGGCAATCTCGGCCTCATGAAGGCAGTAGAGAAGTTCGACTATCAAAAAGGGTTCAAGTTCTCCACCTATGCCACGTGGTGGATCAGACAGTCCATCACCCGCGCGATCGCTGACCAAGCGCGCACGATCCGCATCCCCGTGCACATGGTGGAGACGATCAACCGGCTCACCCGCGTCTCCCGCATGTTGTTGCAGGAGAACGGCCGCGAGCCCACGCCTGAGGAGATCGCAGAGGCGATGGAGATCGACGTGCAACGGGTGCGGGAGATCCAAAAGATCGCGCAGGACCCCGTTTCCCTCGAAACGCCCATCGGCGAGGAGGAGGATTCCCACCTCGGCGACTTTATAGAGGACGACAAGACCCAGACGCCGGGCGACAGCGTTGCGTTCATCATGCTGAAAGAACAGCTCTTGGGCGTGCTCGACACCCTCACCCCCCGCGAGGAGAAGGTCCTCAGGCTCCGATATGGCATCGACGACGGCAAACCGCGCACGCTCGAAGAGGTGGGCAGGGAATTTAACGTCACCCGCGAGCGGATCCGCCAGATCGAGGCAAAGGCGCTTAGAAAACTTCGCCATCCCTCGCGCAGCAAGAAGTTGCGGGACTTCCTCGACTGATGACGGAGAGGATCGCGCACATCTGTGCGGCGGCGCGTCGGGCGCAGGTCTTTGCCGACATCGGTTGCGACCACGGCTACATGACGGAGTACATGCTGAAAAACGGGCTGTGCGAAAGGGCTTACATTTCGGACATCAGCGCAAAGAGCCTCAAAAAGGCGGAAAAGTTGCTCGCCCGCGAGATCGCGGCGGGCAGATGCATTCCCGTCGTTGCGGACGGTCTCGACGGTTTGCCCGAGCCGTGCGATTTCGTCCTTATTGCCGGGCTGGGCGGAGAAGAGATCATAAAGATCCTCGAACGGGCATATCTTCCGCAGCATTTTCTCTTTCAGCCCATGAAAAGCAGTGAAAAATTGCGCCGTTATCTTGTGGAACGGGGCGCGAAGATCGAGCTCGACTACACCTTTTCCGAAGGAAAGGAACGGCGCAAATATTATGACCTCATTTTGGGGGACGCCGAAGGAGGGGATATCTACACGGAGCGGGAGTTCCGTTTCGGGCGGAACAATCTCAACGGTACGCCCTATCCCTTTCTCTTTCAGGCGAAAGAGGAGTTGGAAAAGACAAATGCGCGGCTCTGCCTCGCGCTGCAAGAGAACAGCAGAGAGGCGCTTTTGAAGCGTAAGACGGAATTGGAGGAAGTCATCGGTGAAGTTGAAAGAAGTCTATAACGCCGCAAACGAACTTGCGCCCTTTGCGCTCTCCAAGGAGTATATCGAGCGGGGTGCATACGACAACAGCGGCGTCATGCTCGACTGCGGACAGGAGATAAGCGGCGTGCTCTTCTCCCTCGATCTCTCCCTTGCGGCGGTAGAGGAAGCGAAACGGCAGGGCTGCAACTGTATCTTTACCCATCATCCCGCGATCTGGGAGGGAGTAAAGAGTCTCGACGAGTGCCATACGCCCGCGCTCTTTGCCTGTGTCAAGGAGCACATATCCGTCCTTTCGGCCCACCTCAATTTGGATGCCGCGGAGGGGGGAATTGACGAATGTCTCATGCACGGAGTGGGGGGAGAAAGGCCCCTTGCCGTCATGGAAACACTCTCCTGCGGCGGTTACGGCAGGGTATATGATGTGCCGTCCTGTTCCTTAAAGGATCTCACGGCGCACATCAGAGCGGAATTTGAGACGGAGCGGCTCGTTGTTTACGGCAAAAAGCCCGTGGGCAGGGTGGCGAGCTTCTGCGGCGGCGGCTTTACTTACGGTGCACTGAGCTTTGCCCTCGCGCAGGGGGCAGACACCCTCATCTCTTCGGACGGAAAACATCATCTCATCGCCGAGGCGGTGGAAAAGGGGCTCAACGTGATCCTTCTCACACACTATGCGGCGGAAAGCTACGGATTCGCGCAGTTCTGTAAGAGAATGGCCGAGAAACTTCCCGTCCCGTGCAATTTCTTTTCGGACAGATCATTGCGGTAAAACGGCTTGCCCGCTCTTGCTTTTCCGCGCGTGCGCGCGGAAAAGCAAGAGCGGGCGGGACCGACATCACAATAAAAATTCATCAAAGGTAGGTAAGACATGGCAGTATTGAAAGAATTGTTGGAATATCAGAGCGTTGACGGCGAACTTCGCAAGATCGAACAGGAAGTTGCCGCGAGCGAAGAGCGCAAAAAGTACATTCAAGCCAAAAAATTCATGGAAACGGCCGGAGATAAGCTCGAAGCACAGGACAAGCGCGCTCGCGACTTAAAGGCGCTCTTTGAAAAACTCACCGAGGAGTTTGAGGAGATCAACAAGACGATCGCCGAATATGCCGATCTCGACGAGATGGTGGAAAACGGCGGAGACATCAGTTTCTATAAAAAGAGCGTACAGTCGCTGGTGGATAGGCTTCGTGCCATGAAGGGAGAGCTTAACAAACTTGCCTCCGACATCGAAAACGCCAGCGAAGAGTACAAGCGGATGAAGAAGCAGACGATCTCCATGCAAAAACAGTACAAAGAGTACAACGAAAAATTTAAGGAAGTGAAGAATGCCCGCGCCGAGGAGGTAAAGGAGATCAACGCCCGCTTGGAGACGATCGGGGCCAAGATCCCGCCTGAGATCCTCGAACGCTATAAGGCCAAACGTCGGGACAAGATCTTCCCCGTCGTCGTGCCCCTCAACGGTGAGTTCTGCATCTGCGGCAGAGATTTCCCTCTCGCCCAGCAGGGGGCGCTCTCGGGCGGCGGTGTGGTGGAATGCGAGCACTGCCACCGCTTCATTTACAAAAATTAACGCAGCACAACTTTTTCCGCTTCCGCATAAAATGGCAAAATGCAGGAAGTCAGGGCGTATATTTCATTGGAACAGATCGTGCGGAATGCTCACCTCGTACAAAATCGGGCGGGCGTTCCGCTTATTGCTGTCATCAAGGACGATGCTTACGGCCACGGCGCGGCAGAGGTCGCCCATGCGCTCCAAAAAACCGCCGCAATGTATGCCGTCGCCACTGTACGGGAAGGAGTCGCCCTGCGCATGGCGGGGGTCACGAAAGAGATCCTCGTGCTCACCCCCGCGCTCTCCCGCGAGGAAGCGCTTTTCTGCGCCGCCCACGGCCTCATCTTTACCCTCTCTTCGCCCGCGTCTCTTCGTGTGGCTGCGGAGGGAGGGGCGGGGTATGCGATACGGGCTCATATCGCCGTCAACACGGGAATGAACCGCTACGGATTTCGTCCAAACGCGGTAGAGGCGGCCTGCCGTGAGGCGAAAAAGCGGGGGATGGAAGTCGTCGGCGCCTATTCCCATTTCTATGCCGCGGAAAACGAGACGGCGCGGGAGGAGCAGTATGCGTTGTTTTGCAGAGCCGCGGAAACGATCGTGCACCGCTTCCCCTCGGCAATGCTGCACCTCTCGGCAACGGGCGGGATCCTTGCGGGCAGCCGCTACAATTTCGACGCGGTGCGCAGCGGGATCGCCCTCTATGGCTATCTTCCGCAGGGGTTTGAAGGACCTCCCGTTCGCCCTGCCGCAAAGTTGTATGCGGCTGTCGCCCATAGAGGGAAAGCGCTGGGCGGAGGCGCGGGGTATCTGCGCGCCGAGAAAAAATATCAAGGCCTCTATACGCTTCGGATGGGCTATGGCGACGGCTACTTCCGCGCAGGAGGCATGGGGGTGGGGAACCTCTGCATGGATGCCTGCGTACGAGAGGGGGATGCGCCGTTCGGACGGGAAATGCGTATTTTGCGCGACATTTCCGCCTATGCAAAAATGCACGGGACTACGCCTTACGAGGTCCTTGTGCGCGTTTTGAAGGGGGCAGACAAATACTATGTGTGACATAAAATATGTCTTTATCACAAAACCCTTTTGGATTTTAACCTTTTGCAGAGTATTATGTGTGACATAATATAGAAAAATCGGTCAAAAAGTACGCTGTTTGAAGTGGAAAACCCTCGATCCTCGGGATACGCTTTGTGTGCGGGAATGCTTGACATCCCCGCGCTTTTGTTTTATAATTAGTTAAAAGACGCAGACTTTTTTTAGGGGGAAAGTATGCTGAACGAAGCACCGAAGAAGCCGAAGAAAGAAAAGGACTATGCGCATCCGACCGGGTGGCAGCTCTTTTACCGCACGCAGCGGGAGTGTTGGAGAAGGATGGTAACGCCCTATCTCATGTATTTGTTCATGAGCCTTCTGCTTCTCGCCTGTCAAGCGATCCCGAACATGTGGGCACAGATCTTGCTGGGGACTGCCTGCATCGCGGGCGGAGCTTTTTACAACGGGCATCTGTGCTATCAGTACGGTAAGTTGCATTACGGCGCTCTTGTAGCGGGCGAACTGCACCGCAGAAACGAGGAGGCGGGACTTGCCTCGGGCGGGGATCACCACGTGGAGCGGGAGTACAGTCCTTGGAAGGGCTTCTATATCGGGTTTCTGATCGGGATCCCTGTCGTGATCCTCGGCTGCTGTGCGGGCGCTTTTTTCGATAAAATTTACGACGGCACGGTGCTTGGGCCCTTGCTCGGCGGCTATTCCGCCTTAGCGCTCGTGATGCTTGCGGCTTGGGCGATCATGCCCGTCCTTTGGCTGCGCAATTATGTGCCCGGCATGGGGGGGATTCCGCTGTATTGGTCGCTTGTCATGATCGTGCTTCCCGTTGTCGTGAGCGGAGTATTTTATATGGTCGGCGCACGTGCCGAGCGGCAGTCCCGCGAGGCCCAAGCAGAGCGAGAGCGCCGCGTGATAGAGGCGCGCGAACAGGCGAAAAACGAGGTGCACGTCCAGACGGAGGAGCAGCGCAAAAAGACGTTGCAGAGCAAGAAGAGAAAGTGACCTTTTTTGTTGGTTTTAGAAAAGCGGAAACAGCTCGCCTTTGAAAAGAAATCTTTGAATCAAATCATAATGCGTATTATTGCAGGCAAATATCGCGGGCGGACGCTCGCCACATTTCAGGGAGAGGCGGTCCGTCCCACTTCCGATCGGGTGAAAGAATCTCTCTTTCAGATCCTCTCGCCGAGGCTCATCGGCGCGCGGGCGCTCGATCTCTTCTGCGGCAGCGGGGCGCTCGGCATCGAATGTCTGTCCCGCGGCGCTTCCGAAGTCCTCTTCAACGATGCCTCGCGGGAGAGCCTTGCCCTGCTGCGAAAAAATCTTGACAAAATCGGGGAAAGTCGGACGGTCACCTGCCGTGATTTCCGCGCCTGCCTTCTCTCTGCGGAAGGAAAGTTCGATTTCATCTTTTCCGACCCTCCTTATAAAGAAAATTATCTCCCCGAGATCTGCGTTTTGGTTGCGCGGCGCGGGTTGCTCAAAGAGGGGGGACTGCTTCTTCACGAGAGCGAGAGGGAGGAAACGGCGCCCGAGGCGTGGGAATTTGTCGACATCCGCCGCTATGGCAGGACAAAAGTTTATTTTTTGAGGGAACAAGCATGAAGAAATGCGTCTTTGCGGGGACGTTCGATCCCTTCACCGTCGGGCATGCGGACACGGTTTCCAAGTGTCTCGCTCTCTTTGACGAAGTGGTGGTCGCCGTCGCCTCCAACAAACAGAAAAATTGCATGTTTTCCGCGGAGCAGCGCTTTGAAATGGCCTCGGCAGTCTATGAAAAGGAGCCGCGCGTCCGCGTTCTCATTTGGGCGGGAGCCGTTGCCGAGCTCCTCAAACGGGAGAATACGCCCTTTTATGTGCGCGGGCTGCGCAACATGATCGACTTCGATTATGAGACCGCCGACTTCTATGCGAGCCGCGATATAAGTCCCGAAATGCTCACGCTCTACATTCCCGCCGAGCAGAAAAATCTGCACATCAGCTCCACTTTGGTGCGGAACTGCATTTTATTCGGCACTCCCTTTGAAAATTACGTGCCCGAGGCGGTATATCGCCGCCTCAAACGAGGTTGACTATGTTTGAAAAACAGATCTGCATTCCTTCTGCGGAGGAGATCATTGCCGAACGCCCCGTTCCCAAGGAGCTCAAAGCGATCAAAGCGGAACGGGACCGGCTCGCCACCGACGTCATCACGGGCAAGTCGGACAAGCTGCTCGTCATCGTGGGGCCGTGTTCGGCGCACGAGCAAAAACCCGTGCTCGACTATGTGGCGCGGCTCGGCAAACTCAACGAAAAGGTCAAGGAACGGCTCGTGCTCGTGCCGAGGATCTACACGGCAAAGCCGAGGACGAAGGGAGTAGGCTACAAAGGGATGTTCTCCCAGCCCGATCCCGAGCATAAGGAGGACACGCTGCGCGGCATCCGCACTATCCGCGAATTGCTTCTTCATTCCATCGAGCAGTCGGGGCTTTCCGCCGCGGACGAAATGCTCTATCCCGAAAACTATGCCTATGTGGAGGACCTCCTCACCTATGTAGCGGTGGGGGCGCGTTCGAGCGAAAACCAGCTTCACCGTCTCGTGGCGAGCGGCGTGGAGCAGCCCGTTGGCTTCAAGAACCCGATGAGCGGCAGCATTCCCGTGCTCATGAATTCGATTTTTGCGGCGCAGAGCCCGCAGGTGTTCAAATATCATGAATGGCAGGTGGGAACGCGCGGCAATCCCTATGCGCACGCCGTTCTGCGCGGCCGCGTAGACAACTACGGCAACGACATTCCCAACTATCACTATGAAACGGTGATGCAGGTGCTCGAAAGCTATCACAACGCCGAAGGCGGACTGAGCAATCCCGCCGTCATCATCGACTGCAACCACTCCAATTCGGCAAAGCAATTCAAGCAGCAGATCCGCATTGCGGAGGAAGTGTTGCAAAACCGCCTGTACGACAGGGATTTCAAGCAGATCGTAAAGGGGTTCATGATCGAGAGCTTTCTCGTGGAGGGCTGCCAGCAGCATGATGTCGTGTACGGGCAGTCCATCACCGACCCCTGCCTCGGCTGGGAGGACACCGAGCGTTTGATCCTCGATATCGCAGAAAAAGTTTAGGGGAGGAGCGGAAAATGTTTATCAAGAGACAGCAGATCCCCTCGCCCGAGCAGATCAAGGCGGAACAGCCGTTGCCGGCGTCCTTGGCCGCAGTCAAGGCGGAACGGGACCGGCTCGCCATGGATGTCATCGCGGGCAGATCGCAAAAGTTGCTCGTCATCGTGGGGCCGTGCTCCGCACATGAGCAAAAACCCGTGCTCGACTATGTGTCGCGGCTCGGGAAACTCAATGAGCGGGTGAAGGAAAAACTCGTGCTCGTGCCGAGAATTTATACGAACAAGCCCCGCACCAAGGGGGTGGGCTACAAGGGGATGTTCTCCCAGCCCGATCCCGAGAACAAAGAGGACATTTTGAAAGGGATCCGCACCATCCGCGCACTGCACCTTGCCGCCATTGCGGAATCGGGACTGTCGGCCGCGGACGAAATGCTCTATCCCGAGAATTACGCCTATCTCGAAGACGTGCTCACCTATAACGCGGTGGGGGCGCGTTCGAGCGAAAACCAGCTCCACCGCCTTGTGGC
>CANRPN010000079.1 GCA_947632505.1 uncultured Clostridia bacterium | reverse complement strand
ACTCACTAAAAATAAGCGAGTGTGAGGGAATTACAGCCGTAAATAACGAAATAATCAGATTTTTGTAAAAACTTACAGATTATTTACGGAAAAAATATTGACTTTTCGCGAGTTCGCCACTATAATATAGTTGATATCGTGGCGAACGATATACAAAATTTTTATAAGGAGATTCTAATATGAAACTCAAAACTTTATTGATCGTGGGTTTAACACTCATGATGAGCGCAACGATGGCGATCGGCCTTGTTGGGTGCGGCGTAAAACTTGAAGCTGTTCCCGCGAAAGAGGCGACCTGCGAGTACGAAGGCAACACAGCTTATTGGAAGGACCCCGAAACGGGGAAGTGCTATTCCGACGAAGAGGGAAAGAACGAAATTGCGGAGTCTGACACGGTGATCGCGCCGACCGGGCACAGCTATGCGGACACGTGGTCGTCCGACGGCACCAACCACTGGCACCAGGCGACCTGCGAACACAGCGATAAACTCAAAGACCGCGCCGAGCATACATATCCTCTGTGGCAGGACAAATACACCGAGCTCGTCAGAAACGGCGGCAAGACGATGACGGGCAAAGAGATCCTTGCCTGCACCGTGTGCGGCTACGAGCGGCCCATGGCCGAAGCCTACCAAATGTTCATCTGCGGGAACATCTCCTCCTACCCCACTGCCAAATGGAACGAGACCTTTAAGACAAAGGCCGACCTTGCGGCAAACTGCATTCCCATGACCTATGACGAGGCGACAAACACCTTCTCTGCCGAAGTTCTCCTTAATCCCCGCGACGAGTTTTGCGTATACAATAATGCCGAGGGAGCAGTCTATCCCCCCCGCGCGTCCCAATCCTCTGTGGATGCGCTCCGCGTAGAAAAGCGCAGCACCTACATCATCTCCTGGCAACCCACAGATTTTACAGTCGATTACAGCACAGAGCATGCACATAAATTCACTTCAAATTGGAAATTTTCCGCAACCGAGCACTGGCTCGAATGCGATAGCAATGACGGAGCTATAAAAGAAGGGTCTCAAACGGCACATCAAATGGAAAACAACGCCTGCACCGTGTGCGGCTTCGGTCCCGACACGTGCGAACATACGGACGGCTATTCCTATAACTACGGAAATTGGGAGGGCGCAACGCCCGCACCCGAGCCCGTAGCCGAGGGCGGCAAGCTCGAAAAGGTCTGCCCCTACTGCTTCGGCAAAGAGGAGGTCTCTTACGACATCGGGATCTCGAACCAAGCGACCACCAATACCCCCGCTTTGGAAACAGACAAGACCTATTACTTTAAGGGGAAGAACTGCGGCTTTATCGGGCTGCACTTCACAGAGGCCGGCACCTACACGCTCACGTTGGAGAATGTGACGCATGGTGCGACAACACAGGACGCGGTTTACCATCAATCGCTGAATGGAATCGCCTTTTCAACAAGCAAAATGCCCAATGCGTCATATGGCAAATCGTCCTCTAACGAAAAAGCGGCGAAGATGTTTGGTCTCATTTGGGGCTACTCCACCGAAGGCGGCGCATGGTTCCCCTACGAAGATGCCCAGATGAAGGCAACGGTCGAAAAGTGGAAGGAGCAGATCGTCATCAACGGCGACCCCAACTACCACTACGACAAAGAGGTCGGCATGGTGGAGCTGACATCCATCTCGTTCACGATCACGGCGGACGACGTCAAGGACGGCGCGCAGTGCTATTTCATGATACAGACAGGCGTCGGCACCTCGATGTCGGGCACATACGAGAACAACGCGTTCCTTGCAAAGGTCACCAAGAGCGCGCCTGCCGCGGCCGCCTTTGCCCCCCAACCTGCGCTCCTGCCCGAAAAAAAGACCCTTGCCTGACGCGGCAAGGGGGGGCGCACTTGAAGTACGGACATAAGCCCATAAGGGCTATGCCAATATTTTATTAAAGGAGGAACTTTTATGACTAGAATGAAGCACTTTCGTGTAACATTCACAGCACTCCTCACCGCGCTACTGCTCATGCTCGGCGCAATGGTGGGAGTGGGCGCGGCGGGCGCGAAAGCGAGCGCCGCAGAAGACCCGGAACCCGTGATCGCGGCTCCCGGTTGGTACGTCGTCGGCAACGGCGCGGGCGATCTGAAAGATTGCAGCTGGCAGGAATACCGCGCTGCATTCAAGCTCACGTCGGAGACGGAAGACCCGACGCAGTATGAGGGCGAATTTGTCACCGGCGAAATGCTGCTCTACGCGGGAGACCAGTTCAAGGTCCTCTATCAGAACGGCACCTGGGAAGTCCCGGACGACTCGAAGTGGGGCGTGGACGTCTGCGCCGGGTTCGGCAACATCTTGGACAACACCGACGATGCTTTCTCGGACGGCGGCCTCGGCAACATCTACTGCAACATCAGCGGTTACTACACCTTTACGCTGAACGCAACAGCGGGAGCAACGCCGGAAGAGGCGCTTTTGGTCCTCTCGTTTGATCGCTCACCCAAGGAGGTTCCTCCGCTGACCCTCTACAACATGTATGTTGTCGGCACGATCGCGAGCGTGGAGACCTGCGGATGGCCCGATGCGATTATTGCAGATGGCAAAACCGTACAGGATACCTGCATCAAGATGACGCCCGGCGAAGGTAAAACTTGGACCGCAACGAACGTGGTGCTTGCCACGACGGACGAGTTCAAGCTCTTCAACACCATCACCGGCACGTACTATCCGGGCGGCTTCGACAACAATTTGAAAGTCGAAGTAGCGGGCACCTACACCATCTCTTGGGTAGAGGGCTCGCAGGACGTCACTGTTACCCTCAACGCATAACGCGTGACCCGCCGCGGCATTCCCCCTGCGGAACGCAGGGGGAAATGCACGGCACCCCAAACCAAGGGCGGAAGCACATTTTCCGCCCTTCTATTTTTTACTCTTTTTTGGGACAATCAAATTCCGGACGATCAAAAACCGGGGCGGCGAGGCGTCGGCTTGGGTGCGCACGTCTTTTCGAGGTCGGCAAGTTTGCAGCTGATCGTGGGTTCTACGGAGCCGAAGCCGACGATCGTCAGCCGCAGCGCATCAAAGGCCCGCTTTCCGAGCTCGGTGCAGTTCCGCAGAATGGAGGTAAAGAGGCGAGGCTCGTCCTCCGCCGTTACATCGGCGCAGGTAATGATCGAGCAGTCCTCCGGGATGCGCAGCCCCATTTGGTTGAGCTGATCGGCAAAGCCGAGCGCCATCTGCTCCGAAACGCAGATGGCGGCCGTAAAATACCGCCGATACATCATAAAGCTCTCTGCCGCAGCACGGCCGCCCCGCACGGAGTTCTCGTCCGAATAGGTGAGGTCGTAACGGTAGGGGATGCAGTTCTTTTCGAGCCCGAAGGTATAGCCCGCCAGCTGCTCGGCCGAAAGAAGCGCCTCGTCCTTGTTGCCCACAAAGGCAATGTGCGTGTGCCCGAGGGAGACGAGATAGTCCACCGCGTCGGAGATGGCAAGCACGTCGTTGCTCTTCACGCACGAAACGAAGCGGTTGTCTGAAACGCCGCTGTTCAACAGCACGGCCGGGCGGCTGAGCGCCTTCACCTGCAAATAGAGGGGCGAGTTGTATTTCAGCCCCAAGAGAAACAGACCCTGCAATTTGCGCTTCTCGTAAACCGCCGAAAGGCTGAGGCTCCCGAGCGTGAGTTCGCTCACCGAAAACCGCTGCTTTGTCGCCGCCTCACGAAAAGAAGCGATGATCTCCCTGTAAAAGGGCGGCCTCTCCTCGCCGTCTACGATCACGCCCACCCGTCCCTTCAAAGACGTCGCACGGCGGGAGACAAAGCCGATCTCCTCCGCATACTCCAAAATCTTTCTGCGGGTCTCGGCATTGATGTCCGGTGCGCCGTTGATCGCGCGGGATATGGTCGTTATCGAGCAGCCAAAATGCTCGGCAACGTCCGTGATTGTCGCTTTGTCGCTTTTTTTCATGAAAAAACACCTGCACCCAAAATTATAACACGAAAAAAATTTTCGGTCAAGAGAAAGTATTGCCCTTTTTTCGTTTTATAACAGTTCGAATTGAACAGTTTTTTCGTGAAAATCGATTGTTGAAAATTAACAAAAATTGCAGTATTGAACGGTTGCGATGTTATTTTCTGCGTTTTTTAAGAAAAATTTTATTTTTTTACGGAAATAACTTGCAATTCGACAAAGGGTGTGCTATAATATAACACAGAAACCCGGAAGCCCCCCAAAAGCCCCCAAAAAGCCCCCGCGGGCCACGCAAAAAGGGCCGCACGGGCCGCGCAACGGACAACGCGAAGAGCCGCCTCCGCGAAAATTGGGGTGCTGTGGGCGGAGCAGAACGGACCGCGCGCGAATGGCCATGCGGAGGACCGCACGCTTGACAAGCCAAGCCGCGGAACCGATCGGCCGCGCAGCTTGACAAGCAGCGTTCCCTACCCGAAAAACCGCGAAAGGGCAAGTTGGCTTCTTGCAAACCGCGAAAGGAAAAGTGGGTGCCACGCGTCTTGCAAAATGCAAAGGGCAAGTAGGAGCTCCGCGTCTCCAAAGAGCCGCACGGCCGTGCAACTGAAAATCGGTCCAAGTTTTCATGAAAAAGCACACCTCCTATTATTATAGATTTTGTTCGCAGCCCGTTCGGGCTTCAACCCTTTCGGGACCGAGGTGTACGAGCCGTGCGTGCTCCCATTTCCAAACCGTAACCGCCGCACTTTAAGGCGCGGCGCGGCCGAGGAAAGCGGAGCCGCCATGAATGCCGCAGAGGTGCGGCAGAAAAGAGCAATCGCCATGAGAGCCGCACAAGCTGCGGCAGAAAAGAGCAATCGCTATGAGAGCCGCACAAGTGCGGCAGAAAAGAGGAATCGCCATGAGAGCCGCACAAGTGCGGCAGAAAAGAGGAATCGCCATGAAAGCCGCACAAGAAGTGCGCCGCAACCTGTCCCAAACTTCCGAAAAGCCCCCCAAAAGAACCGCAGGTATGCTGATGCCGATCTTTTCATTGCCCTCCCCATACGGGATAGGCACCCTCGGCAAAGCCGCCTATCGCTTCGTGGACTTTCTCAGGGCCGCGGGTTGCAGCGTATGGCAGGTGCTCCCCCTCGAACCGACCGCGTTCGGGAACAGCCCCTATTCCTCCTGCGCAACAGGTGCGTTCAATCCCTACTTCATCGACCTTGAATCGCTCGAAGAAGATGGACTGCTCACACACGAGGAGCTTGCGCCCCTTGCGGGCGATAATCGCCGCGTAGACTACGGCAAGCAGTACCGAGAGAGGATCGACCTCTTGCGCTTGGCCTTTTCCCGCTTCCCCCAAACCGACGAAGCGTGGCAAAAGTTTCAAAATATCGAAAAATACCGCGACTTTGCGCTCTTTATGGCGCAGAAAACCGCGGCCCGCGGCGCTCCCTGCCGTTCTTGGCCGCAACCCGAATATCACGAGGAACAAAATGCCGCCCTCTCCCGCGAACATGCGGATGAGATCGCACTCTGGCAATTCACGCAGTTCCTGTTCCTCCGCCAATGGCAGGCCCTCAAACAGTACGCAAACGAAATGGGCGTCAAGATCATGGGAGATATGCCCTATTACGTCTCCTCTGACAGCGTCGAATTTTGGAAATACAAGCACGAGCTGTTTCAGCTCGACAAAAAAGGCAATCCCGCAGCACAGGCGGGCGTCCCACCCGACGCGTTCTCCGAGGACGGCCAGCTCTGGGGCAACCCCGTCTATCGCTGGAACGATATGGGCGAAGCGGGCTATGCCTGGTGGAACAAAAGGCTTGAAACCGCGCTGTCCACTTACGATATATTAAGGATAGACCACTTCATCGGCACCGTGCGCTATTACAGCATTCCCAAAACCGCCAAAACCGCAAGATCGGGCAAATGGCGCAAAGGGCCCGGCGCGAAACTGTTCGAGAACTTCCAAAATGCACCCATCGTTGCCGAAGACTTGGGGATCGTAACGCCGAGAGTGCGGCGCGAACTTGATAAAACGGGCTTCGCGGGAATGAAAATTTTGCAGGAAGCGTTTGACGGAAATCCCGAAAACGGACATAAGCCGAGCAACTTCAACGAAAACATTGTGGCTTACACGAGCACGCAAGACAGCGAAACGCTGTTTGCGCGGGTCTCGGAACTCAAAGGACAATGGCGCACGCGCTTGATAGCCGACTTGAAAGAGGAGTGCAAGAAAGCGGGGATCGCCTGTCATACCGAGAACAACCAAGCGATTTGCGATTCGATCATCGAATTGCTCTTCGCCAGCAAGGCAAATACCGTGATCGTCCCCATGCAGGACATTCTCCACTTGGGAAACGAAGCGCGGATCAACGCCCCGTCTACCGTTTCCGACGAGAATTGGAGCTTTCGCTTCACCGCAGATGAATTTTCGCGGGAGGCGGCGGAAAAGATCTCGGAACTCGCCAAAAAATATGGGAGAGCATAGAAGAAAGGCATGAAAAGAGCCGCCGCGCTGACAATGATCTTTACCTTGTTTGCGTTTTGCGCCTGTTCCACCGTGCACACGCACGAGGACAGCGACGGGGACGGCATGTGCGATACCTGCAACGAGAAGATGACGGAAGAATATCAAGGGCCTACGGTCGCTTTTGCCGATCTGCGCGATCTGAATACCGTGCGTTTCGGGCTCACGAAAGCGCTGCCCGGACTTCAAGAAAGCGATGTGAAAGTGACCGAAAACGGGCAAACGGTGGCGATTTCGCGCATGGAGAAAGTGTCCAATTTGCAGGCAAATCTCATCTTCTCTGCGCCGCTCTCGCTCACGGGAAAATACGAGCTGACGGTCGCGGGTTCTCCCGCCGTCCCGATCATTCCGACGACCTATTTCGGAAGCGAAGAATTTGAACGAGACTACGCCTGCGACGGCGATCTCGGCGTAAAAATTACGGACAATAACACATTCCTCCATCTTTGGGCGCCCACCGCAACTGCGGTAACCTGCAATCTCTATGACCGTGGAAGCGGTGGAAGCCCCCTGAAAAGCATCCCCATGACAAGGGGAGAGAGGGGAGTTTGGGAACATACAGAAAATGAAAATCTTTCGGGGCTGTACTACACCTACACGGTGGAGACGGCTTTGGGAGCAGAGGAAGCGGTCGATCCTTACGCCGTGTCCGCAGGCTTGAACGGCGAGCGCGGCATGATCCTCGACCTCAAAACGACAGACCCGCAGGGGTGGGCGGAAGATGTCTCCCCCCTTGCGGAGAGAGAGGATTTCAATTACACGGACGCGGAGATCTGGGAGATCCATGTAAGGGATTTTTCCGAGCAGCTTCGCGGGTCGAAATACAAGGGCAAATATCTTGCCTTCACCGAAACGGGGCTGAAAAACAGCGCGGGAATGCCCGTCGGCGTGGACTATCTCAAAGAGCTCGGCGTAACGCACGTTCATCTTCTGCCCGCGTTCGACTTTGCGAGCGTAAACGAAGGGGACGACAGTCAGAGGAATTGGGGATACGACCCGCAGAATTACAACGTTCCCGAGGGCAGTTACTCCACCGACCCCACGCGCGGCGAAGTGCGGGTGAACGAGTTCAAACGCATGGTGCAGTCGCTCCATCAAAGCGGCATCGGCGTCATCATGGATGTCGTGTACAACCACACGTTCGGCTTAAACTCCAACTTCAACAAGATCGTGCCGCATTACTACTACCGCTACCTCTCGAACGGCAAGCCCTCCGAGGGTTCGGGGTGCGGCAACGAGACGGCGAGCGAGAGGG
>CANRPN010000078.1 GCA_947632505.1 uncultured Clostridia bacterium | reverse complement strand
TGAAAGTCGCAAAAGCTCTGAACGTCACAAAGGAATGCGGCGGTAAAGTCTATACGGTTTTCAGCGATCCCACTGCCACTTACGGCGCGCATTTCTGGGGTTGCGTCGGACTTATCGTGACGGAAAAAGACGCTCAGCCGCAACAGCGTATGAAAATGGCGTATGCCAGCCTTGAAGAGTTGGACGGAAAGGCATATTATGTGCTCTATGTCTCGGTAAGCGGTTATACTGCGGACCAGTTGAAGACCTTCAAAATGGGAGATGGCGCCGCCAACGCTGTGCAAGCGACCAAAGTCGAGGACATTTCCGCAGGCGTGTTCAAGATGTATTTTGACATCACGGATACAAGCGGAAATAGTTGGAGATGGAGTCACCTCTATACCGCAGACGGAAAGGGTTACGACGGCAACAACGGTGATATCAATACCGAAGTCGGCGTAGACAGTTTGACGGTCGGCGAAAAGACCTATCGTCTCCATCGCGGAGATGATTCCTACTCGATCGTTGTATGGTACGAAGACGTATGATCGGGTAATTCCGAAATGGAACTGCCGCGCAGAAATGCGCGGCAGTTCTTTTATGGTGAGAGATTTCTCCACGCAGTCGCTCTGCTCCTTTGGTACTTCACTTCGTGCTCGTGCCGTGCGAAGTTTCCAAACTGTCATGTCGAGCGTAGTCGAGACATCTCTACCAAATTTTAATAAGGCGAGATTTCTCCGCTCTGCTCACTGCGTTCGCTACGGTCGAAATGACATTAGAGAGGAGCACCAAGGGTGAGATTTCTCCACGCAATCGCTTTTGCTCCTTTGGTACTTCACTGCTTGCTCGTGTCGCCCTTCGACAAATAGAACGTGCAGGCGGGGCGCCGGCTCCCCTGCAGGGGCGACGAGGTAAAAACTCGCTGTCCCTTATAGGGAAAGTGGCATGAGCGGAGCGAATGCCGAAAGGATTTTCCGAGAACCCCTCTGTCACTCGCAAGCTCGTGACATCTCCCCTGCAGGGGCGACGAGGTAAAAACTTGCTGTCCCTGAAAGGGAAAGTGGCATGAGCGGAGCGAATGCCGAAAGGGTTTTGAACCCCTCTGTCACTCGCAAGCTCGTGACATCTCCCCTGCAGGGGCGACAAGCGACACCCCTTCCGTCACTCGCGTTGCTCGTGACACCCGTTTTGGCGGCAGGGACCGCCAAAACCCCGTCGCGTTTGCCAACGCTCCTGTCGCGGCGCAGTTCACAGCGCACCGCGCTGCTGAAAAGAATTGCGCCGCTCCACCCTCAAAGGGTGGGCAAGAGGGGGCCATAGAGCATAAAAAAACCTTCCCGCGGGGGGAAGGTTTTTTTCGCGTTTCTTTTATTCCGCTGCGGAAGCGTCGTTTCCGTCGCCGTCATTGCCGCTGCCGCTCTGTTCGGCCTCGGTTTGCGCGGGCTTCTTGCGGAGCACCATGAAGATCCATATGCCGCAGCCGCCGAGCGCAAGCACGTCTACCGCGACGAGCACGGGAATGTACCAACGGAAGTTGAGTTCGCGACCTCCCGTATTGATCTGAACGCCGTCCGTGTCGCCGTTTGCGATCGCTTCATTATATGCTGCCTGCGTGTCGAGCGCGTTCAGATACATGTACAGCACATGTTTGCCCGCGCTGCGCAGCGCCTGTTTGAACGCGGAGCTGTTCGTCTCCTGCACGAAGCTGCCGTTGTTGCTGAAACCGTCCATCCAAAGGTCGCCGCCTGCACGAAGCATTTGGTCGCCGTTCATAAAGTTATGATGGTCCGCATAGTCGGTGAGGATCGCGCCCTTAAAGCCCCATTCGCCCCGTACGACCTCGGTGAGGAGCGCCTCGCTGCCGCCCGTCCAGACGGCTCCGATGCGGCCGTAAGAGGTCATGATGCCCGTTGCGCCGCCTTCCTTAATGCAGATCTCGAACGGCTTGATGTACGCCTCGCGGAGCGATTGCTCAGTGAGCCAAGCGTACATGCCGTCACGTCCGCTCTCGCTCTCATAGAGGCAGAGGTGTTTCAGATAGCTGAACACGCCGCCGTTCTTGGCCGCTTTGACTTCGTTCGCCGCCATGATGCCCGAGAGATACGCGTCCTCGGAATAGTACTCATAGTTTCTGCCGCCGAAGGGGGAGCGGTGCAGGTTCATCGCGGGACCGTACCACCCTCTGATACCGTTGTTCGCGGCGTCTTTGGCGACGGCAAGCCCCATACTGTATGCGAGCTGGGTGTTCCACGTCTGCGCGAGCACGACGGAGTTGAAGCCCGTAGCGCCCTTGGTCCCGTTGTCGAAGCTGCCGATCTGGTTGGGACCGTCGAGGTCGTCCGTCGCGGGCTTGCCCACGGAGGCGAGCGCCGACGTCTTGACATAGCCGTGAAGGACGAGCTGCTGCAATTCGCTTTGGGTGAGTTGGTCGAGGATGGGATCCCAAAGATCGTCGTTGTCGTAGTTGGCCTCTTTTCCGAGCTGTCTGCCGACGTCCGTGATCTGTTCCGTCGCCGAATCGTAGACAAGCTGGCCGCCGCCCGAGCCCATCACGGGCTCCTGTGCGTCGCTGTGGCGTTCCAGCCATTCATTTGCGAGCGCCTCATTGTAGAGGTTATACTTTTTGACGATGTCCGTCATTTCGCGGTTCGGAGCCTGCTGATAGGGGAAGGTGCCCGCGAAGTCGCTGCGGCTGAGATAGGTGATCTGCGCCGTGTTGTCGCTGTTGCCGTCGATCGCAACGCCGTCGGTGAGGGTAACGCCCTCGCCCGCCGTAAAGCGGTTCTCCACGGGGTTGCCGGACGCGCTGTCGTTATCGAGTTGCAGGTTTGCCTTCACCGTGTAAGTGTAAACGGCGTCGTCGCCCGCAAGACGGCCGTCCGCGAGGGTATGAGCGTCTGTTCTCAGCGAGAGCGTATAGTCGCCCGCTTCGAGCTCATAGCCGCAATAGCCGTTGCCGTTCGCGTCGTAGCAGTCGTAGCTCTTCATGTCCTCGACGTTCACTTCGAGGGTGACCGTTTCGCTCTCACCGGGCTTCAAGATGCTTTGCGTCTTGCCGAAGGCGAGAAGGTTGACCGCCGACTTTTCGATGCCGTCCTGCTTGTAGGGAGCGGTGTAGTAGAGCTGCACAACGTCCTGTCCCGCTACGGTCCCCGTGTTGGTGACCAAGACTTCGAACTTGATCGTGCTCGCGTCCGTCACTTCGGAGCCGGCTGCGGGGGAGACCTCGCGCACCTGCCATTCGAAATCCGTGTAGCTCAGGCCGTACCCGAAGGGATATTGCACGACATCCTCATAGCCGCCGATGTTCCACTGCGACTTGGCCTTGTCGCTCGTCCAAAAGCCTGCCGCGTCTGCCGTTTCGTACCATTTATAGCCGACGTAGATGCTCTCCTGATAGTCGGTATAGGCGACGCCCGAATATTTGACGTTCGCGCTGCCGTTGGTATGGTCGACGGTGGTGGGGTAGATCCCGTTGCTGTTGGTGTAGAAGTTGGTGGTGTCGTCGCCGTTGCCGCCCGTTCCCTTGACGCCCGCGCCCGTATTCACATAGGTGGGGTTGGTGGTAAGGTCGTAGGCGTAGGTGTCCGTCGTTCTGCCCGAGGGGGTGTAGTCGCCCCACAGGAGCTTGGGGATCGCCTTTGCGCCCGCGCTTCCCGTCGGCCCCACGATGAGGCAGGCATCGAGCCCGGGAATATCTTCGAGGAAGCCGAGTTCCATCACGTTCGTGGAGTTGATGAGCACCACTACGTTCCCGAAGTTCTCACCCACGTATTTGAGGAGTTCCTCCTCTTCGGTGGAAATTTCGAGGTAGGTGCGCTCTCTGTCCGCCGTGCCCTTGTACTTATATTGGACTTTGGGACAGTCGTTGCTCTCGCCCGTGATCCTGCCCAATACGACGAGGGCGGTGTCCGAATAGCTCTGCGCGCTCGTTTTGAGCGCCTGCGAGTAGTAGGCTTCGTCGCTAACGCTGGGCTCGTAGAGCATGCTGAACTCATAGTTGAAGGAGTGCAGGGAGCCTCCCGAACCGCCTGCATCCAAGGGAGAGGCCTTGTCGCGGCGTTCTTTGTAACTTGTGTACATGTCTTTGAGCTTGGTGTTATAGGCCACGCCGTATTCGTCGAGCGCGTCATACAGGTCGTAGAGCTGCGTCTGCGTATTGTCTTCGCGGTTCTTGGTCCCCGAGATCGTGCCCGAACCCGAGCCGCTGTACACCCAGTCCACGGACGCCCAGCCGAACACGTTGACTTTGTTCACCGATTCCGCGAGGGGAAGCACGGGCGTGCCGCCCTCCGCATTGGGCTGGTTGCGCACGAGGACGGTACCCTCGGCCTGGATCTGCTCCACAAGCGCTTCGCCCTCTGCGCGCTCCGCGCTGCTGACTTCGCCGTTTTTATAGCCGACGACCCAGCGGTCGAGGACTTTGGACATCACGCCGACGGCGATGTTCAGCGCCAGCACGATCGCGATGATCACCGCGCTCACCGAAAAACAGACGATTTTTGCTTTTTTCATTCTTTACCTCCCGTAAATTTGCGGACGGGCCGCCCGCATCCGAAAGCCTTTTCGCTTTCTTTCTTTTCCATATTATAGTATCCTGCGCGCAAAAGCAATATTCTTTTTTGAGATCCGGATTGAAAACAGACAAAAGAATAAAGAAGTATTCTGTTAAATTTTCAAACAAAAACGCAGGAAAAAACACTTTTCTGCGCCAAAAATGAACGGTATATTCAAGTTATGCTTGAATTTCATTAGATTGTTGTGAGAAAACTTGACAGGGCATTCTGTAAAATGTTATAATGAACACTGAGATAGTTTCGGGAGGTCTTACCATGAAGAAACGGTTGGCGTGCGCGCTTGCTCTGGCGCTTTCTGCGTTTCCCGCGCTCGCCCTGTGCGGATGCGAAACGGAAGAATCGCCTCCGCCTCCGCCTCCGTCCGAGGAACATACCCTCTCCTTTCTCTCAACGGAGAGAACGAAGATCGTGACGGAAGAGGGAGAGGAGATCAAGCTGCGCGGCGTAAATGCGGGGGGCTTAGGCGTCACCGAAAATTGGATGTGCGGATTTTCGGGCGCGCGGGATTTTCTGAATCTCAGTAAAACGTTCATCGAGCGGTTTGGCTTCGATAGGACGCAGGATCTTTGGTACAACTACCGCGGCAGCTGGTGGACGGAGCAGGACTTTATCAACTGCGCCGCGATGGGGATCAACGTGATCCGCTTGCCCTTCACCTACATGAACGTGGACTTTGCCGCCGTGGAGGGGCTCGAAAACGCGGGCAAAGCGTACGACTTTGAGTTCCTCGACACCTTTGTGGACACGGCCGAGAAATACGGCCTGTATACCATTTTGGACCTGCACGGGGCGTACGGCTCGCAGAACGGACAGGATCACAGCGGAGAGGTGATCGACCAAGCCGCCGATGTGGACTTCTATTCCAACGAACAAAAACTCTCGCTCACCGAAAAGATGTGGGGGGCGGTCGCGGAGCACTTCAAGGAGAATCCCGCCGTCGCGGGGTACGACCTTCTCAACGAACCGGGAGAAAAAGCGGGAAATACCTCCAAGCCTCACTTCGACGCGATGGACCGCTTCTACAAGGCCATCCGCGCCAAGGGGGACAGGCACATCGTCATCTTCGAATCTTGCTGGGGCGGGGGCGACATCCCCGCGCCCTCCGTGTACGGCTGGGAGAACTGCATGTATTCCTTCCACCATTACACAAACTGTTCCGATACGGGCAGGGAGGAAGAGCACATTGCGAGCTTTCTCGAACGCGTTTCGGAGGTGGAGCAGAGGAACTTCGGCGTGCCCCTCCAAATGGGGGAATTTACGGCATACGGCATCGAACGGCAATGGGAGGATACGCTGTCTTTGCTCAATTCCCACGGCTGGAATTGGGTGAGCTGGACCTATAAAGTTTGGGGAGAAATGGGCTGGGGCGTCTACAACATCGGCGTATTCGGCGAGGAGAGAGTGAATGCGCGGGAGGATTCCTTTGAAGAGATCGATTCCAAACTCTTGCAGCTTCGCACCGAGACGGACGGCCGTCCCTTTGCCTTCCCCTCGGGCAATACGCTCGCTGCCGTGATCGAAAAATACAGTCCGCATTTGAAGGAGGTAAAAGTATGAATACGGAACGTTTTCTCGAAAAAGCACTTCTCGAAATGTTGAAAACCAGAACAGTCACGCAGATTTTCGTCGTCGATCTCTTGAAAGAAGTGGGGATCTGCAAGGCGACGTTCTACAAGCATTTCTGCGACAAGTACGATCTGCTGCAAAGGTGTTTCCAAAACGCCTATTACGGAGAAGTCCTCGCCCATGCGGAGAACTTCGAGCAATTTGTGTCCCTCTCGCTTGCGGCCTTCCGGAAGAGCCCGAAGGTGGTGCTGCACGCCATGCCGCCCGAGGATCCGAGCGGGCTGTTCGTCTATCACAGCGAGCTTTTGTGCGGATTCCTGCGCAAGGAGTGCAGCGTCCGTGAGAGCGAAGAGCGGGAGCGGTTGATTCGCGTCTATGCGCGGACGGTGACCGAAGTCACGGTCGATTGGCTGTCTGCGCCCCGTCTTACCGCCGTTGAGGAGGTCGTGCGGCTTGTCCGCGCGCTCTATCCCGTCGGCCTGAGCGCTTCCTCGGCTGCCCCTTGATGGCAGAATGCGACAGAGATTGGCTTAAATGCAGCGCCGCCGTTCCGAACGCCTTTCGGAACGGCGGCGCTTTTTTCTTGCAACGATTTCCGTTACGCGGTGCGGTTCAATCCTCCAAACCGAGCAAATAGTCGGCCGAGATGTCGAGATACTTACAGATCAAATAGAGCGTATCGATGCTCGGCACGCTCTTGCCTGCCTTGTAGTCGGAGATACACTGTTTGGAGACGTTTGCCGCTTTCGCGAGCGCCGTTTGTTTCACATTGGAATATTTGAGCGTTTCATTGAAGCGCTGCGTGAACTTCGTCGTATTGTCCATAAAAAAATTATAGACAAAAAAATACGTTATTACTTGACAAGTACGTTAGTAACGTACTATAATGGAGGACGAGGAGGACGCCATGGAAAAAAGGGCAGGGGAGAAAGCCGTGCTTTCCCCCGCGATGAAGCGGCTCGGAGAATATTTGAAACGGACGGACGAGCGGACCCTCATCGGGCTCTCCATCACGCAGCTGGCCGAAGCGGTGGGCGTATCGGAGGCGACCGTGCTCAGATTTTGCAGACAGAACGGATTCCAAGGATATTCGGACTTCCGCGTCTCGCTCGCGCGGGAGGGGAAGGTTTGGCTGCGGGAAGAGCCAAACGACTTTCTATATGAGATCCAGACGGAGTACCTTGCGGCGCTCGGCCGTTGCCGCGCCAAGCTGGACGGCGCAACGATCCGCAGGGCGTACGAGCTCATACTCTCGGCAGACAAAGTGTATTGCTTTGCCGCGCCGGAGAATGCCGCGGCTGCGTTTTGGCTCAAAGACCGTCTGCTCGAAATGGGCGTGTTTGCGGTCACTGAGGAGGATGTACGGTTCCGCAACATAGTGATCCCCGCATGCGGGGAGAAAGATCTGCTCGTCACGCTGGGCGGAGGCGGGGAGACGGCGCGGGCGGCGGAACTCGCACGGGCGCACGGCATGAAGATCTTGGCGCTCGGCGGGGGAGAGCGGTATGCCGACTGCGCGCTCACGGCGGCACGGGGCGAGGACAGAGGGGAGAGATATGTGCCGCTCTTTCTTGCAGAGATCTTATGCGCCGGGCTGTGCCGCGCCTTTCCGGAGCGGTTCGACGTAGCGCTTGCCAAGAGCGCCTGCGCCGTTTTGGACATCAACGGATAGAAGGGTGGGCAACAAGGTGAGATTTCTCGATTCCGCTACGCTCCACTCGAAATGACAAAATATTAAATTGTCATGTCACCGCGCGAAGTT
>CANRPN010000077.1 GCA_947632505.1 uncultured Clostridia bacterium | reverse complement strand
TGCACCTGTTCGAGGATATAGTCCTGCACGCCCTTGACGCCCTTGACGCGGATGATGTCCTGCGGGTTGACGGAACCTGCATTGAGCATGGCGCCCGGTTCCACCTTGTCGCCCGTCTGAACTTTGAGTTCGGCGTTGAAGGGAAGCGGATATTCTTTGAGCTTGATGTTCGTCCCCTCTTCGGAGATGATGATACGGTTGAGGTTTTCGCTGTTGTCCACGGTGACAATGCCCGCGACTTCGCAAATGGTGGCGACGCCCTTGGGTTTTCTCGCCTCGAAAAGTTCTTCGACACGGGGCAGACCTTGGGTGATGTCTCCCGTTGCCGCGATACCGCCCGTGTGGAAGGTTCTCATCGTAAGCTGGGTGCCGGGTTCGCCGATGGACTGCGCCGCGATGACGCCGACTGCCTCCCCTACTTTTATCGGTAAGGTGGTGGCCATGTTCTTGCCGTAGCACTTTGCACACACGCCGAAGCGGGTATTGCAGGTGAAGATGGAACGGATGCTCACGCCGTTTTCGGCATAGGCGGGGATGGAGGCGATCTTTTTGGCCATATCCTCGGTGATCATCACGTTGCAGGGAACCAGCACATTGCCCTGTTCATCGGTAATATCTTCTGCGGCGAATCTGCCCGTCAAACGGTCTTCGAGGCTCTCGATCATTTCCCCATTGGGACCGACGATGGCATGGATCACGGTGCCGCGGGGTTTTTTGCCTGCATAGCAGTCCTCTTCGCGCACGATGACGTCCTGCGAGACATCCACGAGACGGCGGGTAAGATAGCCGGAGTCCGCCGTTTTGAGAGCGGTATCGGCGAGGCCCTTTCTGCCGCCGTGGGAGGAGATGAAGTATTCCAGCACGGAAAGGCCGTTGCGGAAGCAGGATTTGACGGGGACCTCGATCTTACGGCCCTGCGGGTTCACCATGAGGCCGCGCATGCCCGAGAGCTGCTTGATCTGGTCGATGGAACCGCGCGCGCCAGAATCCGCCATCATCCAAATGGGGTTGAACTTGTCGCGCGTGCCTTGTTCTTTCAAGAGCCCTGCCACCTTATCGGTGGCGTCGTCCCACACGTCGATAACGGCGTGATAACGTTCGTCCTCCTTCAAGAGACCGCGGGCATACTTCTTGGAGATCTTCGCAACGTCGTCCTCGGCTTTGGCGACGATCTCCGCTTTTTCGGCGGGGATCTTCATGTCAAAGACGGACGTGGTGAGCGCCGCGATCGTGGAATACTTATAGCCGCGCTCCTTGATGGCGTCGAGCACTGCCGAAGCCTTGGGCGCATACCCCGTTTTGAAGCACGCCTCGACAATTTTCGAAAGGTGCTTCTTGCCGATCGCGCGGGCGTTGCCGATAAATTCCGTGGAAAGTTCGAGTTTGAGGTAGTCCTCGGGATTCTCACGCTTGACGAAACCCAGATCCTGCGGCATGTTGTCGTTATAGATAATGCGGCCGACGGTGGTCTTGATGACGCCCGTCACAAACATTTCTCCCGTCTTTTCGTCCTTCCATGCAGCGACATGGCCGCGGATGCCGTTGTTGGGCACAACGTCGTCCCGCGTAAAGGTCTTTTCATAGGGAAGCGCAAGATCGTCGAACTTGCCGTCGGGCAATTTGACCGTGCGGCGGACGTAAATTTCGTCCTGGCAGTGGATGTCTTTGAGCTGATAGCTCATGAGCGCCTCGTCGAAGGAGGCGTAAACGGGCGGAACATAGAGTTCGCCGTTTTCATCCGGTCTGCCCTGATCGTCGTACTTCTTCCCCTCCTCCCTTCTGAGGATGGTGAGATAGTACGCGCCGATGATCATATCCTGCGTGGGGCTCATGACCGACTTGCCATCCGCAAGTTTGAGAATATTATTGGCGGAGAGCATCAAAAACCTTGCTTCTGCCTGCGCTTCGATCGACAGAGGAAGGTGCACGGCCATTTGGTCGCCGTCGAAGTCGGCGTTGAAGGGCCCGCAGACGAGGGGCGAAATTTTAATGGCTCTGCCCTCGATCAGGATCGGCTCGAACGCCTGGATAGACAGACGGTGCAGGGTGGGCGCACGGTTCAAAAGCACGGGATGATCTTTGATGACCTCTTCGAGGACGTCCCAAACGAAATCCTTGCCCTTTTCCACGGTGCGCTTTGCGCTCTTGATGTTGTGGCATTTGCCCGTTTCGACGAGCCGCTTCATGACGAAGGGCTTGAACAGCTCAATGGCCATCTCCTTGGGCAGGCCGCACTGATAAATTTTGAGATCGGGTCCGACGACGATGACGGAACGGCCCGAATAGTCGACACGTTTGCCGAGAAGGTTTTGGCGGAAACGGCCCTGCTTGCCGCGGAGAAGGCCCGAGAGCGATTTCAGTTCGCGGTTGCTCGGCCCGTTGATGGGCTTGCCCCTCCTGCCGTTGTCGATGAGGGCGTCCACGGCTTCCTGCAACATGCGCTTCTCGTTCTTTACGATCATCTCGGGCGCGCCGAGCTCGATCATGCGCTTTAAGCGGTTGTTGCGGTTGATGACCCGTCTGTAAAGGTCGTTGAGATCGGAGGAGGCGAATCTGCCGCCGTCGAGCTGCACCATGGGGCGAAGGTCGGGCGGAATGACGGGAAGCACGGTGAGCACCATCCACTCGGGACGGTTGCCGCTCTTGCGGAAGGCCTCAATGATCTCGATCCGCTTGATCGCCTTCACCCGCTTGGGGCCGGAAGTATTGCTTTCGATGATCTTCTTTGCCTCCACACTCTCGGCTTCGAGATCGACCGCCATCAGAAGTTCGCGGATGGATTCGGCGCCCATGCCCACTTTGAGCCCGGTATTCTCGCCGAGCATTCCCTCCGTTTCACGGAGCTGCTTGTCGTTGATGACCTGCTTGTATGTGAAGGATTTTTCCGCGGCGCCGTCGAGGAAGGCTCTGAGCGCCTCCGCACTTTCAAAATCGCTGCGGTTCGTGAGCAGTTTTGCACGGCGGGATGTGAGCGTAAAGGTTTTCTCCTCACCCGATGTGCTCTCTTTTACCGAATAGAGCTCGACAACGGCGCCGCCGCTCATGCGGGATAGCACGCTCTGTGCGCGGGTGACGTTGCCGTTTAAGATCTTGGCTTCGTCGAAGAAACTCTCTTCCTCGCAAAGGTCGCCTTCGAGCGCCTTTTGCAGCGCCGCCTTGGCCTCTTCCTTTTTGGAGAACACTTTGACAGCTTTGGGTTCGGTGTAGCCGATGCAGGCGACCTGCGCCGCAACGCCGTCGACAAACACTTCGTCGTCCGAGAGGATGTTGAAATTGCCGTCGTGTTTTAAGGCATCGACCTTATTCAAAAATCCCGAATCGAGCACGACGTATGCCGCAAAGTAGATGACATGTTCGAGCGCCTTGGGGCTCATATCGAGAAGAAGCCCGATCTTGGAGGGCACGCCGCGGAAATACCAGATGTGGGAGACGGGCGCAGCGAGCTCGATATGGCCCATGCGCTCTCTTCTCACCTTGGCGCGGGTCACTTCGACACCGCACTTTTCGCAGATGAGGCCCTTGTAACGGATCCGTTTATATTTGCCGCAATGGCATTCCCAATCCTTCGTGGGGCCGAAGATCTTTTCGCAGAAAAGACCGTCCCGTTCGGGTTTTTGGGTGCGATAGTTGATGGTTTCGGGCTTGGTTACTTCTCCGTAAGACCATTCCCTGATTTTTTCGGGAGACGCAACGCTGATCTGGATACTGTTAAAATCATTTAATTCGTACATATCTTACCTCCCAAATTAGTCCTCGTCGTCAAAGAGGTCGCTGCCGCCTTTGCTGCCACCTTTGCCGTCGCCGTCGTCCTCGCCGTTCTCCTCGTCGTCAAACAGATCGCCGAAGGAGAAGTCCTCGCTGACGTCGGACATGTCGTCGTCCTCCTCGTCGAGGTCCTTGTCCGTAAACAGGTCGCCCGAGACAAAGTCCTCGTCCTCGTCGTCCGATTCGTCGAACAGCGCGCCAATGCTGTCGTCCTCTTCGTCCTCGTCGTCGAGACCGAAGTCGAAATCGGGCTCCTCGGTGGTGGGAATGGTTCTGTCCCGTTCGCGCTCTTGCGTGTCGTCCTCGTCCTCGAACTCACGGATGATGAGTTCCTCGTTGTTCTCGGTGAGCACCTTTACGTCGAGCGCCAAAGACTGCAATTCTTTGAGAAGCACCTTGAACGCCTCGGGAATGCCGGGCTCGGAGATGTTGTTCCCCTTGACAATGCTCTCGTACGTCTTGACACGGCCGACGATGTCATCCGACTTGACGGTGAGGATCTCTTGCAGAATGTGCGCCGCGCCGTAGGCTTCGAGCGCCCAGACCTCCATTTCGCCGAAGCGCTGGCCGCCGAACTGCGCCTTGCCGCCGAGCGGCTGCTGGGTGACGAGGGAGTAAGGTCCGATGGAACGGGCGTGGATCTTGTCATCCACGAGGTGGATGAGCTTGATCATATACATGACGCCGATGGTGACGCGGTTCTCAAAGGGTTCGCCCGTCCGTCCGTCGAATACCTGGAACTTGCCGTCCACTTTTCCGTCGGGATTGAAGAGATTGTTCTCTTCGAAGAGCTTTTCGATGTCTTTTTCGGTCGCGCCGTCAAAGACGGGCGTCGCGATCTTCCAATCCAAAAGACGGCAGACATAGCCGAGGTGCACTTCGAGCACCTGTCCGATGTTCATACGGGAGGGAACGCCCAAGGGATTGAGCAAGATTTGCAGAGGCGTTCCGTCGGGCAGGAAGGGCATGTCGCTCTGCGGCAATACGCGGGAAATGACGCCCTTGTTGCCGTGGCGGCCCGCCATCTTGTCGCCGACCTGTATCTTTCTCTTCTGCGCGATATATACGCGCACGAGTTTGTTGACGCCGGGAGAGAGTTCATCCTTGTTCTCGCGGGTGAAGATCTTCACATCCACGACAATGCCGCCCTCGCCGTGCGGAACGCGCAGCGACGTATCGCGGACCTCTCTCGACTTTTCGCCGAAAATGGCGCGGAGAAGCCGCTCTTCGGGGGTGAGTTCGGTCTCTCCCTTGGGAGTGACCTTGCCGACGAGAATATCACCGCTTCCCACTTCCGCGCCGATGCGGATGATCCCGTCCTCGTCGAGGTCTTTCAAAGCGTCGTCGCCGACGTTGGGAATGTCTCTTGTGATCTCTTCGGCGCCGAGCTTGGTGTCGCGCGCCTCCGTCTCGTGTTCCTCGATGTGGATGGAGGTGAACACGTCGTCCTGCACCAGCTTTTCGGAGATCAGGATGGCGTCCTCGTAGTTATAGCCCTCCCATTCCATGAAGCCGACGAGAATATTCTTGCCGAGCGCGAGCTCGCCGCCGTAAGTGGAGGGGCCGTCCGCAATGACGTCGCCCTTTTCCACCCGATCTCCCGTGGAGATGATGGGGCGCTGGTTGAGGCAGGTGCCTTGGTTGGAACGCTCAAACTTTTTGAGCGGATATTCATCCTCGTAACCGAGGTCGTTGCGGATGACGATTTTGTCCGATGCGACGGCAATGGCAGTGCCGCTCTCCTTTGCGCGAACGATCACGCCCGAGTCGCGCGCGATCGCGGCCTCGATGCCCGTCGCCACAATAGAGGCCTCCGTTTTGAGGAGAGGCACCGCCTGGCGCTGCATGTTGGAGCCCATGAGGGCACGGTTGGTATCGTCGTTTTCCAGGAAGGGAATGAGCGCCGTTGCGACCGAGACGAGCTGCTTGGGGCTTACGTCCATATAGTCGATGCGCTCCCGCGGCATTTCGGTGATGAGCTCTTTATAGCGGCAGCCGACGCGGGCATTGACAAACCTGCCCGTTTCGTCAAGGGGTTCGTTCGCCTGTGCGACGACGTAGCGGTCCTCTTCATCCGCCGTGAGATAGTCCACATGATCGGTGACGATCCCCGTCTCTTTATCCACTTTGCGGTAGGGAGACATGATGAACCCGAACTCGTTGACCTTGGAGAAGGTCGCGAGCGAGGAGATAAGACCGATGTTTTGGCCTTCGGGGGTCTCGATCGGGCACATACGGCCATAGTGGGAGTGGTGCACGTCGCGGACTTCGAAGGTGGCTCTGTCTCTGTTGAGTCCCCCGGGGCCGAGCGCAGAGAGCTTTCTCTTGTGGGTAAGTTCTGCGATCGGGTTGGTCTGGTCCATGAACTGCGAGAGCTGGGAAGAACCGAAAAATTCCCGGATGACCGCCGAGATAGGACGGACGTTGATGAGCCCGGAGGGAGTGACCTCCATGGGGTCCTGCGTGGCCATGCGCTCCTTGATGAGACGTTCGAGGCGGGCCATGCCGATCCGGAGCTGGTTTTGGAGCAGCTCGCCCACGGAACGGACGCGGCGGTTGCCGAGGTGGTCGATCTCGTCAATGGAGCCGATGCCGTACTTCAAATCGAGGTTGGTGGAAACCGCAGCCACGATGTCGTCCTCGGTGATACATTTATAATTAAGTTTTTCAATGAGGGGCTTTAACGCTTTCTTCTCCTCGGGGGTGACGCCGTTTACGCGGGTCTGAGCAGCGAGGTCCACGGGCGCGCCGGAAACGGCCTCCTCGGTGCTGCGCTGCAAAATTTCGGTGAAGAGAACGCACGCGGAGACAAACTTGATGCGGTTCTCCTTGCGCTTTTCGCGGTTCTTCTTCTCCTCTTTCTTCTCCTTTTCTTCGTCAAGGTCGCGCGCGCCGGGATCGGATTCGGGAAGCTCATGGTAGAGCTTGTTGATGCGGTCGCGATAGAGCTCGGCGACCTCCTCCACGGACTGCGTCTTGCACGCCTCGGCAACCTCACGGGCGAAAACAAGGTTGGGATAATAGACGGTGGCAAGGAGCCCGAGCCCCTTGGCAAGGATCTCCGCCTTCTCGGCGGGAAGATCGACCTGCGCCGCAAAGTCTACGGTGTTATTGCCGATGAGGACGTGCGGGATCTCCCCGAGTTCGGGATCGTTCACGAGGACGGATATGCGGTTAATGCCCGCGTTCTGGATAAGTTTTGCCTGCTCCTCGGAGATCGTCTCGCCCTTGGCGGCAAGCACTTCGCCCGTAACGGGATGAACGACGTCCTCCGCGGGCCTGCAACCGGGCAGACGGTAAGAGACGTTGAGCTTTTTGTTGAACTTGTACCGCCCCACTTTGACGACGTCGTAGCGGCGCGGATCGAAGAAGAGGTTGTTGAGGTGCTGGCGCACGGAATCTTCGGTGGGGACTTCGCCCGGGCGCAGCCTTCTGTACAACTCGATGAGACCGTCCGATTCGGAGCGGCCCGTATCCTTCTCCATGGTGGCTTCGATCATCTTGTCGCCGCCGAAGAGATCTTCGAGGGCGCGGTTGCTGCCGTAGCCGATGGCGCGCAGAAGCACGGTGGCGGGGAGCTTGCGCTTACGGTCCACGCTCACCCAGAGCACATTCTGTGTGTCCTGCTTAAATTCGAGCCACGCCCCTCTTCCGGGGATGACCGTCGTTTCATACAGCTTTCTGCCCGTCTTGGTGTCCGCCTCGAAGGAATTGTTCACGCCGGGGGAGCGGACAAGCTGGGAGACGATGACGCGCTCGGCGCCGTTGATGATGAAGGAGCCGTTCTCCGTCATCTTGGGGAAGTCGCCCATGAACACGTCCTGCTCAATTTGCTCGTTTTTCACCTTGTTATTGAGGCGTACACGCACGCGCAGCGGCAGAGCATAGGTTGCGTCGCGGTTGCGGCACTCTTTTTCGTCGTACTTGGGCTTCTTTCCGAACTCATAGGAGAGGAAATACAGCTCAAAGTGGTCGGAAAAGTCGGTGATAGGAGAGAAGTCCTCAAAGATATCGGCAATGCCCTCTTCGGTGAACGAGCGGTAGCTCTCCTTCTGGATCTCTACGAGGTCGGGAATGTCGATGACCTCGTTGATCCTGCCGAACTTTTTGCGTTCGATTTTCCCGTACTTGTGGGTGGGTAAGTTCATCCGTCAATTTAACTCCTTT
>CANRPN010000076.1 GCA_947632505.1 uncultured Clostridia bacterium | reverse complement strand
TTTTACCAACAAATGAAAACTTTCCCAATCCTCTTGACAAATTTGCGTTGGCATATTATAATAAAACCATATTTGATAAGGGGGGAAAGTTATGAAAAAGCATTATCCCGTGTTCGCGGGAATTTTGAGCGTTATTTTGGCGCTCTGTATGGTCGGCTGCGGCGGTGAGACCGAAAAAACACCCGGCGGAGACGGCGGTTCGGAAACTTCGTCGTGGTACGATAAGGAGATATGGATGACGGCAAGCGCCGCCCTCCCCACTGCGGAGGCCGTTCTGCCCACCTCGGCGAGCCTGAACAACGTCGCCGTGCACGACCCGTCCGTCTTTTACGACGACGTGACCCAAAAATATTACGCTTTCGGCACCCATTTTGCCGTGGCGAGCTCCTCCGACCTTATCACCTGGAACCAGCTGGCAGGCGACAATAATTGGCAGGCGCTCTATGACAAGGAGGACCCCTTCGTCGGTCCCGCAGGAAGAACCTGGCCGAGAGCGCTTGAAAAATCGGTCACCGCGGCAGCGATCCAGGACAAGGGGAACGACACCATCTCCACCACATGGGCTCCCGACGTCATGAAGATCGGCAGCCGCTACTACATGTACTACTCGATCACCGATTCCTTTGGTTCGAGCAAGTCGCTCATCGGCAGGGTGAGCTCCCGCAACATCATGGGCCCCTACAACGTCGATGAGATCATCGTGCAATCCTTCGGTATGGGCGGCCAGCCCAACTGCATCGACCCCGAGCTCTTCTACGACAAGGACGGGAAACTCTGGATGGTGTATGGCTCTTACTTTACGGGCATTTTCATCAAGGCGCTCGATCAGAACGGCGCTCCCGTCGTCACCGATCCCAACAGCGACGACTATTACGGCACCCTCCTTTGGAAGGGCGGCTCGGGCACGAGCGGCGGAAAGGTCGTGGAAGGTCCTTTCGTGTTCTACAACGCCGAGACCGACTACTACTACCTCATGACGACGTACGGCGACCTCAGCTCCGATTACAACATGCGTGTAGCGCGGAGCAAGTCGCCCACAGGCCCCTACACCGACATGGTTGCAAACCACGATCTTACAAGATATTCGGACGACAACGGCGTAAAACTTGCGGGCAACTACCAGTTCAAGGAAGGAGCGACGAACACCGCGCTCGGGCACAATTCCGTCATCAAAAAGGACGGCAAATACCTCGTCGTCTGCCATGTGCGTAGCGCAGTGGGCGGCATGCACCATCTCGAAGTGCGGCAGCTCTACTTCAACAAGGACGGCTGGCCCGTAATGTCTCCCAACCGCTATGTGGGTGAGAGCGCGGGCACGGTGACCGAGGAAAAGCTCGTGGGCAACTATGATGTGATCGTCCACACCAAGGGCACATCCAAGGAATACGCCCATTCCGAAGCCTATTCGCTCACCGCAGACGGAAAGATCATGAGCGGCGAGACGGAAGCGGGCACATGGTCCCTCTCCCAGGGATATTACTGCACGATCACGCTGGGCGGTATCACCTATAACGGAGTCGTCGCTCCCGGTTGGAGAGATTACGGCACGCAAAAGGGCGTCTATTGCATGACGGCGACTTCCGATGCGGGGCTCCCCATTTGGCTGAACGGCGCCGACTGAGCTCCCGAAAAATCGTAAAAATCACATTGCTTGTCCCCCCGATCGGGGGGACATCTCATAAAAACACAATACGTATGCAAAAATAAGGTACGACATGGCGATACGTTATCCGAAAAATCCTCATTTCAACAAACTGCAAATGCGCACGCCCGACTATAAAAATTGGCAAGAGGGTTGCGCGCATGACCCTTCCCTTCTCGAATGGGAGGGCGTGTACTATGCCTTTTCCACGGACACCTTCGGCGCGCCGAGCGGCTATCAGATCAGGCGGAGCGAAGATCTGCTCCATTGGGAATATGTCGGCCCGGCGTTTGAGATGGAGAATACCGCAGAGCTTTACCGCCGCGGAAGAGGAGATCTGCAACCCGCTTACGATTGGTGCGTGACGGCCGCTTCGGAAGTCGGTTACGGCATCTGCGCCCGCAAGGACGGCACCATGGCCTTTTGGGCGCCCCACTGCGTGCGCGGCACGGACGGTAAATTTTGGCTGTACTTCTGTTTAACGGGCTATTTCGGAGGCAGCAAGTCCTGCATCGGGCTCGCCAAATCAGACCGTCCGGACGGCGGTTTTCGCTTTACGGGTTTGATTTTGCGCTCTCCTGCGGGCTGGCGCACACCCAACTGTATCGACCCGCAGTTCTTCTCCGCAGAGGGCAGAAGTTTTCTTGTGTACGGCTCTTTCGGGTTGGGGATCTATCTTATCGAGCTCGATCCCGACACGGGGCTGAGAAAGGACGGGCTGACCTACACCGAATTTGCCCGAAAACACTGTACGTTTGAGCAATACTACGGCACGCCGCTTGCGCGCGGCTCCCTCGAAGGGGGTGTTGTGCACTATCACGAGGGCGTGGAAGTGCTCGAAAACGGCGAATGGAAGAAGAAAAACTACTACTATCTCATGTGTTCTTACGGTTCGCTGTCCTCCGCCTACAACATACGCTGCGGCAGGAGCGAACGGCCCGAGGGCCCCTATGTGGACGTCAACGGCAATCCCCTCGTCTGTTCCACCGATCTCGGCACGGGGAACAAGCTGCTCGGCAGTTTCCGCCGCGAGGGCGAGCCGGACTTCTTCTGTCCCGGCCATAACGATATGTTCACAACTTCGGGCGGCGTCAACCTCATCTCCTATCATTGCAGGACGAATTGGTTCATCGAGCAGAGAATGAGCCGCTCTGCCAACTTCCACTACCTCTATCTCGGGCAGTACGCCTTCAACTCGGAGGGCTGGATCGTGATAAATTCCAACCGTTATGCGGGCGAGGAATTGCAGGATGTAACGCCCGAGGCGCTTTTGAACATTACGGCGGGGAAGTTCGAGGCCGTGCGCTTTTTGCAGGGCTACAAGACGGTGGCGGCAAAGCGGGTGGAGCTGCATGCGGACGGCACTTTGAGCGGCGCCTATCAAGGCAGCTGGTATATGTACGGCAGCCGCTTTATTTCGGTCACGATCGACGGGGAGGAATACCGCGGCGTCGTAATGCCCGCCTGGCACGAAGGACAGGACGCGGCAGGCCTCACCGTTACGGCGCTCGGCAGGACCAGCGGCATGGCGCTCCACCTGGACAGCACATTCCGGATTTGACGATTTGTAAGGAAAATTTTTTCAAATTCAATCTTTTTACAGAAAATTCGCCAAGAAATTAAAAAAAATTTCAAAAAAGAAGAAAATTTTTTTCATAGCGGCTTGACAAAGCCGCTTTTTGCTGTATAATGAAAATCAGAGACATTGTTTATCGGAGGGATCATGTTTGCGAAAAAAATTGCCGCGCTGTTTTCCGCGGCGGTCATGCTCGCTATTTGCTGCGCCTGCGGAGAGACGGAAGATGTCGTGCCGGGCGGAACAACGGAGCCCCCGGGAGGAGGGACCGATATGACAGAGGAATTTCAGGGAGCGCCCGAGCTTCGGTTCGGCTCGTTCTATTCGGCCGAGGAGGAGGGTGTGCGCAGGGCAAAGCTGCGCGTGCCGTTCACCGATACGTACAGTGTGGAATTTTCGGACAAGATCGTTTCGCGGGTAAAGCTCTTTGATGAACAGGGCGAACTTTTGCAGGACGCGGCGGAAAATTTCGACATTCGTTTGGAAGAGGGCGCGCTTGTCTATGCGGAATTTTATTCCGTAAAAGGCGTCTTAAAAGTCAACGTCACGCCGAAAAGCACCGAACAGCTCATGCCGTTCGAGGTGAACAAGGCGCCCGAAGCGAGCAAGTTTTCCACGGTCTCCCAAGACCCTGCGTCCGATCCCATGCAGCCCGCGCATATCGAATATATCAAGCGGCCCGATACGCTCTATGTCTACTGCAATGCGCCCGAAGCGCTTACCGAGGGCCCGCATGTCATCAACCACTGCATTACGCGGCAGGATGTTTCAAACCAAAGCGTGTTCTTTACGATGGAGCAGCAGAGCGATACCATCAGGCCCGCAGTGTATTACGGGTACCGTGTCCGCAATACGGGTACGGAGGACTTGTATGTCACGGTGAAAAACATCGGGTTCCAGCGGTATGGCCAGGGAGCGTATCTCGGCGAGCAGGAATGGGCGAACTTTTACAATACGCAATTCCGTCTGCCCGATTTCTCGGACATGAATGAAAGCCAAATGGCAAATTGGCGGGCTTACTTCGATTTTTCGGGCAAAAACGGCACGGCCCACTTCAAGCCGACCACCTACCGCATCCCCGCAGGTAAGTTTATGTACGTATTCGGCGGAACCACCAAGGATGCCTTCGGCAATTACAACGTGGGCAAAACGGCGAACTGCGCCTCGGACGGCAACTGCCAGAACGGCGCGGTACTGTTTGACGTCATCGGCAAAGCGGAGGGCGCATATTATGTGTACAACGACCCTGCGCAGGTCGCGCCCGGAACGGAGGGCGGCGACGATCATCTCGGCATCACCGACCCCGAGGCGTACGGCGTGGTACATACGGGCGAGGACGTGGGCTATGTCGTGGATAACGAGGCCACATGGACCTTTAACGACGTCACTCCCGCGGGCAAACTTCCCGTGACGTTCCAAAATTATTACATGGACGACGTTCCCGATACGGGCGAACCGGGCGCAAAGATCGCCTCTACCGAGCACACACAGACGCTCGGCGAGTGGGTCACGCACATCAACGTGCAGAACGTGCACGAAGCGGTGGGGACGGATATGACGTCCTTCCATACCCTGTTCAACAAGAAGAAGGGAGACGGCAACCAGCTGCCGATCACGGTCGGCTGCGATTGGTACGACAGCCGCGGCAAACTTGCGAACATCGGGAATTGGATGAAGGATTACCAGGACGTATTCACTTTTGTCAACCAAGGAGACAACGAGCGGGAGGTCACGGTCAATCTCAACTGCACGGGTGCGCTGTGCACGCTTGTGCGCAATGTAGACGGCTCGGTCGTGGAGGGCAGCGAATATTTTGCGTTCCAACGCGGTTCGGATAATTGGGGCGAGGGATACGACAAGGCGTTCCACTACAAGGTGAAGATCCCTGCGCACACGGTCGTGCAATTTGTTGTAGAATACAATCTCATGGCAAACTCAACGGGCTACGTACGCCATAGCGTAGATCTGTTCTGATTCCCTCCTAAGGAATTTCCCCGCTTCGGCGGGGAAATTTCGCATTCGCACCCGACGCGCAAAACGGAGGGCTTCTCCACCCCCCTACCCCCCTCCTTGGCACACCGAAGCTGATCGAGGCCGTGACAAGTTGGAGCCGGGAAGTTTTCTCGAAGAACCTCTTGACTTTTTCTCTTTGAACTGCTACAATAAACATGCGACAACAATAGAATATTCTTTGTTACAAGAGGGGAAATTTTTTCTTGCCATTGAGCGGTCAAATAATTCCCTTAGTGTAACAAAGAGTTTATTTGGGTTTTTTCTATTGTTGTCGCAAACAATACCGCCGATGGAGCGCGTCTCCTTTGGGATACGCGCTTTATTTTTTCACAGGAGAAGTTTGCAATGTACAAGAAAGAAGAAACGATCTTCGACGCGTCCGTAGAGCGGGCGGTGTCGGAAGTACTGCGGTGGTTGGCAGACGACAACCCGAGCCTTACGATCTCCCCCATAGACGATCGGGAGTATCTCCTCACAGAGGAGGACCTCCTGCGCGACCTCACCATCTTTTCGGAGGAAGTTTTCGACGGCGAAACGGTACGGGAACCGTCCGCGGTCGCCGTTACATTCCGCAACGGACAGACCTTCCATATCACGGTGAAGGAAAAATTTTAAGCCGAGCCAAAAAAAATTTTGAAAACCGTGAGTAAAACGGCTTGCTCGTTCGTCTATATTATGTAGAAAGAAATAAAGGAGGCGTTTATGACTCGTATCTTCAAAATTTTCGCAGCATCGTGCGCGGGCATCATGCTTGTTTCTCTCTCTGCCTGCGGCGGAAACAAAACGACCCTCGGCAAGCCGGATACGGCCGTGCCGCTCAGCTACATCGAGCGCCGTGAGAAGGGGGAAGCGTTCGATTCCCTGCTCTCCGCTTCCAACGCCTTTGCGGCCCGTTTCTCGCCCAAGGCGGCCGCGCTCTCGGAAAAGCAGAATGTCGCCCTGTCCCCCGTCTCCGTGTACATGGCCCTCGCGCTTGCGGCGCAGTGCGCCTCGGGGGAGACGGCCGACGAACTCTATTCGGCCCTGAACGCGCCCCGTGAGACGATCCGCACGGAGTTCTCCGACTTCTACCGTTCTCTCACGGCCGAATACACGGACAGCAGAGGGAAGGTCGAGGCGCGGGTCGATCTCGGCAATTCCATCTGGATCAACGAGGGAACGACTGTCCGCGAGAACTGTGTCCAAACGCTCGCCACCGATTACCATTGCCATTCCTACGCCGCCGACTTCCTGCACGACAACGCGGGCGCGAACAAGGCGGTGCAAAACTTCGTCAAGGAGCAGACGCACGGGCTCATCGACCAAGAGTTCAAACTCACCGATGACACCCTCTTCACCCTCATCAACACTCTCTATCTGAAAGAGATCTGGAACAGAAAGGGCGACGAGCTGCCGCTCACACAAACGAGCTATTCTTTCAAACAGGGGGACGGGAGCGAAAAGACAGGTCCCCTCATGCAGGGGAATTACGTCAGCGGACGGGCGTTTGACGGGGGAAATTTCACAAGTTTCTTCACCCGCACCCTGCACGGCTATCAACTTCATTTTTTGGTGCCGAAGGAGGGCGTTCCCCTCTCCGAAGTCTTTACCGAAGAGGCTCTCAGCGCCTTGCAGACAGCCGATTACGGCGGCTACGACGAAGAAACGGACATCTATTACGGCACCCGCTGCCTCTTCCCCGCGTATGAAGCGGACTTCGATGCGGCGGTGGACGACGTTCTGAAAGAGATGGGGATCGGACGGTTCTTCCGCGATCCTGAGCTCTATCCCGACGGCTGTGAGTTTGAAACGCTCACCGACGAAAAAGTCTTTTGCAAGAAGGTGCAGCACGTCGCCAAACTCAAAGTGGAGCGGCGGGGGATCGAGGGCGCGGCGGTCACGGTCGTCGAAATGGACGGCGCGGAGTCGGCACCCATCGAGTATGTCTATGAGGACTTTGTCGTCGACCGCGCCTTTGGGTTCGTCCTCACCGACCCCTACGGCGTCACCCTCTTCTCGGGCGTCGTCAATACAATATAATATATAAGGTATAAAAAGAAGCCGCGGCGCGCTTAGCCCACTAAGCGCGCCGCGGCGAACCGATCATTTCTTTCCGTTCAGCCGTTCGTTCTCTTCGTCCGTGTTCATGTAGTCGGCATGCGGCTCTTCGGGTGGGCGGCGGAAGGGATTGCCGTTCTTGCACCAGAGCATGAGGCAGGCAAACAGGATCGCCGCGGCCGCCGCGATCAGCGCGTACAGCCAGCTCACCAAAACGCCCACAAGCAGCGTCGCCGCCACGCAAAGAACCGACAAAATACAAAAAATTATCTGCAAAAGATTTCTCATTTTTCAAATTTCCATGTATAAGTTTTCTTTCATTGTAGCATAATGGTGGTGAAAACACAACATCTTGTGGTCAAAAAAATCTTGGAAAAAAAACAAAAAATTTTTGCAAAAAAGACAAAAAAAGTCGCGAAAAACAGTTGACTTCTTTTTTGGGGTATGATAGAATGAACAAGCTGTCCGAAAGGAAAGCAAGTAAACAAAACAATTTCGGAAACCAAAAATTTCCACAAAAAAGTTGTCGAAATTGCTTGACTTCCTTTTGTACCTGTGTTATAATAGACAGGCTAAGCTCTTGAAGGGCGCAGCACCGGGCTGTTGTTCGGTATTCCGCAGATTAAAAATAGAATAAGAAAGAAACGATTTTTTGTAACACAAAAAGCAGTTTCTGTCAATTTTTTGAGCAGA
>CANRPN010000075.1 GCA_947632505.1 uncultured Clostridia bacterium | reverse complement strand
CGATCTTGCCGTTCTCCCTCGTCACGCGGTCGCCCGTGTAAGTATTGAGCCCATAGAAGTCCAGCTTGCTCTTGATGATCTCCATGTCGCTCTCGGGGAAGGTGAAGCCGCACTCCTTCTGCCATGCGAGCGCGTCCTCGGGATAGCGCCCGAAGAGGAGCGGGTCGGTATAGTAGTTGACAGAACCGAAATTTTTATGGCAGGCGAAAGTCTCCTCGCGGGCGAGCTCCACGTCCTTTTCGGTGAGCGGAAGAGCGGGCCAATAGGCCTGCGCCGCGCCGATCTTGACGGAACCGCCGCAGATCTTTCTGATCTTCTTTTCGGCAAGTCCGCAGCCGAGCAAAACGTTGTGGGCCGCGCGCATGACCTCCGCGTCGGGCAGCTTCAAAAAGGGCGCATGTTCGCCCGAAGAATGTCCGAGGCCCAAAAAGCACTGCGGTTCGTTGATGAGGATAAAATGCGATACGTATGGCGAAAACAGCTCCGCGCAGACGGCGGCGTACTCCTCGAACCACTTGGGACTGTCGGGATTCAGCCATCCGCCCTTTTGGTAGAGCGCGTAAGGATAGTCCCAATGGAAGAGGGTGACCCACGGCTCCACGCCCGCGTTTTTCAGCTCCTCCAAAAGTTCGAGATAGAAGCGTTTGCCGTCCTCGGAGACTTTTCCCGTTCCCTCGGGCAGAAGCCGCGCCCAGTTGACGGAGAAGCGGTAGGCTTGGATGCCGAATTTTTTCATAAGACGGACGTCCTCTTTGAAGAGATGATAGTGGTCGCAACCGACGTCGCCGCTGTGTCCCTCGAAGATGCGCCCGGGCGTTGCGGAGCCGACATCCCACACATTGAGGCCCTTATCGGCCTCGTGCGCACCGCCCTCGATCTGATAGGACGCCGTCGCGACGCCCCAGACAAAATTTTTGTTGAACATAATTCCCCCTTTTATGTGCTTTGATATTTTGATGATTTGAATTTATCGCGCCGTGTAGAAACTCTTGCTGTCCCTTTCAGGGTGGAGCAACGCAAGCGAAGGTTAGGGTTTTTAGCCTCTCCCAATCCCTGCGCGAGCAAAACCACGCTTTTGCGCTGCGCGACCCAATATGCCGCATACCTGCGGCTTCTTGTCCGTCAAGGCGAATAAGAGGACAACTAAGTTAAAACATAGTGGAAGGTTTCCTCGCACGATTCTTTTCGAAGTAACACCCCCTCACCGCCTACGGCGGAGCTCCCCCTCAAGGGGGAGCCAAGGAGCGGCACGAGCAAAGAATCGTGCGAAACTTTTACAATTCCTCCGCCTCTTTCACCCAAAGGCTTGCGGAGGCGTCCGAGGGCATCCTGAGGTCGGCTCGGGGCGAAAGGGAGACCGACCCCACTTTTACGCCGTCCGGCACGCAGTTGCGCTTGAACTGTTGCGCAAAGAACCGCTTGTAAAAGCGCACAAGCCACTTTTTGAGCGTTTCGCGATCGTATTTTTCCGCAAACGTCCGCTCGGCGACGTACAGCGTTTTGGCAGGCGAATATCCCCGCCGCAAAAAGCACCAGAGGTAGAAATCGTGCAGCTCGTAGGGACCGACGATGTCCTCCGTCTTTTGGGCGATGTTCCCCGCCGCGTCGGGCGGGAGCAGTTCGGGCGAAATTTCGGTATTCAGAACGCTCTTTAAGACGACTTCCATTCTGCCGCCCAGCCGCTTTGCCTCATAGGCTACGAGCGACTTTACGAGCGTCTTGGGAACGGAGGAATTGACGGCGTACATGCTCATATGGTCGCCGTTATAGGTGCACCAACCGAGAGCGAGTTCGCTCATGTCCCCCGTGCCGATGACGAGCCCGCCCATCTCGTTGGCAACGTCCATGAGAACCATCGTGCGGTAGCGCGCCTGCGCGTTTTCATAGACCGTATCGCGGTTTTCGGGGTCGTGCTCGATGTCGCGGAAGTGGCGGTTGACCGCTCCCCCGATCGGGACGTTGCGAATGGTAACGCCCGCCGCCTGCATGATGGAAATGGCGTTGTTCTTGGTTTTGAGCGTTGTGCCGAACCCGGGCATCGTGAGGGCGATGATGTCCTCGCGGTCCTTTCCCAAAAGGTCGAAAGCGCGGCAGGTGACGAGAAGCGCGAGCGAAGAATCGAGCCCGCCCGAAATGCCGATGACCGCCGTCTTGCTGTGGGTATGGGAAAGCCGCCGCGCAAGCGCGCTCGACTGCATGGAGAGGATGAGCCCGCAACGCTTTTCGAGTTCTTTCCCCTGCGGTACGAAGGGAAGCTGCGGGAAGCGGCGAAGGGTAAGGTCGCCGTCGCCGAAAAAGTGCGCCCATGCCACAGAGAAAGTGTCCTCTTTCTCGACGCGTGTGAAGGTCGTCTGCCGTCTGCGCTCGTGAAGAAGGAACCCGACGTCCACTTCCGCCTCGGCGGTCTCCCCCGAGAAGGGCAAGCTCTCCGCAAGGCAGACGCCGTTTTCGTAGATCAAGTTGTTTCCCGCGAACACCATGTCCGACGTGCTCTCCCCCACGCCCGCGCTCGCATAGACGTAGGCGCAGAGATTTTTGCCCGACTGGGCGGCGAGAAGGGTCTTGCGGTATTCGCGCTTCCCCACCGTCTCGTTGGAGGCGGAGAGGTTGACGATGATCGCCGCGCCGCGGCGGCAGAGGGCGGCGGAGGGCGATTCGGACGCCCAAAGGTCCTCGCAGATCTCGCAGCCGACGGCGATCGCGAGACGATTTTCGTCGCGGATGAGAAGTTCGCGGACCATATACGGAATGCTGCCGTCTAAAATCGCTTCCGGGATGATTATTTGCTTTTCTTCGGGCGCAGGAGAGAAGTAGCGCGCCTCGTAAAATTCGTTGTAGTTGGGGATGTAGGTCTTGGGCACGAACCCTACAATTTTGCCGTCCGAAAGCGCCGCGGCACAGTTGTAGAGCTTGCCTTTCGCGGAGAGCGGCAGCCCGACAAAGACAAGCATTTTGAGGCCCGCTGTGGCCTTTGCGACCGTTTTCAGGGCGGCAAGGCAGCCGTCGAGCAGCGTCTGCTGCAAAAAGAGATCGCCGCAGGTGTAGCCCGAGAGGCAGAGCTCGGGAAAGACGAGGAGTTCTGTCCCCTTTGCGGACTGTTCTTCAATGATCTCGATAATTTTTTTTGCGTTGAACGCGGGGTCGCCGACCCTGAGTTCGGGGCTTGCCGCCGCCACTTTTACAAATTGATGTTTCATATTTTTTCTCCTGTTTTGATCGACTTCCCTTTTGAGAGCTGTTGAGATTTCTCCACTCCGTTCGCTATGCTCACTTCGGTCGAAATGACATTTTGGAATGGCGTTGCGTTTTCCACTTGCTGTTCCTTTTAGGGAGCGGCGCACCCAATTTGCCGGACTTGGCGCCCCTTGCAGGGGAGCCGGCACGAACAAAGTGAGAGGCTGAGGGGTTAAAACCCCATAGCAAGATTTTTCACGAAAACCTCTATTCTTCGCTTCCGACAACCTGATCGACCGAGGAGCCCTTCGCGGCGACCCTGATCTTGCTCTCGATCTCGTCCGCGAGCTCGGGATTGTCCTTTAAGAACTGCCGCATCTTCTCTCTGCCGTTGGCGACTTTCGCGTCGTTATAACTGAACCACGCGCCGCTCTTTTTGATGATGTCGTATTGAATGCCGAGGTCGATGAGACACCCTTCCTGCGAGACCCCCTCGCCGTACATGATGTCAAATTCGGCCTGACGGAAGGGAGGCGCGAGCTTGTTCTTGACGACCTTTGCACGGGTACGGTTGCCCGCCGCCCCCTCGGAATCCTTCAACGTGTCGATCTTGCGCACGTCGATCCGGATGGAGGCATAGAACTTCAAGGCCTTGCCGCCCGGGGTAACTTCGGGATTGCCGAACATCACGCCCACTTTTTCACGCAGCTGGTTGATGAAGATGACGCACGTCTTGCTCTTGTTGACAATGGCCGTGAGCTTTCTGAGCGCCTGCGACATGAGCCGCGCTTGAAGTCCCACATGGGAATCTCCCATGTCCCCCTCGATCTCTGCCTTGGGGGTGAGAGCCGCCACAGAGTCCACGACGATGATGTCCACCGCGGAAGAGCGCACGAGGCTGTCCACGATGTCGAGCGCCTGTTCGCCCGTGTCGGGCTGGGAGACGTACAGTTCGTCCAAATTTACTCCCAAATGTTTGGCGTAGACGGGGTCGAGGGCGTGCTCGGCATCGATGAACGCCGCAATGCCCCCCATTTTCTGCGCCTGCGCCACACAGTGGAGCGCGACGGTCGTCTTGCCCGAGCTCTCGGGGCCGTAGATCTCCACCATTCTGCCGCGGGGAATGCCGCCGATGCCGAGCGCTAAGTCGAGGGCGAGACAGCCCGTGGGAATGACGTCGATGTCGGTATTGCCGGCCTCCTCTCCGAGCTTCATGATCGCGCCCTTGCCGTATTGCTTTTCGATTTGGGCGAGCACGGCGTCTAACGCTTTGAGTTTTTCTTCATTCATATCCGTTCTCCTTCGGTTTTTTTCAGTTGATTTCCTTATAGGCGAGGAAGAGCGCCAAATTCACCGCCTGCTTGGTGACGGACGCTCTGTCCCCTTCGAGGTGATATTCGAACACCCGCACACGGTCGGGGGTGCCGACGGCGATAAAGCAGGTGCCCGCGGGCGTGCCCGAGCCGTCCGACTTGGGCCCGGCGATGCCCGTAGTTGCCACGGCAACGTCGCAGTTGCCCGTTTTGAGCAGCCCCGCCGCCATCTCATAGGCGGTATCGCCCGACACCGCGCCCTTTTGCTTTAACGTATATTCGGAAACGCCGAGCCGCTCCTTCTTGGACTCGTTCGCATAGGTATTGAGCCCCTCGAAAAAGACGGTACTCGCCCCGGGATTTTTGACGATCGCCTCCCCCACGCCGCCGCCCGTGAAGGACTCGGCCGTGGAAAGTTTCAGGCGGTGGAGCTTTAAGGCCTGGAAGAGCCGCTCCCCGACCGTGATATCCTCCATCGCATAGAGATAGGGATCGAGCGCGGAGGCGAGAATGCGCACCGCCTCGTCCACTTCTACTTTGGGCGTGGAGGAATGATAGACGACCTCGATGCGTCCCACGCCGTTTTCCTCGCTCGTGTTCACGGAGACGCGCGCGCCCGAATCGAGCGCATCCTCCACGGCGGAGAGGACCTCTTCTGCGGGAGCGAGCACCGTTTTCAAGACGACGCGGTAAAAGGATTGCCCGCGACGGCGGTCCACGGCGGGCACGAGCTCCTCCTTCACGAATTGTTTGCCCCGCTCGTCCGCGCGGACAAGGGCAAAGAGACATCCCTTCGTTTCGAGGAAGTTCCCCGCAAATTTTGCGCCCACGGTATCCTCTATCCCCGCTTTGACCGCGTCCTCCAACACCTCGTCGCAGATGATAAACACGCCGTCGCACTCTTCTTTGAGCCGTTTGAGGGCAATGGGCAGCGCGGTGGGATCGTCATAGGGAAGGAGGACGACCTCATCAAGACAGACGCCGCCCGAAAGCAGCGCGTCCAGAATGCCCGCAAAGCCCACTGAGAGCACGCCTTGACGGATATTGCGAAGCACGAGAGCGGAAAACCTCATGTCATTCCCCTTTTTCTTCTTTGAGTACTTGTCTGTTCCGTAGGATATAGTTCAAGCCCGAGAGCACCGCCAGCAGGGTGGAGAGGGCGAGCAGTACAAACCCGACGAGCGCGGCGATCTCTCCCGCAGCAAGGGTCGGGAAGGAGGAAGAGATCACGAGAACGGCGAGCGCAGCGTCCTGCGTCACCGTTTTGAGTTTGCCGTAGATGTCGGCGGCAAGCACCACTTTGCGTTCGGCGGCCACCATGCGGAAACCGCTGACGATGAGTTCTCTGCCCAAGATGATCGCGGCGCAGATCCCCGCGCAGAGCGAGCCCCAACCCGCGAGGTATTTCGTTTCGAATACGATGGGTACGGCGAGCAGCAGAATGAGCGCCGTGGAGACGAGCACCTTGTCGGCAATGGGGTCCAAAAATTTGCCGAGATTGGTGACGAGGTGACGCTTTCTTGCGATGTAGCCGTCCAAAAAATCGGTCGCGGCGGCGATGCAGAACACGATGCCCGCGATGAGGAAGTTATAGGGCAGCACTCCCCCGTCGAGGCAGAAGAAAACGGCGAACACGGGGATGAGACAAATGCGAGACAGCGTGATTTTGTTGGGTAAATTCATGGTTTATTCCTCTATGCTCCCTTCGAGATCGTAAGTTTCGGCGGTATGGATCTTTACGGGGACGACCTCGCCCGGCAGGGCGCTCCGCTTCGGAGAGACGATAAAGACGTTCCCGTCGATCTCGGGCGCCTGGAAATAGGCTCTGCCGACATAGCCGATCTTGTCATATCCGTCAATCACGACCGGCAGCGTCTTTCCCGTCCATTGTTTGAGTTTTTCGGCGGAAATTTGCGCCTGTGCCGCGTACAGCTCCCTCACCCACCGCTTCTTGGTGGAGGGGTGCACCTGACCCGCCATGCGATAGGCGGGCGTTTCGGGTTCGCGGGAGTAGGCGAAAAAGCCGCAGTTTTCGAATTTCATGTCCGCGAGAAAGCGAAGAAGCGCGCGGTGCTCCTCCTCCGTCTCCGAAGGGAAGCCCGCGATGAAAGTGGTGCGGAGGGCGATCCCGGGGATCTCGCGGCGCAACTTTTCCACAAGGGAAACCAGCTCCTCTTTCCGCGAACGCCTCCCCATGAGCCGCAGGATCCTGTCCTCGCAGTGCTGCATGGGAATGTCGAGATATTTCAAAATTTTGGGGTCATCCCGCACCTCGGCGATGAGAGCGTCCGTTATGGCCTCGGGATAGCAGTACAAAAGGCGGATATGGCGGATGTTGTCAAGCTCCGAAAGCGCTTTGAGAAGAGGCACCAAACGGTTCTCCCCGCCGTCCTCGCCATAGCGCGTCACGTCCTGCGCAACGAGAATGAGCTCCTCCGTCCGCCCGAGCGAGCGCGCCTCTCCGACAAGTTCCGCCATGGGATAGGAGACGTATTTGCCGCGGATCTTGGGAATGAGACAGTAAGTGCAATGGTTGAAGCAGCCGTCTGCGATTTTCAGATATTTGAAGTGCGGAGCCGTGGAGACGACCCTCGTCCCCCGCTTTCCGTCCCCCTTTCCGACGGCGTTCACCCGTTCGCCCGCATAAGCGCGTTCGAGCGCGGGAAAAAGCTTCTCTTGATCGGCTACGCCCAAAAAGACGTCCCCCTCGGTGAGCGCGGGATAGAGTTCGGCGGCGAACTTCTGCGGAAGGCAGCCCGTGACGACGATTTTTTCCAGCTTGCCCTCCCTGAGGCGGCTGAGATCGAGGACGGTGTTGATGCTCTCCTCCCGCGCCGCATTCAGAAAAGCGCAGGTATTGACGATGAGGATCTGCGCTTCGGCGGGATCGTCGGTGACGGTGCAGCCGTGCGATGCGATCTCCCCGAGCAGACGTTCTCCGTCCACGCGGTTCTTATCGCAGCCGAGAGTGACCATGTAAAAGGTTTTCTGCATACGCTCAGTCGAGAGGGCCGTACTTGCTCTCGTATTCCTCCTTGGTAAGGAGTACCGTTCTCGCCTTCGCCTTGCCGTCGAAGGGAGAGATGTAGCCCATGAGTTCCATCCATTCGATGATCTTGCCCGCATGGTTGTAGCCGATGGAGCACTTGCGCTGGATGAGGGAAATGGAGGCCTGTCCGAGCTTGACCACCATGCCAAGGGCACGGATGTACTCGGGATTGGCGTCGCCGTCCTCTGCGCTCTCCAAGTCTCCGTCGTCGTCGCTCGCCTGTGTGTTGTTGATGAAGTCGGCGACCGCGGGATCGAAGTAGGCCTCGTTGTGGGCCTTGATCTCTTCGAGCACGGACTGTACCTCGATCGAGCTCAAAAAGGCGCCCTGCACGCGGAGGCAGTTGAACATGCCCTCGGTGCGGTAGAGCATATCGCCATTGCCGAGGAGTTTCTGCGCGCCCGATTCGTCGAGGATCGTACGGCTGTCCACCTCCTGAATGACGCGGAAGGCCATACGGGTGGGCAAATTG
>CANRPN010000074.1 GCA_947632505.1 uncultured Clostridia bacterium | reverse complement strand
TAACGGCGCTCATGGGCGCGAAAGGCGATCTTTCCGCGGAGACGCTCATCGACAAGTTGCTCTCCCTCGAAATCGAAACGATCATTCCCGCGTTTGCGGAGATCGAAAAGGCGGGGGACAGCGTACTCGGATTTGCGCTCGCGGGGACGGAACTGCTGAACGCGTTCGGCTTCGGCGACAAGCTCGGAGATTTCAGCCTCGGGAATATTGATGTGGAAATCGGGTCCGATTATGTTTCGGCGATGCTCTTTGCGACCGAGGACGGCGGATACGCGGCATGTCTCACGGTGAAAGCGGGCGCGCCTTTCTCGGCGGATACGGAAGGATTCTTCGATCTCACGCCCGTGATCGGAAACGTGCGGACGATGATGGAGGACAAGGCGATCTCGCTGTGCGGCGATCTCGTATTCAACATAAAGGATTTTGAGTTTGAGATCGAGATCAAAAAGGGCGAGGGCATTCTGTCTTTTGCCGACGGGCTCAAACTGTATCTTCATGCGACTATCCGTCTGCAAAAGACGACGGCGCTCGAACTCTATTTCAGCTACGACGACGCGGAAAAGACCTTGCGGTTTGCGTACGGCAACCTCGGCGCGGAACTCGTAACGACCGACTTCAAAGACTTCGAAACCGCTCTGATGCAGGTCTACAACAAACTGCGCTCCACGGCGGCGAAGATGTTTGCGGAGGGAAGCGAGAACCCGCTGCCCGAGATCGGTTCGCTCGGCGAACTGCTGTCTCTTCTGCGGGGTGAGAACGATTCCGTATTGGGCGGACTTGCCGGACTCGATTGGACGGAGATCGTAAAAGCGCTCGTATTCCGTACGGGCGAACAAGATATTACGGTCGGTTACAAGGGGCTTCTTGCGCAGCTCTTCCTGCGGACGGAATACGGGTTCCTCGGTGCGGCATTGCACTACTCCGATCCGGGAAAGGGGTTTTTCGTCGACGGCTCGCTCTATGTGGACAACGCGCCGCGCACTCCCGCGGAAGGCATGGAAGGAGGCGTGTTCGTGTTCCCGCAAATGCCCGAAACAGACAACGGCGCAGCCATCCATTATCTCACAAAGCAAGACTTTATTGAAGTCATCGACTATCTTGGCGCAGCGGTGGAACTGCTGAACCAAACCGATCTTACGTTTGGCTTCGACGCGGCCGTTTCTTCGTCGGATCCCGCTTACGCGAGCGAGGACCCCGCGGAAAACGGCATAAAATACAGAATAAAGGGCTCGGCAGAGCTGAATTTCGGCGGGGAATTTCCCGTGAGACTGGATACGGTGCAAAAGAGCTTGCGCTTCTCCTCCAAAGCATACATCAATTTGCATTTTGAACTTGTCGCAACGCTTGAAACGGATACGAGCCTGTATCTCGATATCGTTGCGCTTGATTCCGACTTGCAGGGGAAGGAAAACGGCTATCTTGACTTCTATATCACCGTCTCCACGGTGGGCCCGGGCAAGGAGGGGTACGATCCCATGAAGGTGTACGCCCCCGCCGAAGAGCTGATGACCGTACTTGCGGGGCTTGTGGATATGCTCGGCGTGGATATACAGGTCGTCAACGATTATTTTGTCACGCCGTGGTTGAGCCTTTTGGGGAACACGCCCGAGGAGACTGCCGATCTGATCGCGCGGCTCAAAGCGCTCGGCAAGAGCCTTCTCCACCAATTCGGGATCGACATCGAACTTCCCGAAACAGGCGAGCCCGCACAGGGGGCAGAGCAGACGGAAGAAGGGAGCAAAGAAGAGGCTACCCTTCGCGAATATATCAAGTCCTTCTCTTTGCAGCAGGACGAGACGGGGTCCTCGCTCAACCTCGTGCTGAGGGGCGCCGATCTCGGAGAAAATCGGGACGATCTTTCCATCACCCTCCAAAAGACGGGAGAGCGCGGAAAGTCTGTTTTGAGTAAAGTGTGCGCGGAGGAGATCGCCGCGAGCACAGAGGGCGCGGCCGCGAGCACGCGGAAATTGTTCAACGTGACGATCTCCACGGAGGCAGTGCAGAAAAATTGGGATAGCAGTGAGGACGCGATAAAACAGCGTGCAGAGGACTATTTTAGCGTGCAGGGGCTTGACCGTTTGGTGGTGGCGCTCGCAAAGACGGCGACCCACAAAGCAAACGCCGACGAGGCGCAGCAAAAGGGTGTAAAAGAGGGCGAGTATGTGCGCAACGATCAGTTCTACATCGACGGCGAGTTGAATCTCAATCTCAGCGCTCTCGGCATCCAACTCGAAGCGATCAAGATCAAGGTGGAAGGGCTTGCCGTCAACTTCGATGAGAAGGGCGACATCAGCCTCAACGCGCGCCTTTCTTACGACGGCGTTTATAACGTCTTGGGAGGAGTGGTAGGCGGCTCTGTCATCATCAACGGCGACACCGTGCTCGATCTTACCATCAAGGCGAGCCCGCGTGATGGCGAGGGCGGTATGATCTATCTCAAACGTACCCAGACCACCCACTTCAATAATAGTAAAAATGAGGCTCTTCCCACGCCCGAGATCCTTTACCGGGCCTTCCCGCTCAGTAGTTTCATGAAAGACTACATGAACCATATCTGTTTCATGTTCAACCTCAACGAAAAAGTGGTCGAAAGGATCATGGGCATGGTAGGCAGCGGTGGAGACGGCGGCTCTCAAACGGCGCAGCCCTCCGATATTGGCGGGACGTTCCGTCGGTATGTAAAGAGCTGCACCTATGCTCCCAATGCCGAGGACGGGCTCAAAGATCTGCTCTACACCCTCGTTCTCAACGGCGCGGGCTTGACGGGGAGTTCTTCCTTTGGGGACATCACCGTCGATCTCGGCGTAAAGGACGGCGTGCTCCGCACCATCAATATCCCCACATTTGCCATTGCAAACGTTGTACAGATCGATGCGAACCTTACTCTCCGCAACCCCGAGAGCGTCTTTGACGCAGGGAGTTCGGATAGGACGGAGGACATTGCGAGCGTGCTCGAAAGCGGCATGAACGCCCGCCTGCAAAATGTAGATTGGTCCGCGACCAATTACCTCGAAGGGCAACTCGGAAGCATCAAATACTATGTCAAGGGCAAACTCATAAGCGAGCAAAAGATCGTCTACGACATGTTGACGAAGGAGTTTTACAGCGATCTCAAATATCCGTCGTTCGAGGGCGCCGAGGAGCCCGGGGCGGGGTACCATTGGGAGTGGAACAAACCTAAGGAGCTTTTGCCCAATATGGATATCTACGCCGTGGAAGTCCCCAATACCTACACTGTCACGTTCACGAGCGACTACGATATCACGGGCGGCGGCTATACGAACTCCGAGGGCAAGTACGTCAAGACGGACGAATACACATACAATAGTCCATACGACCTTCACATCGGCACGCGGGCCTACGGGGAAGGCTTCGTGAAAGAACTTGTGGGCTTCAAATGCGCAGAGGGTCATATCATCACCGACCTTGCCCAGTGGCAGCATCTCGACAGCGAAAAGGCGCTCGAACTCACCGCCGTTTGGGAGGATGTTGCATTCACCGTCACCTTCGACGTCAACGGCAAGAAAACGTCGGTCACGGGCGTTTTCGGCGAGGCGTTGAAGCTCCCCGAGGGGTACCGAGACGCGAAAGTGGGCTACACCTTTACGGAATGGGATAACGAAGTCCCCGCAACCTTCTCGGAGGATGTCGAGAACAAGACGTTCACCGCGCAGTACACGCCCAACGAATATGAGATCACCTTCGTGAGCGAGCACCCGATCGAGTGGGAAGGCGTAGCGTTCACAAAACAGGGAGAAAAGTACGTTGCAACGTACATGTTCACTTACGACTCCAAGTTCAAACTTTGCCTCAACGTCAAGGCAGAGGACGGCGAGTACGTGTACATCCTCACGGGCTGGACGAACGGCGCCACTTACAAGGATTATCTGCCCAACGTTTTGGAAGAAACCACCTTTACGGCGGTTTGGGAAGAAGTCGGCGTCAATGTGTACTTCGGGGACGAAAACGGCGACATCTTCGCGGACATCGAGCCAAGGAACAAGCAGGTCGGCTCCCAGCTCACCGCAGAAGACCTTCCCGAGGTGCCGCATAGGGACGGCTACACGGGCGAATGGGATATTTCGCTCGAAACCTACACCGTGCCCGCGACGGGCGGCGGAGAGGATGGGAAGATCGTTATAAAAGCGAAATATACGCCTATCACCTACGTTATTTATCAGTATTCGCTCTATCCGCTCGTGGATTATGAGACAAACGGTTTCAAGAGGGTAGAGGGCGATTTCGACAGTGAGGGCGTACAGGGCAGTGTGTACTATGTGCGGAAACTTCTCTATGTATACGGCAGCGGTCAAGTGACGCTCGAAAACGGCAAAACGCTTGCCCATCACGCCGAAGGGCTCAAAAAGGACGGCTTCGATTTCAAGGGCTTCTTCTCCGAACGTTTTGGCGAGGGCGCAGAAATTGAAAATATCGACGACAGCGCCATCGAAAAGATCTTCAAGTGGAACGTCGGCGACAGCGAAAACTTTTACGAGCAGAACACCATCTTTGCCCATTGGAAGAACAACGCCATCACCGTGCGCTTTTACAGCGACATCGAAACAGCTTCTCTCAATAGCTACACTGCGGGGAAGGGTTACTATCACGACGCCATATTCTTGGACGACAAGACGCAGATTGATTATACTCCGAAGTCAAACGACGGCTATCAACTCCTTGCATGGTTCGTTCAAGATCACTCCGCAGTAGGCGGGTGGAAGATGGTCACCGATGTCTTGGACTACCGCGTAGACGACAATGCCGCCACCAATAAAGATAAGGAATACGACGTTGAACTCTATGCCTTGTGGATCGAGCAAGTCAAGCTCACCATCACGTCCATCGCGCGGAGCGGCAGCGACTTTGCGGCAACTTATGCTATCTCCGGGACCTCTAAGGGAGGGTTGCCTCACGGGACGTTCAGTGAAACGATCTATGAAGCCGTCGGCGTTACGCAGACGACGACAGGGATCTACATTCTCTGCGGCAATAAAGGCAACGAGACATTGAAGTCGGGCAGAGCGTTCACGCTCACGAAGAGAGACGACGGAAGCAATGCCTTTGAGTTCAGCGACAGCGGTATGACGACAGCAAAATACGGCTTCCTTTCGAGCGGCGCAAGTTTCGGCGGCGCGGCAGTTGAACTTACCTTTACCTGCGGCAGCGCCAAGGTCGTTGTACAGGACGTTGCGGTCGTCTCCACTGCCACCTACACCGTGAACTTCAAGAGTAAGGACGGCAGCTCCTGCGGCTCCGTGTCCAATGTGCGTATCAACTACACGGGCAGTTTCGACCGCAGCTTCTTCGATAACAAACTCACCTTCGACGGCTCGATCTCTTCAAGTTCCCGCATTTACGCCGACGAACTCGCCGCGAGCAACAATATTGCTTGCCCGCAGACGGGGGAAGAGGGCAGAACGTACATTTGGCCGCACAGGGAGATCACAGGCGATATGGATATCTACCCCGTGTATGTGACTGAATTGCAAAACGTCACCTTCCGTTCCGACGTCAAACTCGACAAAGGGTGGAGCCCCGAGTACAAGGACGGACAGCCCACGGGCAAATACATTTACAAGACGCAACTCTACCTCGAAGCGACCGTCACTTATACGGATAACAACGGCGTATTGCGCACGGATACCGTAACGGGCGAAAATATCTTCGATCTTCCCGCCGGCAGCGACATCCATAGCATCGGCAATCGCAAGGGCAAGTGGGGTGCAACCTCCTTCCATTACGACCCTTACGGCTCCACGTTCACTGCGGAATACGGTGAAGATACGGTCATCTATTACAGCGCGATCGACTTCAATATCGAATACGAGGGGACATCCTACACGCTCAACGCGGATACCGAATATACCGTCGCCTATCAGAGCACGTACACCCTCTGGACGCCCACGCGCGATGGCTACACCTTCCTCGGTTGGTTTGCAAAGGGCACGGACGGCAAGTGGTACGAGGTCGGTGAAACGCTCGAACTCGCCGAAGATACCGCCGAAACCAAAGTCGAGGCATTGTGGATGACGAACCTTTCTGTGGAAATCACATCTGTTGGAAAGTCCTATAACTTTGATTGGGATCGTACCTATAATCATACGATCAATGCGCAAGTGAAGGGGGGCACATTCATTGGTGGACCTGCGGCAGAGGGAAGTATTCGTGTACATTACAGATACTACGTCAACAACAATACCAACGACGAACCGACTACTTCACATGCCACAAACGACAAGACGGGGGAAAACGCCTTTACCGATTCTGCTGTGATTAAGGAAAAGGGCAAAGATAATGGACATGTAGCCGTATATGTGGTATTCACTTGTGGAGACGGTATCACAAAGACGAGCGATACTGTTTACGCTTGTAAGGCCTTCTAATGAAGTGTAACATAAAACAGACCGCATGGGTTATAAAAACAAGGAGCCGACGGCTGAATGCCGTCGGCTCAAATTTTACCGCCCTTCATTGTAGTATTTTGGTAGAAAAAGCGCGATCTTCTATGGTAAATTCACCGTAAATAAAGGTCCCGACGTTGAAAACGTCGGGGCCAAATTGCTCTTTTTGGGGTCAACTTTCTTTCAAACTACTGCGTTTCAGTGTTTCAGTTGAACTAAGGACTCTATAAATTCGAAAAGTGTTCCGTTTTCGTCAAGTGTAAATTCTTGGTAATCCGTAATATAAATAATGTCGTTTCTCCCTTCAATTTTTGCATATCCGTTTATTTCGAAACATTGGAAAGTAGAGTTCACAGAGCTATTGATATTATAAGTAACGGTATAATCGGTCAGTTGCACTTGCTGAAACGAAAGATTTGGAGGAAACGGTTCGTAAGAATAGTTTTGATTGCAAACTATTGTTGAACTCATTAGTGTTCGACCATCTGAGGTCCAAAGAGTCAGCTCGTAGAAAAGCAAGTCTCCGGTCGGACCGTCAACAGTTCTTTTGATGTTGGTGACAATTAAGTCTTCTCCGATCACAAACTCAAAATCCTTCAAGTCGGCATTTAAGGCGGGAACGTCTGAGGCAGAAGTATGAAAGTCCTTTTCCAAATAGACGACGTGTTTCTTAGAGGGGATAAATAAAACCGCACAGACAATTACAAGGGCTGCGGCAAGCGTGCAAGCGGCACCCGTAAGCCAGACCTTCCAATGAGAAAACACAGGGCCGCGCTTCGGCTGTGATACCTGCTCTTGCAAAGAAGAGAGGAAACCTTTGTCGCTTTCCTCCAAAATTTTTTGATGAGTGGCGTTTGCCTCTTGTTCAAGTCGTTTTTTTACATTCATGATCAATAGATATTTACTGCGAGCGCGTCGTTGATTTGAGTCTTATAGTGAATATCAAACAGCCTTCGCGTGCCAGTTGAAAGGCCGGTAGACACATTGATGTACTCGTATGTAACCGTGCCGTTGGCGGTGGAATAGTGATACACCTCGTATCCGAAACCGACCATAATATGATTGGCGGTGGACACCAAATAACTGACTGTATCGGTATTTCCTTCCGAAGTTAATATGGTTGCATTGTATCCGCTTAAAAACAGAACGATCGGTAGATTGGATTCCATTTTTTGTTGCGCCGATGTAAAGTTGAACGACTTCGAGGACATGCAGGAGGTAAAGCTGATCTTTTTTCCCTTTTCGGTGCAGAACCGCGTCATACCGTCAATAAATTCATCCTCCGTCGTTCCCACATGCTCCGTTCCCATGTATTCATACAGGGTTGTGATAAGTTGATTTATAGCACTGTCTTCGGGACTATATAAAAAAGCATTTCCAAGTAAGGTTCCCGAAACATGGTTGGGGATAAGGTTTTCGTCATAGCGGTCGTAAAATCCGATTACGTTCCCCCCTGCAATGCTGCCGCAGGACCCTACGGCAGGAGAATAATCATAGTTGGGATACCGCAAAGACAAGGAATGCGATTTCGCGAGCGTCTTAGAAGTATAAGATATGTCCACCGTTTCCCATTCTGCGTTAAGAGCTTCTGTTTGCTCATACGCAGCGGGGAGGGGTTCGCTTGACTTCTTCTCAAAAAGCGATGCCGGAGCCGCGGCGGAACAGACGACAA